>JAHHHF010000089.1 GCA_019359495.1 Goleter apudmare HA4340-LM2
TGTCTTTGACAATCTTGGGAAATGATTTTATAATCACGTTAAACTAAGATATTTTAGTCCTTCGCCCAAAATCTATCATATTTTGGGCTATTTTTATCGGTTTTTTCTTAACATTCAACACTTCTGTTTTCCGTCCTATCTTGGGGATAGTAAAAGTCTGTTTTATCTAGTGGGAAAAATCGATGAAAGCGCTTTTCTAGCTGAATTTTTAAAACTCCAATTAGGGTGTTATGGATAGTATCTGAGAGCTTGGTTTTGATTGGATTTATTTTATCTGCCAAACCATAAACTTTGATTTGTACCATACATTAAAGATTACTTTCTAGATATTTATAAAGGTGATTAATTACTCTTTGCATGTGAATTTCATCACCATATAACTTGCTCATCATCATAGCTCCTTCTAAGGTGACAATAATGATAGTTGCGATTTCATCGGACTCAGCTTTAGGTTGAATTTCGCCTTTTTTAATGCCATTGTCAATAATATGACAAATCAACTGCCGCCAAGAATTCATCGCTTGTTGAGTGCGATCGCGTAATACGGGATAAGCGTCATCACTCTCTACAGCAGTGTTCAACAGTGGACACCCTCCCTTAATGGGTGGATTGTCTAAGTAACTGCGAGACACATCTATCATGGCTTTGAGACGTTCAACTGCATGACGTTTATTCCGCAACACGGCTCTAGTACGCTGACTAACACAGGCGATCGCATAATCAAACGCCTGTAGTGCTAACTCATCTTTACTCTGGAAGTGATTGTAAATTCCTCCTTTTTGCAAACCTGTGACCCGCATGATATCGGAAATAGACGAACCAGCATATCCCTGTTGATTGAACACTTCAGCTGCTTGTCGGATAATCCTAGCTTTTGTTTCTTGACCTTTAGACATGCAAGGAATTGGGAAATAGGGCAATGGGCATTGGGTATGGGAAAGATATATTACCAGTCCCTAGCTCCTAGTAGTCTGTCAATTTTGTTTTGAGGGATTTTGTGTGAGCGTCTCGCTCACGCGGGCAAGATGCCTACAGTCCATCATTTTTATCTTGGCAGACTACTAGTGTCTAATCATGAGAAACAAAATTACAAACCGATTGGTCTGATTTAGATTAGCATGAATCAAAATTGCCAGTCAATTGATAAGTAGAGCGGTGCAAATAAAGCTAACTGGTGTACCCCTACGGGGAAGCAAGCTACGCGTAGCATCTCCGCTAGGAGATGGTCGGTGTTTGGTGTTTGTTGTTTGGTGTTGGTAAAGGTTTTGGTAGTGTTTACGCTTGGTAAGATAGTTCGGTTTATTATTGCCGACTTACTTATTTGGGAATGAAGTTAGGGCAATAGGCAATAGATATTTTCCCATGCCCATTGCCCCATGCCTCATTAGGCAGAAAGAGTTAAAATCTGCTCGACAACCTGGGGATTGACATCTTGGTGTTCACCCAAGGCGATAAAACCGCGTTGTTCAAAGCGTTCAATAATTACAGGAATAGTTTCCACTCCGACGCCGTAGTCAGATAAACGAGTGCGAACACCCACAGACTCGAAGAAATTGCGAGTTTGAGCGATCGCTTCATTTACCCGTTCTTCTTCGCTACCATCAACAATCCCCCAAACGCGATCAGCATACTGTAGGAGTTTTTGCCATTTGCGATCGCGTCTAATCGAGAGGGTGCTAGGTAGGACAATTGCCAAAGTCTGAGCATGATCTAGACCATGTAGAGCTGTCAACTCGTGACCAATCATGTGAGTCGCCCAATCTTGGGGTACGCCGGCACCGATTAAGCCATTGAGTGCCAAGGTTGCAGACCACATGACATTGGCTCGTGCATCGTAGTCCTGGGAATTAGCCAGGGTTTTTGGCCCCTCCTCAATCAGTGTTTTCAGAATTGATTCCGCCCAACGGTCTTGTAATGGTGCATTGACTGGGTAGGTCAAATACTGTTCCATCACATGGGTGTAAGCATCGACAATCCCGTTACTAATTTGCCTAGGAGGTAGGGAAAAAGTGGTTTCTGGGTCAAGTACAGAGAAGCGGGGAAACACCAGAGGACTGCTGAAATAGAGTTTTTCTTGGGTTTCCCATTTGGTGACGACCGAGTTGGTATTCATTTCTGAACCGGTGGCTGGTAGAGTCAGCACCGCACCCAGTGGTACAGCCGATGTTACAGGTGCGTTCTTGGCTAGGATGTCCCAAGGGTCGCCGACAAAAGGCACCGCCGCCGCAATAAACTTTGTTCCATCCAGCACCGAACCACCACCTACAGCCAAGAGAAAATCTATGTTCTCATTCCGCACCAGTTCAACGGCTTTTAACAAGGTTTCTAGGTGAGGATTGGGTTCAATCCCGCCAAACTCAAATACATTCCGTCCAGCCAAAGCCGACTTCACCTGCTCATAGACGCCGTTGGTTTTAATGCTACCGCCACCATAGGTAATGAGAATTTTGGCATCAGCAGGAATTTCAGTCCCAATATTGGCTATTTGACCTTTACCAAATAGGATTTTGACTGGGTTGTAAAAAGTAAAGTTTTCCATGAGTGATTCAGAGCAGGGAATAAGATTTTGCCTTGAGTATTGTAATCAGTTTCACCATTTTTGTACCCACATCTTTGGTCAATGGGGCATTTTGAGCAGTGACCAGGGGATCATTAAAATTACTTCACCACAAGACTTGCACAAGTGTGATGTTTTTTGAGATCAAGCCTGCCAATTTCAAAATTTGGGACATTTACTGAGTTGACTATGCTTGTGTAATGGGCATTATAAAACCGTCAGGTTAGTCAATTTTCCGTGCCCGTGTAAGAATGCTCATATCTTCTCATGATTTGACAGCAGCTAATCTCGAATCAGCGATCGTTCGCAATCCACTGATGGTTTCGCCAAATACATCCGTGAGCGCAGCGATCGCCTTGATGAGTGGTAGTCGTGCTGTGTGTTCATCTTCCAGAGAGGCAGATACAGAAATTGCGGCTTTGCATCTTGAGGCGCGCTCAAGTTGCGTGTTGATTGTCGAAAAAAATCAACTATTAGGAATTTTTACGGAACGGGATGTGGTTCGCCTGAGTTCGCAGAAGCGATCGCTAGAAAATTTAGCCATTGATCAGGTGATGGCACATCCAGTCATTACCTTACAGCAATCGGCATTTACTGATCTCTTTTTTGTTGTCAATCTACTCCAGCAGTATCACATTCGTCATTTGCCCTTGCTCAATGAGCAAAATCAAATCCTGGGACTACTTACCCATGAGAGCTTACAGCAATTGTCACGTCCCATCGATTTGCTACATCTTTGCGTCGTCGCAGACGCCATGACTCCGCAAGTGGTTTGTGCTGCGCCTAGTGTTTCGATGTTAGCTATCACTCACCTGATGGCAGAAAATCAGGTGAGTTCAGTAGTCCTGATCAAAGAACAAGTCCAAGAGTCACAAGGTAAAGTCTTGCAAATACCAGTTGGTATTGTCACAGAGCGGGATATTGTGCAATTTCAAGCGCTGCAACTAGATTTTGAGCATATTCCAGCACAGACTGTTATGAGCACGCCAGTATTTTCAGCTAGCCCCAAGGACTCTTTGTGGTTCGTCCAACAGGTAATGCAACAATACTTAGTCAAGCGGATAGTGGTCACTGGTATTCAAGGAGAGTTGTTAGGGATTGTAACCCAGACAAGTATTTTAAAAGTACTCAATCCTCTGGAGTTAAACAACTTAGTTGCCATCTTAGAAAATCAAGTTTCTCAGCTAAAAGCAGAGAAATTAGAACTGCTAGAAAATCGCAACGCCGAATTAGAGCAGCAAGTCCAAGAGCGTACAGCTACACTCAAAGCCAAAGCCGAACGGGAGCAAATAATTACCACCATTGCTACCCAAATACTTTCTTCCCTGAACTTGCAAGATATTCTGGATAGAACAGTAAAAGAAGTCAGATGGCTTTTAAAGTGCGATCGCGCCATGATTTGGCAGTTTCAACCAGACTCGAGCATGGTTGTAGTGGCTGAATCAGTAGCCAGTGGATATGTTTCTTACCTAGGTAAACGAATTCACGATACCTGTTATCGCCATAAACAGACCTTAGTCGTATCTGATATCTACACGAAAAAGATCAGTGATTGCCATCGTCAACTATTAGAAAATTTAGAGACTCGCGCCAAAATTGTGGTTCCGATTATCCAAAGCGATCACCTCTGGGGACTGCTAAACGTCGTTGAAAGTCAAGTACCTAGAGAATGGCTTGCTGAAGAAATCACATTATTACAACAAATTTCCACCCATGTAGCGATCGCCATCCAGCAAGCCACTGCTTACCAGCAACTACAAACCGAACTAAGAGAAAGGCAACGCACAGAAGCCCATCTCCGACAAAGTGAACAAAGGTACGCTTCTTTAGCAGCCGCAACGCCAGTTGGGATTTTTCATACTGATGCAGAAGGTAACTGTCTTTACGTCAATGAGCGTTGGTGCAAGATTGCCGGACTAACTCCTGAAGCCGTCGCCACCGGATGGATTCACGGAATTCACCCCGATGATCGAGAAAAAGTAGCTGCGGAATGGTGTAATGCAGTGGCAGAAAATCGTCCTTTCCAGCTAGAGTATCGCATTCAACAGCCCGATGGCACAGTAACTTGGGTATTTGGACAAGCTGTTGCTGAGTCCGATGCCGTAGGGCAAATCACAGGGTATGTGAGAACGATCACCGATATTAGCAAACAACGAGCTGCACTACGCGATCGCCAACAGGCAGAAGAACAACTAATTTACAACGCCCTACATGATCCTGTTACCAACTTACCCAACCGGAATCTGCTGATCAACCGACTGGAGTTAGCAATTAACCGCGCCAACCGCATCGAAACATATCACTACGCGGTTCTGTTTCTGGATATGGATCGATTTAAAATCATCAATGACAGCTTAGGACACTTAGCAGGTGATCAACTACTCAACATCATTGCTCAAAAACTCAAATCCAAGATTCGCAAAGTAGATTTAGCTGCTCGCCTGGGTAGTGATGAATTTGTGATTTTGCTGGAAAATATCGCAGGTATTGAAGACGCAGTATATGTTGCAGAGCGGATCTTAGCAGAATTTCAAACTCCATTAATATTGAATGGATATGAAGTGTTAATCACCGCCAGCATCGGTATTGTTTTAGGTAACAAAGATTATCTGCAAGCCTCAGATTTAATTCGGGATGCAGATATTGCGATGTATCGAGCCAAGGCTATAGGGAGGAACTGCTATAAAATTTTTGATACTCAAATGCATACTCAAGCACTCACACGACTCAATTTAGAGAGTGATTTGCGTAAGGCAATCGAACGGCAGGAATTTATCGTCTACTATCAGCCAATTTTTGATATTAATAGTAACCATCTGATTGGGTTTGAAGCCTTAGTACGCTGGCAACACCCCACTCGCGGATTCGTCTCTCCCGGAGACTTTGTTCCCATAGCTGAAGAAACAGGGCTAATCGTGCCTTTAGATAGCTGGATGCTTTATACAGCTTGTCAGCAACTAGTAACCTGGCAAATTCAATTCCCTAGTCAATTTCCCCTCAAGGTTAGTGTTAACCTCTCAGTGCAAGACCTCCGCAAAATTACTTTAGTTAAAGACGTAGCCCAAATTCTTCAACAGACTGGTTTAGATGGTCGCTGTCTGACACTAGAAATTACTGAGAGTATGCTGATTGAAAACATCACTGAAACAATCAAAATATTAAAGCAATTAAAAGCACTAGGAATTCAAATCAGCATTGATGATTTTGGCACCGGATATTCATCACTCAATTATCTGCATCGATTACCTGCCGATACCTTAAAAATTGATCGTTCCTTCATTAATCAAATGCAAGAAGGCAACCGTAATTGTCAGGTTGTCAAAACTATCATCACCCTCAGCAAGCAACTCGGACTAGCAGTTGTGGCAGAAGGTATTGAAACACAACAACAACTGCGATCGCTACAACAACTCGGATGTGAATTTGGTCAAGGCTACTTGTTTTCTAAGCCTCTAAGTGCTAGTGAAATTGAGGTACTTTTGAGCAAAGAAATAATGAATATAAACACAAATTGCCCCCAAAAAACTTGAAATATCATCATATTTAAAAGTAAATCGCCTGCCTGCACTACCTACCTCAATGCAACCTCACAAGAAAATGGGCAACCTAGTTTTCCCTATTCCCTATTCCTTTTCACTTACCGATATCCTCATTCCAAAGTTCTGGATTAGTGGCAATAAACTCACTCATAATCTGCTCACATTCGTCAAGTTCCAGATCAATTACTTCTACACCGTGGGATACCATAAAGTCTTTAGCGCCAGGAAAAGTTTTGGATTCTCCCACAATCACTTTTTTAATCCCAAATTGCACAACTGCCCCAGCGCACAAATAGCACGGCATTAAGGTTGAATAGAGAGTTGTACCTCTGTAGCTGCCAACTCTACCAGCATTGCGGAGACAATCAATTTCCGCATGGGTGACAGGATCACCTTCTTGCACACGCTTGTTATGTCCTCTACCGATAAGTTTGCCATCTTTGACAAGAACCGAACCAATAGGAATTCCACCTTCTTGTCTACCTTGTTTTGCTTCTTGAATTGCCGCTTGCATAAATTCATCCATTTTTTAATCCTCCTTGTATGTCAAAACAACTCGTATTAATGGATCACGATGGTGGTGTAGATGATTATCTAGCAACTATGCTGCTGTTGACGATCGCTCATGTCGAACTTCTCGGCGTTGTCGTCACTCCAGCTGATTGCTATGTGCAACCGGCTGTGAGTGCTACACGTAAAATCTTAGATTTGATGGGATTTTCTCATATCCCGGTGGCAGAAAGCACAGTCCGTGGTATCAATCCTTTCCCCTATCTCTATCGCCGTGATTCGTTTGTTGTTGACCATCTACCCATTCTCAATCAAAGCGAAACCATTAACACGCCTCTAGTTGCAGAATCAGGGCAAGATTTTATGGTCAAAGTGTTGCGTGAGGCATCTGAACCAGTCACACTGATGGTCACGGGGCCTTTGACAACAGTAGCAGTAGCTTTGGAAAAAGCACCAGACATTGCCGCCAAGATGCAAAAGATTGTTTGGATGGGTGGTGCATTGCATGTCCCTGGCAATGTCGAAAAAAATTGGGAACCAGGAAATGATGGTTCCGCCGAATGGAATGTTTATTGGGACGCCGTTTCAGCCGCACAGGTATGGAATACGCAAATTGAAATTATTATGTGTCCTTTAGATTTAACTAATAATGTGCCAGTCACATCAGATATAGTCAAAAAAATGGGGCGACAACGCCACTATCCCATCTCTGATTTAGCGGGACAATGTTATGCACTGGCTGTTCCCCAAGATTATTATTTTTGGGATGTGTTGGCTACTGCTTATTTGGGTGTCCCTGAATTCTATCAATTGCGCGAGTGGGAAACAGAAATTATCACCACAGGCCCTAGTCAAGGAAGAACTAAAGTAGTGCCTGGCGGTCGGAAGATCTATGCAATGGATCAGGTAGATAAAGAGGCTTTTTATGCTTATATTTTGCAGCAATGGGCAAGATGAATCAATTCAAAATTCGTCTTGAAAAGTTGAGCCAGTTGCGTGGTGTTAGCGTAGCGTTAGCGAGTCTTCGAGCGTCAAGGGTTTCCCGACTTGTAGACGCCGGAGGCGGCTACTCTACGAGAACGCTTTCAGCGAACCCGTAGGGTACAAACTGGCGTTATCCCAGCTATTTGTGTAAGCAGCATAAATAGCTTCTAGCACGGCTGACAACCTTATTGGTAGCTCTCTAGCGTTTGGTAACTCAAAGGCGATACCAGCGTCTCGAATTTTCGCCTTCGCGCGTACAAGACGCTGACTCATGGTTGCAGGTGCAACTAAAAAAGCGGAAGCAATTTGAGCCGCGTTCAAACCGAGTACTGTTTGCAACATTGCAGATATAATGAGTGTTTTGACTTTAGGGAAAGTGGCAATGTAAGTCACGCCTGATTCTTGCGTCGTTTTGTCGAAATCTTGCTCAGTGCGATCGCCCAATTTAGCCCCAATTATTTTGTCGTACAGTTTAAGCAATCTACTGGACTCGTGCCGCATCAATACGTTTTGCACCAACGTATTACCACAGCGAAAACCCTCTTGCTCAATGGACACGAGATTGCCGAAGTTGGCTATCGGGTTGGATTTGCCCACCAAAGATATTTAAAGAAAGAATAAACAATGCTAATTTGTTAATACTATTAGTGTAGTGATACTATTTATTGCATCAGGAGTGAGGTAATGCCAGTGAGAAACAAAATCAAGGAATTAGTTGACGGCAAAGGTATTAGTGTTTATCAATTTCGGAAGGATGTAGGCATAGCGCAAAGAACAGCGTATGACCTTTACAACAATCCAGAACAATTACCAAACGCCGTAGTCTTAGCGAAAATCTGCGATCACTATGAAATCCAACCCAATGAAGTTTTGGAATGGGTCAAAAAGAATATGGCAGCAGCATGACAGAACCACCACAATCGCATACAAAATCTTTTCGTAGATAAATACCCCGATATAGCTGAAGAATGGACAAAAAATCATGAACGAAAAAGACAAAGTAATCCCAAAAACTGAACAAGAATATGACTAACGGACACAATTCCACTCGCTTAGACCGGATAGAAGCAATCCTAGAGCAAGTAGCTAACCAGCAAGCACAGTTGTCAATTAAACAAAATCGCACTCAAGACCAAATTATTACTCTGGAAGAGGCTTTAATATCACTAGCAAATCGCCAAGCCAACACCCAAGAACAACTGAATGAATTGCTAGAGACTGCTACAAACATTTTTAATCGTGATGCTGTGCTTAATGATGTGTTGTTAGAGCTACACCAAAGTCATGAACAGCATCAGATTAGATATGAAGAACATCAAAGGCGATTTGAGGAAAATCAACGAGCTACAAATGCCGCACTAGAAAGATTTGAAACAATTCTCTTACAACTAATCAGAAGATTCCCAGAATAACTGTGATCGTAGTTTTGAAAACATATTCAATGGATTTATGAACATTGATTAGCAAGCAAATTTAACCCTAAGAAGAGAGCCGCAACTGTTCCTGCTACAGAAATCTCACCTTGAGCTACTTTCTCTAAAACTGATTCTACAGGAATTAAAATAACTTCAATATCTTCGGTAATATCAAAGCTTTGCTCTCCAGTTGGGATGACATTTTCTGCTATAAATAAATGTATTTGATTAGTATCTTTGCTAGGTTTATCATACAAGGTAGCGATTTTTCTCACATTTTCAGCAACATAGCCAGTTTCTTCTTGTAATTCTCTGATAGCTGCTGATTCTGCACTTTCTTTAGCTGGGTCAAAATTCCCGGCTGGGAGTTCTATAAAAAAATTCCCTACTGCATGTCTGTATTGCCGCACAAAAACCACTTCTTTTTTATCAGTTATTGGTAAAATCATCGTGACTTCTGGTTTGATACTGACAAAAAAATCATCAATAATTTTTCCATTAGGCAACTCTATTTCATCTTGCCTAACCCTACACCAAGGATGATCTAAAACCATTTTAGAACTCAAGATTTGCCATTTTTTTAGGTTATTTTGGGACGGATTGATAGACGACATACTGAGAAAAAATTTAGCAATAAAAGGCGAATGTAAAAAAGTATAACAGATAGATCATTTGATCTAAAATTTCCACTTACACTGTTTTTTGCCCTCGCCAAAGATTGAGCAGAACTATGCAAGTGGAAGTAAATCTATTTACAGTTAACAAGCGATTTCCCTTGACTATTAGTCGTGGCACAACGGCACAGACAACAAATGTATGGGTGAGAATTTTACATGATGGTATTGAGGGCTGGGGGGAAGCATCGCCATTTGGTGTAGGCAATCATGCACAATCAACTGATACAATCAAAAACGCCTTACAGCAAATTGCGCCCAGTCTCCAAGCATTCAGTCCATTGCAAAGGCAACAAGTTGAGCAAGTGTTAATCAAACAGCAGACGCCTTCATCTGTGAGAGCAGCATTAGATATAGCCATGCACGATTGGCTAGGTAAACGTGTAGGATTACCACTTTGGCAACTCTGGGGACTAGATCGCCATGTAATAGTACCGACTTCGGTGACAATTGGCATCAACTCACCAGCCGCAGCCAAAGCCAGAGTGCGGGACTGGTTAAAATTTATTGATGTTCGCCTATTTAAGGTGAAGTTAGGTAGTCCGGATGGTATCACAGCAGACCAGAAAATGTTACTAGCGGTGTGTGAAGAAGCATCAGATTTAGAATTTTTTGTTGATGCAAATGGGGGTTGGAGTTTGGATGATGCGATCGCAATGTGCAATTGGCTGGCCAAATTAGGTATAAAATATGTGGAACAACCACTACCACGGGGACAGGAAAAAAGTTTAGCAAAACTTAGGGAGCATTCACCCCTGCCAATTTTTGTTGATGAAAGTTGCTTTCATAGCTCCGATATTCCGCATCTGGCAAACTACGTGGATGGCATTAATATCAAACTTATGAAATCAGGGGGCTTAACCGAGGCGATGCGGATGGTACATACAGCACGAGCCTATGGGTTACAAGTGATGTTCGGTTGCTATTCTGACAGTTCATTAGCCAATTCAGCCGCAGCACAGCTGTCGCCACTGGCTGATTATCTAGATTTAGATTCTCACCTGAACTTAATCGATGATCCTTTTACAGGTGCATCAGTTAAAGACGGGAAAGTTTTACCAAACGATTTACCAGGCTTGGGGGTGCAATACTGTGCGTCTGGCGCTTAATCAACGAACAGCTATTTTGCTGCATGAAGGAACTAGTGGTGCTCAAGGCAAAACTGGACTGGCACTTTTACGCTACAGTGAAGCCCCAATTGTCGCCATCATCGATCACGAATCTGTCGGCAGATCGTTAACGGAATTAACCGGTATCAAGCGGGATGTACCGATTGTGGGATCAGTAGCCGCAGCCCTAGAATATAAGCCGGAAGTCTTGGTGATTGGCATTGCGCCTAAGGGTGGTGCTGTACCAGATAGTTATTGGCATGAAATTAAAGATGCTTTGGAAGCGGGGATGTCGCTGGTAAACGGTTTACACACACCTTTGGCGACGATGTCAGAGTTGAAAGCACTGCTAAAACCAGGACAATTAATCTGGGATGTACGGAAAGAACCACCAAACTTAGATGTTGCTAGTGGTTTGGCTCGCACCCTACCCTGTCGGCGAGTGTTGACGGTGGGAACCGACATGGCAATTGGCAAAATGTCAACTAGTTTAGAGTTACATTGGGCATCAAAATTACGGGGCTGGCGTTCTAAGTTTTTGGCGACAGGTCAAACTGGCATGATGTTAGAGGGGGATGGTGTCGCCCTCGATGCTGTGCGGGTAGACTTTGCGGCGGGTGCTGTGGAACAAATGGTGATGCGCTACGGCAAAAATTATGACATCTTGCATGTTGAAGGCCAAGGTTCACTGCTGCATCCAGGCTCCACAGCCACCTTACCACTGATCCGTGGTTCCCAACCCACCCAATTAGTACTGGTACATCGGGCGGGACAAACTCATAACCGCAATAATCCCCATGTTCCAATTCCACCCTTACCTAAGGTGATCCAGCTTTATGAAACTCTCGCCAGTGCTGCGGGGAGTTTTGCGCCCGTACCCGTGGTAGGGATAGCTTTGAATACAGCCCATTTGGAGGAAACGGCTGCTCAAGAAGCGATCGCTCAAACTACAGCCGAAACCGGGCTACCATGTACTGATGTCGTGCGCTTTGGTGCTGGGGTGCTGTTAGATGCAGTGATGCGGAATTAACCAACTCGTTGCCAACAGTCTTTTTATCTGCATAATTATGTCAGAAACCTATCCTGGTGGTCTTCCTGGTAAATCAAGATAGCGAGTCAGCCATAACGCTTCTTGATTTTTTCTTTCTACATAAGCAATGACAGTGAACTCTCCCCAAACATTCAGCCACAGTTCAAACTGATTTTGGGGCGACTCAGTGGCAATAATTTGGTTTTTAAAGGAATCATGCAAGCGATAGGTAACGCGATCGCATTCATTAAAATCATCTTCTGAATAGGCTTCTAGCCATATCTTCACGCGATAAAGTCCAGGTTTCTCTGGAGTGCTGGGTACAATTACTTCAGCTAGATGAATGAGATAGATACTCTCACAAATACCTGTAGAGTTCTTCTGGTAATTCAGAACTTTTTCGTGAAGATTTTCAGAAACATTGATACCGTTCACACCTTCTGAAGTTGCGGTGCTTACCTGCTGATTTTTAATCGCTGGTGGCCCATCTAGCTCTACAAAATTACCGAATTTAATTGGAGAACCATCTTGAATTCTGGCGATTAAAGCACTAAATAAACTACTAATTTGTTGGCTAAAATTTTTATTAACATAGTTGATGATAAACACCCAGAATACTAACCAGACTATGGTTTGCCAAAAAGGAACCCAACTTGCACCCAGTAGGTTTACCCCTTCTTTTCCCTGCTGAGGAATGGTTAATGGCGACGGTTCAGGGGTTTGTGCGATATAAATAGCCTGAAAATTAGTTAATTTCATGATACTAGTAAATCTTATGTGCCCAAAGTCAAGCTGATCACCAACAATAATATAGCGATCGCTGTATACGTATTGCCTCGATTCCCCATACATTAAACACAGAGCCTTTTGCATAAGGGAATCTCAGCATGAAAGGAAACTGGAAGTCTCTACTGCTAGCTTGTAAATGGATATTGCTGTCAGTTGGTACATCAATTTTGATTATCCTGATGCAACCCACAGCACCCACTCCAGCACAAACACCTAGCACAATTGCCACACCAACAGAAACAAGTGAAACACAAAGACTGCGGGAAGTCTTACAACGTTCATCTGAAACTGAACAGCCACAACCCACACCTGAAGAAACTGAAGCAAAACCACCAGAACCAACATTAAGTGCAGCAGAAATCACCCGCCAGCTAAAACTAATTGAGGCGGATAGGCTTTATCTTGCAGGACAAATCCCCCAAGCAGAGAAAATTTATCGCCAGGTAAAGCAGCCGTTTGCTAAACATAGTCCACCTGCACAACGCCGAGCCGCGATCGCTGATCCGACGCAACTATCCCCAGCAGCTAAGGTATACTGGCGAGAATCAGAGGCAGGGATAGCCAGTAATTTACAAACTAGAACTTTAGTCCCTCTGCAACTATTAGTTGAGCAGTATCCAGAATTTATCCCTGGACATATCCGATTTGCCGAAGCGTTGAAAAAATACGATCGCACCAAGGAAGCCCTAGATGTCCTAGAACGTGCTTCTTCCTTGTATCCCAATCAACCAGAACTGATTAAAGCCAGAATCACCGCCCTCGCCGAATCGAAAAAATGGATGGAAGCGTCTTTGGCGGCGCGTCAATTTGCCATTCTCAACGCTCAAGATCCCCAAGCACCTGAGTTTACCAAGTTAGCCGAGGAAAATCTCAACCGTTATAAATCCTATATTCAAGCAGAAATTAGAGGCAATGCGATCGCTAATATTATTACGGGTGCATTGGGTTATGCTTTCACTGGCAGTCTACTAGGCCCTGTTTCTGCCCTAGACTCTACCATATTACTGCTACAGGGTGAACAAGCCATAGGCGAATCGGTAGCCAAGCAGGCAAAAAAACAGCTACCAGTTATTGAAGACGAGGCTGTTGTCGCTTATATCAATGAAATTGGGCAAAAATTGGTGCAGGTAGCTGGACGTAGTGATTTTAAATATGAGTTTTTCGTCCTTCCCGAACCAGAACTTAACGCCTTTGCGCTACCAGGGGGCAAAATATTTATTAATGCAGGTGCGATCGCTAAAACTAACTCCGAAGCAGAAATAGCTGGACTCATTGGCCATGAACTTTCCCATGCAGTTTTATCCCACGGTTTTCAATTAGTCACCCAAGCTAACTTAATCTCTAACGTCACCCAGTATTTGCCTCTCGGTGGTACTATTGGGCAAATTCTGACATTCAACTATAGCCGCGACATGGAACGTCAAGCCGATACTCTCGGTACACGACTGATTGTCGCTAGTGGCTACGCTGCTGATGGCTTGCGTAACTTAATGGTGACACTAGACAAACAACAGAAAAATGCTCCTCCTAGTTGGCTATCTTCTCACCCTGGTGGCAACGAGCGAGTTAATTATCTAGAAGACTTGATTTCCCGCAGTCATTACAACCGCTACACTTACGAAGGCGTAGGGCGTCATGCAGAAATTCAAGCCAAGGTAAAACAGCTACTCCAAGAGAAAAAGGAGCAAGCAGAAAAAAAACAGCGTTCTCAATGAACTAAAAACAAAATTTTTCGTCAATAAAACTATTAATATCCCTACCTTGTTTCCTCTGGAGGATGATTTATGTCATCAAAACTGCTAAGATACTCCCTTTTCAGCAGTCTGGGTTTATCTTTGGTTCTCGGTAATTCTGTGGCGTTTGCCCAAGTTGTAGTTCCTACAGACTCAACAGGTGGTTCATCAGCGCCCGTAAACACACCAACAGGTATACCCACTTCACCCCCTATTGATAGTGTGGCGCGCTTTACTTGCCAATATTATAACGGTCAACACACCGTTATGTATCAGCCACAAAGTCAACCCGGTCAATACTTTCCTTGGGCAGCACCTGCGGCTTTAGGTGGTGGTTGGAATTCACAACTACGCTGTACAACAATTGCCAGCCGCTTAGAATCCTACCGCTCAGATGGGTTGCAAGAACTACAAACGGCTGTGGAAAATAACGAGAACACTATCTGTGTCACAACACAGGGCAACCCTACCTGTCGAATTGTACTGACAGTACCACGGGGTCAAGACCCCTTTGTTGTCCGTAATAGTGTCTTCCAAAACTTAACTACTGCTGATAGTGGACAACAAACCTTGGCTGTTAACACCTATGCGAATCGCGGTAGGACAGGTGACGAGTTATATAATTTAGGGCGCACCCTGCTCGGAAGTGGTAATAATCGGGTGTCTTCATCTCGAAGCGGACTGAATCTTCAACCTTTCCTGGATCGCAGAGATGGTGGTACTGGTAGCGGATTAAAGAATGGTGTGGCAATTCGTTCTTTTTCCAATACCCAAACTGGTGCTGGTAAAAAGCCTAACAATACTCCTAATCCCAAACTCGATCCTAATAGATTTCGTCGGTAAATAATCGTCATGTTTTGCTACTGAAACGCGCTGCAAAGGTTTTGTCAGCGCGTTTTTTGTGTTCTATTTCTTTTTTATTGTCCAAACTCCAGCCTTGCTTGTTCTACCAACTCTGCTGTCACAATATCTTGTCCTGCTTGACGGGCGAGCTGTTCCACTCGCGCCTTCGCTTGGGTGCGGACAAAAAAGGGAATATTTTTGAGTTTTGTCTTAGCTTCCGGTGTCCACCGCAAAGTATCTATAAAATTTGAGTCGTTGATCATTACTAAACCTTTCCTTTAGAGATCATTTATAAAGTAAATCTTAAATAGTGGACTGACACGACTAAAATGTTGCAAACAATTTGGGAGCATCCCAAATGTGTAAATTTATTTTTTTGTAGTGATGGCTCTCTAGCCCGCTTCCTGGACATTAGGGAGCAAGATGCTCCCACTACAAATTTTATTTTTGCAAAATTGGGATGCTCCCAACAATTTCCTTGTGGTGCGGGCATCTTGCCCGCTAATTAGAACGGGCAGGATGCCCGTTCTACAAGAGATTGTTAATACACAAAATTAGCTTAGACACGCTACTACAATAATTTTATTTTAACTTTATAAATAGTCTCTTATGTAAGGAGTTTGAGATTTTATGACATCAAAGTTCATCTTCTAATTTAGCAACGCTTATTTTTTCAGTAGCGATTATTGTAGCAACTAGCGTTGCATTGTCGTGGGACGCAACACAAATTATCTAGCAACTTCGTTTAATGTGACTGTGATGTCTACCCATGTGACACCTGCGAGGCTGGGAAAGACTACATGAGCAGCTCCTACTCGTTCTGGTGGGCCGAGTCCTATAGCCCACATACCGGCGGCAATCGCTGCTTCAATACCAGCTGCGGCGTCTTCTATCACTACAGATTGGGCTGGTGAGGTTCCTATCAGCTGGGCGGCATGAAGAAATAGGTCAGGGGCTGGCTTGGGTTGCTGTACACTGTAACCATCAGCGATCGCATCTACTCGATCAGCAATTCCCAGTTTTTCTACAACTGTGCGGGCATTTTTACTAGCGGAACCAATAGCGATTTTAATCCCTTGTTGCCGTAATTCATCCAATAGGGCGATCGCTCCTGGTAATAAATCCTTGGTGGTGATGTTTTGGATGGATTCTACATAATAGCGGTTTTTCCGCTCCATCATCTCTTGGATTTGTGCTTCTGAATACTGCCTATCGCCGATGATCGCCATCAGTGAAGCCCGACGAGAGACACCTCGTAGGGCTTCGTTGTCCTCCCGATTAAAGGGTATCCCCTCTTCATCTGCTAGCTGCTGCCAACCTAGATAGTGGTATTCTGCTGTATCTGTGAGCACACCATCTAGGTCAAAGATGACTCCCCGAATATCAAGGGATTGGGGATGGGAGATTGGGTATGGCGTAGATTCTGCCTGCATATTTAGTCCCCAGTTCTGATTCTCTAGGTTTTGGCGTAAATCAAACTCATGCCATTCACCCCGCCAGTGCAACTGGAATTTGAGGCGCGTCCAACCGGGTGGTAGTTGGGGATGAGCTACAGGGCCTTTGTCTGTCATGCGGATACCACCGAAACCCAAAACTACAGCTTGCCAGACTCCACCTGCACTAGCCCCGTGAATCCCGTCACTAGTGTTACCCCTCAAGTTTAAGAGATCCACCATTGCCGCTTGCGTAAACCGTTCGTAAGCTATGGTTAATTTGCCCGCATCTGCGGCTAAGATGGCGTGAATAGATGGGCCTAGGGATGAACCGTGGGTAATGTCAGTGCGGGGTGCGTAGTAATCCCAGTTAGCCTGTAAAACTTTTTGGTTGTAGGGAAACTCTTCTGAGAGTCGCATCAGATAGAGCAGCATGAGCACATCTGGCTGCTTGAGTACCTGGCGCTTGTTGGTGGCTTCAATACTGAGGATAGCTTGGATCGAGCGATCGCGCGGCTCGAACTCTGGCAAGTTGATGTCTTGTAGTTGGAAAAATCCCTCAAATTGCTCAATCATTCCCGTTTCTGGATCGTAGGGAATCCAGATATTGTTGATGATATCTTGCCAGCGAGTCCGTTGCTTGTCTGTTAGGTGCAGTTTTGCTTTTAGTTCTGTCGCTCGTTCCGGGAAGTTTTTATCAAGCCAGTCATTGATTACGAGTGCTTTTTCTAAATTCCATTGCACCATGCGGTTAGTAAAGGCGTTGTTGTGTACAAACTCGTGGTATTCATCAGCGCCAATCACGCCCCGAATCTCGTACCGTTCAAACTGGGAATTAAATTCCACCCGACTACCCCAGAAAATCGCCGTATCGAGGATAATTTCAGCCCCGCGATCGCGCATCCACTCGTCATCACCAGTTGCTTGCCAATAATACCAAGCCGCGTAGGCAATATCTGCACTAATATGAATTTCGCGATCGCGGCACCAAATCCGCACGTCTTCTCCGTAATAATCGCTAGGTAGTGACCAACGAGGTGTCACTTCATCACCTGTTACAGCGCTTTCCCACGCATACATCGCACCCCGATAACCGTAATGTGTGGCCTTGCGTCGCGCTCCTGCTAAGGTGTGATACCGATAACTGATTAAGTTGCGGGCTATTTCTGGTTGGTTATAAATAAAAAATGGCAGGATAAAAATTTCTGTATCCCAAAATATATGCCCGTGATAGCCAAACCCAGAAAGGGTTTTAGCGGGAATACTCATCTGGTCATTGTGTTTTGGCCCAGCAATCAGCAGTTGAAACAGATTGTATCGGATAGCAAACATGGCTGTACTATCGCCTTCAATCACAATGTCGCTTCTTTGCCATACCTGATCCCATGTCTGTTCATGGTCATTGAGCAACGTGGCGTAGTCTGGTAGTGCAGCGAGTTTATTGCGTGCTGCTGGGGCTGGTGAATCAATTTCCTGTGAGGTAAAAACTGTGACTACCTTCTCTACCGTCACTGTCTGTTCTGAAACCGCCAAGAATGTCGTACTCAAGGTGGGATAACCAGGGGCACTACTGACTTGTAACGCCGCCTCTACACCAAAAATTTCCATCCTCGCAGCCATGCCAATATCAATTTGAGAGCTACGGGTGCGGCGGTGTAGCCAAATGCCTGCATCGGTTTTGCCTTGGTCTAATTCTTGCCAGTGATTAAAACCTGCATTTTCAGGATAGCCGTTGATGCTCGCCTGGATTTCGATCAAACCGTCAAAGTTGAGGGGTTTGATTTGCAAACGCTGTCCTAACACATGCTGATCAGCGAGACTAGCAAAGCGTTCAAATTGCAGGTCTATGGTATTGCCATTGGGACTACGCCAACGTATGGAGCGAGCCAAAATACCTTGGCGTAAATCCAGCTGGCGATCGTATTTTAATATTTCTCCTTGATCCATCCGAAAGCGATCGCCATTAATAATAATTACCAATGGCAACCAGTCAGGACAGTTGACCAATTCTGTATAAACTACAGGCACATCATTATAGACACCGTGGATCAAGGTAGCAGGTAATCGCCGACTATAACCTTCCTCAAAACTGCCCCGTGTTCCTAAGTAACCGTTGCCAATTGTAAAGATAGTTTCTCTAGCTTCTAAATGCTCAGGAGCAAACTGGGTTTCGATTAATATCCAGTCTGTATAAAGAAAATGGCGAGAATTACCTTTAATATCCATTTTGTCATTTGTTGTTTGTTGTTTGTCGTTTGTTGTTTGTTATTTGTCATTTGTCATTTGTTGTTTGTCACTCCCATGCCCTATGCCTTATTTCCCCAGATGTTTTTCTAATATCTTTTCGGCTCTGGGTTTGAAAAATAGATGAAATAAGGTTTCCATGTAGCGCAGTCTAGCTTCCTTGTTGTCTGGGGCAACAAAGTTCCAGAAGCTGAAGATTTTAGCAAGTAATACTAACTGACTGGTGTGTAAATGCCAATTGTATTTTTGATGAATTCGCTGGTTCATCCATCCTGAAACTTCACACCAATATTCAGAATGGGTATCACAGCGCTCTAGGAATTCCAAAATCTTCTTCGCTGTGTCTTCAAAGTCTGTAGGATTGAGATAGAATTCATCTCCTTGATCGTTGATAATTTCTAAGGCACCGCCAAATTGCGTAGCAAAGGTTGGTAATCCCGAAATCATCGCCTCTAAAATGCTCCGCCCAAAGGCTTCAAAATGGGCAAAGTGGATATATATTCCCTGATAGTCGGCAACTACACGGTAAACTTCACCAATGTCATGAATAGGGATACGCATCCCTACCCAACGGATATTACCGTGGAGATTATATTGATTAATAATGTCATGGAGTTTTTGAATTTCGCTGGCTTCTTCTGGGTTTGTAGCTGCTTCTGGATGTAGTTTACTGGTGAGGATAATTAAGTTGCAATGCTGTTGTAAAGCTGGACTTTTGCCAAAGCATTCTGCCAAGCCAGTGAGATTTTTAATTGAAGTGATGGGAGCAACGCTTAATATTGGGCGTTTTTTAGAGTTATTTAAATAACCAAAAATATGAGGGTCTTCACGTGCAAAGAGTAGATCATTGATGTGTGTGCGAAGTCCGGGATCTCGGTCTGATTTTTGGCTGTAATGGAAGAATATGTTCTCATTTACTCCCGGCGGCACCACGTTGAATTTGGGACTAAACAGATCAATCCCATCGACGACATGATACAGTTTGGGCATGGTAAAACACTTATAAGACTCATACTGTCCGATGGTGTCTGGTGTACCCAAGATTTCTTGGTATGAGGAAGTAATGATGATGTCAGCTGCATTCATGCTGATCAAATCGGCGGTATACTGTGCCGAGAAGTGATATTGATCTTCAAAGTCTTGCCAGTAGAGATTACTAAATAAATATTTTGGCTTTTCTAGGGAGTGAGCAATGTTGCAGTTGGTAATTTTGAAACGACGGGCAAGCAGAAATGCCACTAAGTTACCATCGCTGTAGTTGCCCACGATTAAATGTGGATTTCCCTGGAATTGAGCTAGTAGTTCTTTTTCTGCATCTAGAGCAAATCTTTCTAGATAGGGCCAAATCTCAAATTTAGAAATCCAGTTGTCGGTAAATTCCTGTTGGGAATCGGTAAAGGGAACACGTAAAATCCAGGCATTTTCTGTACCTTGAAGTTTTTCGAGGCGGAGGTTACAGAATGTGCCTTCGCAGTTAGGAATGAGGCGGGTGAGTATGATTACATGGGGTTTGATGCCTACGAGATCAAGTCCAGCAAGTTGGATTTCTGCACGCAATTGGTTTTCTAGGTTGCGGGCTTGTTCTAGAACATAGATCACTTGACCGAGTGTTTCATCCCGTCCTAGCACATCTTCTTGAGCCACCCAACCGTGAATAGAGACGAGGACGACACGAAATATTGCCGGGATGCGGCAAACAAAGGCTTCGAGGATGGCAGGGTGCGGGTTGTCAATCAGTTTTTGCAGGAGTTGTAGGGTTTCGCACACACGGGCGGCGGTGTTCCCCCAACCAGGTTCAAAGCCTAGTTCTTGCAGGTGAGAATAAAATTTTTCACAGGGTTGGTTATCAGGCTGTTCACAAAGAAACTTGATGGCTTGGGGAATTTGCTGGGCTAGGTGAGTACCTGATTGAATGCGATCGCTGATTAGTAGGCTAATACCATCGTAGTGCAGTTTATGTAGTAGTTGAAATAATAAATCTAAAAAATATAGAGAATCACTCAACACTTGAGTGCAGAGGTAACGGTTGAGGAAGGCTAGACCTTGACCAATATTTCTGGAGTCACTAATTGATGGAGAATCTTTATAAAAGGAGCTGAGGTCAATTTCCAGGATATCAGGTTGGGAGCAATTGACTAAGCGATCGCTCACTTCTAGATATGCTTGAGGTGGCATCAGATCGAGCCTAGTTAAATCTGCTGTTAAACGCCAATATTGTTGGCTGGCAATCTTGGGACGGACAACAAACCAAGTCCCCTCCTGTGCCAAAATCATTTCATGGGTGTAGTGAATGAGTTTGCCAACATGAGAAGAGTAATAAAAATAGTGAGGCTTTTGAGATTGCTTACAGTAATCAGCAAAGGCTTGCAAAATTTCAGTTCTCAAGAAGTAGCGCTTGCCCACAGCAGTTAACGCATAGATCAACTGACGCAGAGCAGTTTTTTCTTCACTATCGTCTAAGATAGCTTGAACTAGTTCATGCATGACGAATTCCCGAACCTCTGTTAGATCATGACCTCAACTCTCTCCTCAAAAACTTTAATTCTCAATGCGATGCGTATTTATAGGTACATTTCACCTTTTATCCTAGACAAATGCCAAAGCTCTGTGCTTCTAGCTTTAGGATGAGAAGCCAAAATTTTTTCTGTGATTTTTGCCTCACCACGCCACTCCTCCTTGTGGGTGGCTGTATTTAATTTTGAATTTTGTTAGCGCAGCGTTAGCGAGTCCACGTTCGGTTTTAGCGTCTCGAAGAGAGCATCATTTTGAATTCGGAGCGTACTGTCAAGATAAAAATGATGGACTGTAGTGCGGGCATCTTGCCCGCGTGAGCGAGACGCTCACACTACCAAAAATCCCTCAAAACAAAATTGACTGTAGTGCGGGCATCTTGCCCGCGTGAGCGAGACGCTCACACTAGTACCCCTAAGGGGATCTTGCTACGGGTAGTGTCTCCGTAGGAGAAGCGACGTAGACGGTAGGTACTCAAATTTTCTGGAGATAAGTAATTTTTTCAAAAAAGTGCCAATTTGGCTAAATAGGTCGCCAAGACGGAGTATTCTGTATATGAGTACATTCTCAATGCGTCATCCAATACTACAGATTTTTACCTACTGTGGATGCATACAGATATAGACATAGCAGTTAGCAAGCACCACTCAAGCTAAAAAATAGAAAGTTTCTTCAGTACTAGTGCCGAAAGCAGACATAGCAAAGCAGAATCAACAAAAATATTCATCTGGATGATCAGGCTGCTCAATTGCCAATTAAAGCATGTGAAAGTGACTTTGCCATACCTCAGTTAAGAGCTAGCAAAAGGAACTCAATATGAACACTATGGGTGCATCTGCTGAGGTAACTTCAATTTCGCATTGCAGACATCATACTCGACCCTATCAAGCAACTGCAAAAGGGTGGGATCAACTGATAAACCTCTAGATAAACAAGTTAAATTAGGGTTGCTTATGAATTACAACATTACTTCCTCTCAAAAAAATTACCAAAAAGCTATTAGTCCAGAACAATTAAATCAAATTGTCGAAGCGATCGCTGATGGCAGATATTCTTGGGCTTGTGTGCTGATTTTACGTTTTGTCGGTTACAATCCACTCCATTTTATTCCCCAACGGACTTACAGCCGTTTGATGAAGGAAAATAGTCAAATTCAAAACACACCTATATCTACCAGTAGGAATATACCAACTAGTATTCCATCTTCTGTTAACAGATCTAGCAATCGGGCTACTACTGAGGTTCTCAATCAAATGAACGACGTAGATTATTTAGAAACATCTGATAAAAAACAAGCCCGTCTCCAGGGAGATAATAAACCACATCATTTAGAAACTAAGAGTAAGCCACGCTATTTATCAGATTCTCATAGACTATATAATTAGTGTTTTTTAGGTTTTTTTCTCCATGATTTGATTGTCATGGAGTAGGGGCACAACAATTTTGTGCCCCTACATTAACCTAGCCAAACCAATCAGATGGGACAAAACCTGGAGCGGCTATTTCTGGAATATGTCGTCTAACTTCTTCTGCTTGTTCGTTTAAAATTGCCTCAATGCCTTGACGAATGATTGCTTCCATTTGAGATATTTGTCCTACATATTGATGTAGATAATCCGCAGATATTAATATTTGTTCTTCCGGGTCAACTGATATATAGTTGTTGGGGACTCTAGTCAAAATATAAGCAATTAAACTTTGCCTCAAGTCAGCATTAGCATAAGCCTCTTGATATGGATGAAGAGGATATGTTTCCAAAATCATCTCTATTTCTTGAACAACTATTTTTTCGGTTAGATTAACGAGAGTTTTAGACATTTCAAACACCCTGTTTATTTTAAATGCGTTTATATTAATGATATCTCTAAATACTTTTTTTGACAGCTTAACTCATAGTGTATTCAAGTTAGTTTTTCTTGAGAAATGCTATAATTAAAGCAAGCCTAAGTTTATGGTTTGTTGCAGTGCATTATCAAATGTAATTCCTTGTTTTGTAGCTATATATATTAATACTATCGCAGCTGAACGTATTGAATTGTCACAGTGTATCAAAATTGGCTTGGGCAATTCATTAATTGCTTGAGATACAAGTAGTACAGCTTGATGGTTAATTCCTTCAGCTTTAATTGGCAGATTGATGTAGCGCAATTCTAAAAACTCTGTTTTTTCTTGTTCGTACTCAAGGCAACCTGTTTCATCTGATGAGCGCAAGTTAAGTACAGATTTATAACCCTCATCAGCAATCTGTTGTAGCTGTTCTAGCGTAATTTGTCCAGCGATCGCTAACTGATCATTAATCTTCCTAACAGTATTCATTGTATTAACATTTCCATCAATCGGTGAGCAGTTAAAAAATCTGATGCAATTTCAAGTATGGGCGATATTTTAAGTACCTGTGTCAACTTAAGCCTTGGCGAATAGAATTCGCAGCTATACAGACAAAGTCCGCGGAGGCAGACTAACACAAAATCAAGGTTTTCAACCCACGAAGGTGGGTTTTGCCTGTGTAGCCGCGACTTCCAGTCGCCTGGGCTAGTATTAAATTAGACTTTTCAAACACCCTCTAAGCCTTGGCGAATAGAATTCGCAGCTATACAGACAAAGTCCGCCTCCGCGGACTAATGCAAAATTAAGGTTATTAAACCCACGGAGGTGGGTTTTGTTTGTGTAGAAGCGGTTTCTAACCGCCGATTTATCGTTAAGTTGACACCAATGTATTTTAAATCGCCCATACCGATGTCCAATATTTCAAGCATCAGCACTATCTCCTTCAAAAGGTTGAATTCCTGTTGCTGGATAGTCATCATCTCTAGGGCTAAAAATCCTCGCGGCGGCAACGGAAATATAGTTGATTACTTTTTGAGTTACTTCTTGAATAGCTTGAATGATTTTCTCTAAGACTTTGGCGATAGACATAATTTTATCTCCTGATTTTACTGATTAGATCAAAGTGGCAACTATTTAACTAATTTCTAGCGAGATCAAAATCTTCTAAAAATTGTTTTCGTGTGATTGGCTGTCTCAAAATTATCCCTTCTCCGCCTAATGGATGATCCGCATCAATTCTTTGTCCATCAACTGAGATAAAAACTTGAGCTTGGGGGTCAAGACTAGTAGCAGTATAGATAATCTGCGCTACTCGATAGGTCATAGAAGTACTACCACCACCTTGCTTAAATTCAGATGATAAATTCACATAAATTCCATCTGGGGTAACTTGTAAACTCAGTAATCGAGTCCCAACTGGTATCGTGCTAGTTAAAGTAGAAGTCTGAGGGATGCTAAGGAGATTATTTAGTGCTTCTCGTAAGGCAACTTCCGCCGTTACTCCCGACTTAACAGTAATCTGTTGAGGTGTTAAGTGAATCTTGTTATCTGCAATTTGTAACCAATAAATTTGTGGTCGCAACTGTACTGTTGTTAGAGTTAATTTTGAGTTTAATCTCTGTGCTGCTTGCGGAGTAATAACTTTGGGATTAACTTTCTCTGGCTGTGTAGCAATTGGTTTTTGGTTAACGGTGGTAGGCTTTGTAGTTTGCCAATTCCACCAGCCAGTTCCTCCTGCTAACATTAACGCTACTAGGGCAAACCCATACATGACTTCTCTATGTACAGGATGAGTATTTTGGGTTCTCATTGCTAACTCCTCTAAATATTCTGACAAGAAAATTGTTGGGAGCATCCCAATTTTGCAAAAATAAAATTTGTAGTGGGAGCATCTTGCTCCCTAATGTCCAGGAAGCGGGCTAGAGAGCCATCACTACAAAAAAATAAATTTACACATTTGGGATGCTCCCAAATTGTTTGCAACATTTTAGCCTTGCCACGCCACTAGAGAGTTAACCAATCGACCAATGGAGATGAAGTATTACTGGCGCTCTCTATGCTCCTAATTTAAGAGAACAATTTGAGGAACTTGTGAGGGCAACCCCATAATTTTGATTTGATCCCAACTTGAAAAAAGAATGTTGCAGATAACTTGTAGGGGCGTAGCTTGCTTCTCCGTCAGGAGTACGGTTGTTCGCCCTACCCTGATCACCGATCAATCTGTCGCAAATCCTATTTACAGCAGTTTTCATGTATTTAGACCACGCACTGATATCTGTATTTCTTTCTGCCTTTGCGCCTTCTCTACGAGACGCTACGCGAATGCGCCTACCCTGCGGGAACGACTTCGTCGAATGCGTGAGATATAAAGATGTGTTTCATTTAGCTGAAAATTGCTGTAAATTGATTTGAATTAGGGATTGGGAGATGACGAACTACCTAAGTATCTGATGCAACTTGTTTAATAAATCATTAGCTGTGTAGGGCTTTGATAAAATCTCTGGGACTGCTAATTCAGAGGTTTGAGTGCAAGACTCATGATAACTCAGTCCACTAGAGGCGATGACTTTAACTAGTGGGTTCATTTTTTGTAAGGCGCGAATGGCGGTGATCCCATCCATCTCTGGCATCATCATATCCATTAATACTGCACCGATTTGATACTTATGTTGGGCGTAGAGAGCGATCGCTTCGATGCCATTACTAGCTGTGAGAGTTTGGTATTGATGTTTTTCTAGGATGATGGTGGTAATCTCACGGATTTGGGCTTCATCATCGACAACTAAAATTACTTCTCCATTTCCTGTGGGCAATTCTAAATCTTCTACATCTGGTGCTTGAGTTGCCTCCACAGCTGGCAAGAAGAGTTTAAATTGGCTACCTCTGTCAACTTGGCTAGTGACATTCACAAAACCACCGTGGCTTTTAATGATCCCCAGCACGGTAGAAAGGCCGAGTCCCGTACCTGCACCGACATCTTTTGTGGTAAAGAATGGCTCAAAAATACGATCTAAGACTTCTGGGGCCATGCCAATACCCGTATCAGCGATCTGAATCACAATGTAATTGCCAACTTTGGCATCAATATGCATTCTGGCATAGGCTTCATCAATAAACTTATTTTCAGCCACGATTTTGATGTTACCGCCTTCTGGCATGGCATCACGGGCATTGACTACCAGGTTCATCAGCACTTGATGTAGTTGGGTGGCATCGCCAAAGACAGCGTTTAAATGTTCTGGGATAGCTACAGAAAATTCGATAGATTTGGGAAATGTCTGCTTGGCAATGTGGGTAATTTCTGTAATCAAATGCTTGAGTTGGACAATTGTGCGCTCTCCTTGAAATCCCCGCGCAAATGACAACACTTGCTTCACCAAAGCAGCTCCCCGTTTGGCATTATTGCCGATAATTCCTAGCAGTTGTTGGTAGCGTTCTTTGTCTTGGACGTACCTTAAATCTAATAGTTGTGATGCTGCCAAAATCGGTGTCAATATATTGTTTAAGTCGTGGGCAATACCGCCTGCGAGGGTTCCTAGACTTTCCAATCTTTGGGCACGGAAAAACTGTTGTTCGAGCTGTTTCTTTTCTGTGATGTCGGTATCCACCGCCAAGATAGATGTGGGTTGTCCTGTAGCATCACATACTAGTGTCCAGCGACTTTCTACGATTACTTCTTGACCAGATTTGCGTAATTTACTCAACTCACCATGCCATGAGCCTTGTTCAAGGACGGTTTGCATAGCAGTTGCTATTTGAGGTGAATTTTCTTGGTATAAAAACTGGCTCGCTTTTTTTCCAAGAATTTCTTGCTGCTGCCAACCATATAGATGCTCTGCACCTTTATTCCAGAATGAAATCTGGGTTTGCAAATCTCGGACACAAATCGCGTCTGTGGCGATGTCAAGTAGGGCTGCTTGTTCTTGGATTTTTTGTTGGGCTTGTTTGCGATCGCGCCGCGCAGCTTGCTGTTCGGTGATATCAGTAAATGAAGCGACTACTGCATAGGGTGTGAGTTCATGGTCTCGGAATAGTGGTTGGGAATTAATGGAAACCCAATTTAATTGACCGTTGGGCGTGTAGACTCCCATCACCACGTTCAAGCAAGGTTCACCTGTGCGTAAAGTGACTGTTATGGGATAAGCATCACAGGTAAAGGGAGATTGATCTTCGTGAATACTCTGCCAATTATGTTGCCACAGACCTTTGCCGATCATCTGGTCAGCACTCAAACCCAGAATCCTTTCTGCACTGCCATTACAGGTAACTACCACACCATCAACATCCACGAGCATCACACCTTCACGCATGGCGGTAACAACTGAACGATAGCGTTCTTCGCTTTCTCTCAGCGCCTGTTCTGCTTGTTTGCGGTCTGTGATGTCCCTAGTTGTACCAATCATCCGGAGGGGCTGACCGAGTTCGTTACAGTAGATTTGTCCTCTGCCACCTAACCAGTGGATACTGCCATCAGGCCAGATGACCCGAAATTCTAGGGCATATTCAGTTCCTGCTTCAATACTGCTAGCTATCACCTGAGACAGATATTGCTGGTCTTCTGGATGAATTAAATTGAGGAAGTCTTCGATATCAGAACACAAGGAATGATTTGGTAAGCCATATATCAGCCCCATATTTGGCGACCAAACTGCTTCGTTGGTGAGGAGGTTCCAGTCCCATATCCCCATTTGGGCAGCTTCTAGAGCTAAACTTAAGCGTTCTTCACTTCGGCGTAATGATTCTTCTGCCTGCTTGCGTTCTGTGATGTCTTCAGCAATGCCACCATAGCAGTAAATCTCTCCTTGCTCATTGTGGATGGCAAAGCCCCGATCCCAGATCCAGCGTATTGAGCCATCCGGTCGCAAAATTCGGTATTCTACTTGACTAGACTCACGACTGAGCTGTCGCTCTACTGTTGTCAAGACAAGGTGGCGATCCTCTGGATGCACAGTCTCTATCCACGTATCCGGCTGTTCCAGCAAACTTTGGCAGGAGCGTCCCCAAATTTTTTCATAGGCAGGATTTACATACAAGGTGCGAAATGAATCTGGGCTATTAATCCAGATGACTGCGTGGATATTCTCGGCAAAATGGCGGAACTTCTCTTCGCTTTCCCGCAGCGCTTGTTCCATTTGCTTGCGATCGCTAATATCTCTGCCTACTGTTTGATACTCAACAACTTCTTCTGTACCGTTAAGAATTGCGGTCACGTTCCATTCAAACCAGCGCAAACCGCTGACTGTGAATATGCGGCGCTCACCACTTTTTTGCTGATGGCGTGAGGATGCCAAAGCTCTCATATTGGCTACCACTTTAGGCAAATCATCGGGATGGACAAACTGAAATAATGATTGACGGCGTAACTCCTCTATTGATAAACCCAATGTTTGACAAACTGCTAAGTTGGCAAAGTTAGTTTGCCCTTGAGCATCAAATCGGATGACTAATTC
Source organism: Goleter apudmare HA4340-LM2 (assembly GCA_019359495.1). Taxonomy (GTDB): domain Bacteria; phylum Cyanobacteriota; class Cyanobacteriia; order Cyanobacteriales; family Nostocaceae; genus Goleter; species Goleter apudmare. Next base: position 28,649 of record JAHHHF010000089.1, read on the forward strand.
AGTTTGGCTTTCTACCAAATCACGATAGAGTTTCTCACTTTGGCGCAAAGCTGCTTCCATCTGTTGGCGTTCGGCAATTTCTTGTTGTAAACGTGCATTGGCATAACATAGTTCTGCCGTGCGTTCTGCCACGCGCATTTCTAATTCGTCGTGGGCGCGGCGGAGAGTTTCTTCGGCTTGTTGACGTTGGTGCTGGGTTGCAATGCGATCGCTAATGTCATTGAGCAACCAGCGCCAGCCAATCAACTCTCCCTGGGAATTTTTTACAGCCCCTACCCTGATGCTAACCGGGAATGTTTCACCTCCCCGTGGCTGTAAGTAAATTTCCCTCGTCTGTAACTGCTGCCAATGATGCAGTTGATTCATCAACGAATGACGCTCTGGTTGAGCAATAAACACAACTAGGGGCTTGCCCACCAAATACTGCTGATTCACACCCAGCATGGTTGATGCTGCTTGGTTAGCTTCTTTGATCACACCTATAGCATCAGTGACTAAGTAACCATCTGGTGCAAACTCAAATAAATCCTGATAGCGCTGGCGCTGTAATTCTGCCATCTCACGGGCAGAGGCTAGTTCTTCGTTTTGTTGCCGCACTTCCTCTTCTGCTACCTGGAGTTCTTCCAAAGTTGCTCGCAGTTCCTCACAGGTTTGTTTGAGTGTCGTAGATTGTTTCTCTAGCTGTTGGTTTAACTGTTGGTATGTTTGGTGACGCACCTGTTCTAGCTGCTGGCTTTCGGGAATGGCGGTAGAGTGCTGAATTTCACTTAATTCACTTGATGATGATTGTAAATATTGCTGTACTGCTACAGTAATGCCAACTATCTTTACCAGGTCAAATGCTTGCAGCAAGCTAGCCTGAGTCACTATTCCTACTAATTGCTTGTGGTCATCCACAACTGGTAAATGACGAATTCCATACTGATGTAATAGCAATAAAGCTGTCACAATATCTTGTGATTGGTTGAGGGTCACTAGTTGATGTGTCATGACCTCAACCACTTTCACTTGAGACAAATTGATGTCAGAAGCGATAATTCTAACTATATCTTTTTCTGTAATAATGCCTAATAGATGTGTTTCCTCGACTACTAATATATAGCTAGTTCCTTGCTGATTCCCAACATGAGAATTGAACTGCAAATTAGGATCATTCAACCCTAAACTCATACTTCCTTGACTCATCAAAGCAACAGCATCGACTAGATAACTATCAGGGCTAATCGTCAAAGGAGAATGATCAATAACATGATGTAAGTTAGGCAAATCAATTAGCGGATCGTTTAATCGCATAGTTAATTCGTCGATTCTCATTATTTTAATGACATCAGGACGCTATAGCGAAAGTTATAGCCAGCAAAATCTTGATAATTTAGTCTTATTTCAATAAAATTGGTTTTTAATCAAGTTTCCTGATGAATAGCCCTGTGCTGATTACAAAGCACTGTCCACAGTTTATCTTTTAAATTTAGTACCCACACTGGGGTATTGATATAAATTTTTTGGTGTCAAACTTATTCTATTGTCAAATGAGGAAAAATGATCTATCAATTAATTCAGATTACTCTCAAGTGATGGTTTTGATTATCATTGTGGGATAACATCTAGGAAATAGAGTCATCTGGAATCGGCGATCGCCTACCACAATCTTATGTGGCTTCCAATTGAAGGCCCACTGAACAAGCATCATCTCCTTTACCAAGAATATCAGAGCCGGGGAATGCAATGCACCAGGGGGCAAGACCTACAAAATTATTGAGTTAGAGACAACTATAGGAATCCGATTTGATATCTGAAAAAATCTCAGTATGTGTAGGGTGTGACAAGACTAAAATGTTGCAAAAAATTTTCTTGTGGTGCGGGCATCTTGCCCGCTAATTAGAACGGGCAAGATGCCTGTACTACAAAAGATTGCTAATACACAAAATTAGCTTAGACACGCCAGTAGGGTGTGTTAGGCGCAAGCCGTAACGCACCGAAAGCTTTGGGGGGGGTGCGTTACGCTGTCGCTAACACACCCTACGTATCTGTTCAAAAATCAAATATGAGTCCTATAATATAGTTTAATGTCAAGTATTAAATTTTATTATTATTTTCGGTATATTGTTATATTTAATGCCAGTTGTCGTATTTTCTAGGAAAGGCAAATATCAACAAAATATCAGTTGTAGAAGTAGTAAACAAAGAAGCGTAACAATTTATATAGATGAAATCTAGTTATGTAAAGATTCAAAGTAACAACCATGTGGTTATTAATACTAACAGTCTAATTCCAGATCAAAATTTTACGTAGGAGTAAACAAGTCTTATGGATTTTCAAGACTTTCTCAGACATAAATTTGCTCATGTTGCGATCGGTGAATTCAAACCTGGCAAATTTGCGATCGCTAAACAAATTTACGAGGAAGCAGTATCAACTTACACAACAGGTTTTAAGGGAGTAAGGTACACCCGTAGGGGCACGGCACTGTTCCCTACACGCGACTATATAATGTTGTACCGCATCTGAATGGGAAACGTTATAACAGAACCATATTGTCAGTGGAATACGTGCCTCTGATAGATTTCTGGTAGTTGCCACCAAGGAATATGGGGATACTCATGATGTTCTTCGTGGTAGCCGAAATGATAGCAAGTGATAAATGACCACAGAATGGGACGCTTGATTGTTCTGGCCCTATGAACATTCGTATAACCCCCTTTTGGCTGTCTATGGGGTAGAAAAGTACCAAAATAAAACAACTGTAGTGAACTTAAAAGGGAAGGAATTACCCAAAAATAAGTGAGATTATCACTCGGTATATGTAGTGCGTAATGGGCAATATTATAGATAATTGTCAAAGTAATAATTTGTCGCCAACTCCAGTAACCTTTCATAAAGTAAACATACCAGACAAACAAACTTTCGTGTTTGCCATCATGGAAGTCTGGATCTAGTTCACTAGCTGGATTATGGTGGTGCAACCAATGTTTTTTTAGTAATTTTTTATACGATAAAAGACCGTAAAGAGATAGACAAAGCGAACCAATAAAATGGTTGATTTTGGAGTTTTGTCTAAATACTATGCCATGCATAGCATCATGGGCTGTAATAAATAATCCCGTATATAAAAATGTTTGCCAGAGTATGATGGGCAATAATCTCCAAAATCCGCCGAATTGAGGAATGTTAAGGGAAAGTAAGAAAACCAGGCTCAGTGCCCACACGCTAATAATAGTAATAGCAATGAAAATACCTTTAAATGGTGATTTATTTTTTACAACAGGGGTGAGTTTTATTTGATGAATAGGTGGTTTCTCTAACTCGATCACTTTTTTACTCTCCGGAGAATGCAGATGAAAATTCCCAAGTTATGTACACAATAAAAAGCACTAACAGCCAGCCGAATGACTCTAGCAATGGTTAGTGTTTTTTACTGTGCAGTGCCAAAAAACTAGAAATATTGAGAAATATTAAGTTACTTTACATAGTATTACACAAACAACTATCTTTCCAAAAACTGTTTTTAGGCAGAGATTGGTTTATCTAAATAGTCGTAGTGCTAGATGATATACTTAAAACTGTGAGGCTACTGTGTGTATCTTGTGAACAACTGGAGCCTACAACTCAATACAGTTCACTTAAAACGATATTTAACTCACAACTACCTACTTATCGTAGTTCGCACTCTCGCTTAGTCACATAATGGCGGTAGCGAAACATCGCTTCTAATTGTGCTTGCACTAACCAACCACTAAAAAATTCAATTGTGTCTCCGCCGGGTATAGAAAAGGAAATGGCGTCAGTTAATTTGGTTTTGCCATTTTCTAGTTCAAATTCATGTCGATGTATCCAAGACTCAAAAGGCCCGGATATTTGCTCATCGGTAAAAAAGTGATATTTTTCGTATTCAGTGTGACGCGCTAACCAAGTTAAAGGCAAAGGGCCGAGAAAGAGGCGAAATTCTGTAATTGCACCCGCTTTAAGTCCTCCCTCACGGCGGATGACTTGAACGGGTTGCCAAGGTGGAGTTAGTAGTTGCAAAATATCTGGTCTTTCATGAAATTTCCAAACTACTTCTGGTGATGCATCAATGATGGAGGAATGTTTAAAGTGCAGCATGGAAAGAAAAGTTTAACAGAAAAACCTCAAAATTAGCCTTCGTATTCGGTATCAATCTCGATGTCTAGGGTGTCTTCATCAACCCGCACATACAGAATATTGGGGTGACAGCATACTTGACAATCTTCTACATAAGATTGCTGTCCGCCTGCACTCAAATCAATAAAGGTTAAGTTTGGTTCGCCGCAATAAGCGCAGTAATACTCAGCTGTGTTTTGCATCAAGTTTTAGGCTAGGAATTCAATGGCTGTAATTGCTGTACAGAAGAGTCGAAATGACTGGTAGCATCAGCCAAGTGTTTCAGTAGTGTAGACTGTGGTAGCGGCCCTTGCAAGTGATTCCAAGGTAATAGCTGCTCTGTTGACCAGTTAGTGTAGACATAGTAATCTAAATCGGGAATTTGTCCTTTGAGTTGTTTAAAAGCGCGTTTGTAGCTACCCAGAGATTCACCAAAGTCGCGTGTCAGTTCTAGTAGTTGGGAAAGTCGGCGATCGCCCCTCGACAACAAAGCCTGTATAATTGACCAATTATAGCTTTCTGGGCGAAACTCTATGCCTTGGGGTTTTAGCTGCTTTTGTAGTATTTGCAACCTCTTTTCAGCTTGTCGGTTCACCCCAAACCATTGAAATGGTGTGTGCGCTTTGGGTACAAAGGTGCTACATCCTAGTGTTAACCGCAATCCAGGTACTGCTTTTTTTATACTACGCATCATTGCCACAGTCTGTTCTAAATCTTCTGGTTCCTCGCCAGGTATCCCCGCCATTCCGTAGAGTTTCAAACTAGACAAGCCACCAGCTTTAGCGTTTATGGCTGCTTGGATAATTTCATCATTATTGAGTTTTTTATTGATGATTTGGCGGACTTTTTCTGAACCACTTTCTACAGCTATGGTAAGCGATCGCGTGTCTCGTTTCGCTAAAGTTTCTGCTAGCTGCACTGTGACGGTATTGGTGCGTACTGAGGCAATACTCAACCGCACATTATCATACTTTGGCTGACTAATATAATCTAATAGCGTTGCAAACTCTGGATGCTGAGTTACAGAAGCGCCCAACAACCCCAGACGTTTTGTAACTTGTAAACCCCTTTCAATCGCGGGAATTAATGAACCTTCCAAGCTAGCAGTTCTAAAAGGTAATGTGAGATAACTCGCCAAACAGAAACGACACATTTCTGGACAACTCCTCACTACTTCCACCATGTAGATATTTTCCCATGCCGCTTTTTCTGTGACTACCGTGGAAGTTGAAAGGGTATTTCCCCGGTAAGTTTGTTTTTGCACAATTGTGGGAATTTCTGCGTCAATTGGTTTAATTGACTTTAACGCGCCATCTTTTTCCTGATATTCCACTTCATACAAACTCGGAACATAAATTCCTGGAATTTGTGCCAGTGTTTTAAGTTGAGTTTCTCGGTGAGCATTTCTAACTTCTTTATAAGTAGTAATGAAATCTCCTAGTAGATTTTCCCCATCACCCAATAAAATCACATCAAAAAAATCGGCAAAAGGTTCAGGATTGGCTGTGAGAACAGGCCCGCCACCAAAAATGATGGGATGATGATCACCACGAGCAGATGCTCTAATAGGAATATCTAAAGATTCCAGTAAATTTAAAATATTCACATAATCCAATTCCCATGAAATTGAGAAACCAACAATTTCCGGTTTTCTAGGCAATTGTTCGTGAATATCAGTAAATAAGCGACTTACCTGCACATCATCACGCATAGCCAAAGTTGCCCACACCACCTGATAACCTAGGCTAGTAATACCCACGCTGTATTCATTAGGAAAGGCAAAAATTAGTGGGATAGCGTCGGTGTTAGGGGTGGTGGGGGTGAATAAAAGATGTTCGGGGGCGAATGGAGATGATGTCACAGTTTATTCAATACAGGTTTATCTATATTTAATTTTAAGCCATAGAATTATCAGGTTAAAAACGAATGTCACACTATTAGCAAGAATCACTGGCAAAGATTTGAGGTAAATCCCGTAAATTAACCATAGAAATAAACCACTCATAAATGTAATCAGCATGGTGTAAGATACATCTTTGGCTGACTTGGTGCGCCATGTTTGCAACATTTGTGGCAAAAAAGCGATCGTTGTGAGGGTAGCAGCAGTTAATCCCAGAATTGTCAGAAAATCCATTTAATGAAACCTATCAATTAATTCTTCACGGGATAATTGCAGTAGTAAAGGTGTAAACTCTTCTGGTGATAGTGCTAATAATGGTTCAATAATTGCTTGTAATTGATTATCTATTTCTCCAAAGCGGACTTTGAGTAAATTTTCTACTACCGAGCGTTCTCGTGTTTGAATTCCTCGTTGTTCTGCTTTTTGTATCGCCTGTTCTCGGTCTTGTTGATAAAGTGGTGCTAATCGCATAAGTAATTCCCTGTCTTCTTCGTCTTGATTTTGAGTGATTTGTAAAACCCAGCTTATGAGAAGTTTGGATCAATTATTTGTTCAATTGTAAAAGGACATTCAGTAGGAAAAGTTTCGATAGATTTTTGCGTTTCTTTAGCAGCGTCTCGACAGGCACGGCGGTAATATTTTTGTATCCACGCTGGGTCTTGAATAAAACGTTGCAAACTAGGAGTATCTTCCAAACAATCTTGAATTTTATCTCGACAGTTGGAGATGCTATGATCCCAGCTTTTAGTTCTGCGTTCAGGTTGATACTGGCATTTAAGCAAGTGCATTAATAGCACTTGCAAATAACTGCCAAGTTCTTTCTGTTCGCTACGACCCAAAGCCTCCAGTTCCTCTACCAAGTTGGCAACATCTAACTCAGCCCAATACCCTTTCTTTAAATACTCGGCTTGTTGTTGTGTCCACAATAAAAAGTCTTTTTTGTAGCTCGTTGCTTCACTCATCAACGATCGCCCTTATTTGCTCAATACCACGCTGTACTAGATATCTTACATTGTCAAGCAATGGTCTAGCGATCGCCAAAAATTACTCAAAGCACCTGACATTGCCCATGATTGCGTAACAAATGGTCACATAGCACCAACGCCACCATTGCTTCCACCATTGGGACTGCACGGGGTAACACACAAGGATCATGTCTTCCTTTGGCTGCTAATACTGTTTCTTCACCCGCATTAGTCACAGTTTTTTGCTCTTTTCTAATCGTCGCCGTTGGCTTAAACGCAACGCGCAAAATGATATTTTCCCCATTAGAAATTCCGCCTTGAATCCCTCCAGAACGGTTGGTGACGGTGCGAATTTCACCTTGTTCATCAATATAAAATTCGTCGTTGTGTTCAATTCCTGTGAGTAGTGTCCCCCCAAAACCAGAACCGATTTCAAAGCCTTTGCTAGCGGGGAGAGACATCACAGCTTTCGCAATATCTGCTTCTAATTTATCGAATACTGGTTCACCCAAACCTTTAGGCACATTCCTCGCTACACATTCCACCACACCACCGATAGAGTCACCTTTTCTACCAGTTTGCTCAATTAATTCAATCATGCGATCGCCTATTTCAGCATCGGGACAGCGCACGATGTTGCTTTCTACTTGTTCTAAGGTGACGGTGTTGGGGTCAACGACACCTTCCAAGTCCTTGATGCGCTTGACGTAGCCGATGATTTCCACATTCGCTACTTGACGGAGAATTTTTTTAGCGATCGCACCTGCGGCTACTCTGCCAATTGTCTCACGGGCTGACGACCTACCGCCACCTTGCCAATTGCGAATGCCATATTTAGCATCATAAGTAGCATCGGCGTGGGAAGGGCGATATTTCTGCGCCATCTCGTCGTAGTCTTGGGGACGAGTGTCTTTGTTCCGTACTAAGATTGCTATGGGTGTTCCCAGTGTTTTGCCCTCAAACACCCCAGATAATATCTCACAGCTATCTGCTTCCTTGCGAGGCGTCGTAATCTTACTTTGTCCCGGACGCCGCCTATCTAACTCAAACTGTATTTCCTCTGTAGAAATTTCTAGTCGCGGAGGACAACCGTCAATCACAACTCCCACACCACCGCCGTGGGACTCGCCAAAAGTAGTAACGCGAAACAGATTGCCAAAAGTGTTGCCCATGATGTTGAGGAGATACAGTCTGGAATATGTATTTTACTTCAAATCGGATTGCTACATAGCGTTTCTTAATCTACTGAGGTACATAATTATTAGGACTTACGCAAGCATCATATTTTTTTTCGTGTAGGTTGTCCAGAGTCAAAAGTCCAAAGTCCAAAACCTTGATTTTTGACCCTTGAGTACAGACGCGTAGACGCTCGTAGAGCGGCTTCTCGTCAGAGTATAATTGCGTCTCTTCTCCCAGAAAATATGTGTGCCAGTTGCGTAAGTCTTGATGATGATAAAAGCGGATTATTTATTAGTAAAAAAATTCAAGTTTCAAAAATTGTATTAATGTGATTACATTTCTATTTCTACAATTATTCATAAGTTGAGATTAGGTGGTAATATTATTTGCATCGCTTTGTTTTTGAGCGCTAAAAAAATCTAACATCTAATGAGTAAGCCAATTATTTGGGTACATGGAGACTGTCTGAGTCCCCACAACCCCGCACTCCAAGAATACCCCGATGCTCCAGCTATTTGGGTTTGGGACGATGCTTTAATAGAAGAATGGCAGATCAGTTTCAAACGCCTCACTTTTATTTATGAATGCTTGCTAGAATTACCTATCGAAATTCGTCGTGGGAATGTAGCCCAAGAAATTTTAGCCTTTGCTCAAGAACATCATGCCGACTTAGTGGTAACAGTAGACAGTCCCAGCCCCCGATTTGATGATATCTGCAATCAAATTGAGCATTCCTTAGCAATAGAAGTGTTGGCAGTAGAACCATTTTTTGACTACGACGGACACATTGACCTCAAACGATTTTCTCGCTATTGGAAAGTAGCCCAGAAGTACGTTATGGAATCAGGGAATGAGGAGAAATAACTCATGAACCTTGACAAATGACAAATGACCACTAAGTAGCAAAAATTGACCAAATAATAGCAAAATAAATGGAGTTCGCCATTGAGAATGCTGAGAGATGCCGACTACATTTGCTGACGTCCAAAATTTACTTTCTGACCTCATTGCCCGTTACTCATCTCAAGTAGATTATCTGATGATTCGCCTGGAAGAAGCAGAAGGAACTGATATCTTGTTACGTGGCGACAAGGTAGAAACTTTAAGCGAGGGTATCTCAATTGGTGGACATATTCGCGCTTGTTATAGAGGCGGGTGGGGGTTGAGTTGCTTTAACCAGCTGGCTAGTATTAAAGAGCGCATAGAAGAAGCGATCGCCGCAGCGCGAATTGTGGGTGATGAAGAGACTTTACTAGCTCCCATTGACCCAGTGCAAGCCGTCTGTAAGCTACCACTGACAGGTACTGACCCCCGTCAAGTTTCCTTGAGTCAAAAAAAAGAATTGTGCGATCGCTATTCACATTTACTCAAAAGCGTAGACCCCCGCATTACCACTACTTCGGTGCGCTACGGCGACAGTTCCCAACGAGTGATCATCGTCACCTCAGAAGGCACTTTAATTGAGCAATCTTGGGTAGATATGGAAATGCGCTTTGCCGCTACGGCTAGAAATGGTGACACTGTGCAAACTGGTAGAGAAACCACAGGTTCCCGCAAAGCCTATGAAGATTTAACTGCTTTGGATGCACAAGTTAAAAGCGCCGCTCAAAGAGCCGTTGCAGCTTTAGCTTTACCAACTGTCAAAGGCAATACTTACACTGTAGTCATTGACCCAGTACTCACTGGTTTATTTGTCCATGAAGCTTTTGGACATCTTTCGGAAGCTGATATGGCTTACGAAAACCCAGATTTATTGGAAGTTATGACTATTGGTCGTCGTTTTGGCCCTGAAGCACTGCAAATTTTTGATGGTGCGGCTCCTGAAGGGCATCGCGGTAGCTATTTTTACGATGACGAAGGTACACCCGCTACCACTACCCAACTGATTCAAGATGGGGTTTTAGTCGGGCGTTTACATTCCCGTGAAACTGCTGGGAAGTTAGCAGAAACACCCACAGGTAATGCCAGATGTCTTAATTATCACTTTACGCCAATTGTACGGATGACCAACACCTGGATTGAACGAGGAACAACCCCTGTTACAGACTTGTTCACCGATATCAAAGAAGGAGTATATGCCCGTAACTGGTTGGGTGGCATGACAAATGGGGAAATGTTCACCTTTAGTGCTGGCGAAGCCTGGATGATTAGAAACGGCAAAATCGCTGAACCCGTGCGCGATGTCACACTTTCTGGCAATGTTTTTCAGACCTTAGCAGATATTGAGGCAATTGGTGAAGATTTTTACTGGGATGAATCTGGTGGTTGTGGTAAGGGTGGACAAAACGGTTTACCTGTAGGCTGTGGTGGCCCTAGCCTACGCATTCGAGATGTAGTAGTTGGAGGAGAAATTTAAAAAGTTGAGCCACTTCCTACAACGGAGGGAACCCTCCACAATTCTGATGCCTGAGGTAATACCAATTCACTAAAATCAAGCAACAGGTACAAACCCTGAAATCCAGCTATCATCTGATTTTCTGAATTTTCAATTGGCATCAGATTTCTCTCCACGTTTAATCCTACCTTTTGATAGAGTTCAAGGTTGAAATTATTCAGTTGGATAGAAAGTGTTATGTCTTGTTAACTAATTTCTTCGACTAAAACAGATTTTCCCTGATAAATATTTTGAGAATCAGGAAATTTTAGTTAGCATTTACTATTTTCTACTAATTGAAGTATATCAGGAGTCAGAAAGAATATGGAAAACATCCAGACCGCAAAAATGGTAGAACGTTACTGTGCTTTGACCATTGGGATTCTCTTTTTAATATTAGGTTTGGCAGGATTTACACCTGCTTTGGTATCTTTACCAGGAACAAATGAATCTTTCATTCCTTTAGATGCATCTCCTAATGCCTACGCTGCCGGGTTTGGTTATATATTCGGGTTATTTCCTACCAATTTTTTGCATAATTTGGTAAGGTGTGCTGTCGGACTATTAGGAATTACCTCTTATAGCAGCGCTAGCAGTGCGCGTTTATTTAATCGCATCTTTGCAGTTGCTTATGCTGTATTGGCAATTATGGGGTTGTTGCCTTTTGCTAAAACATTTTTTGGCTTGATGCCACTCTTTGGTAATAATGTTTTGGTCAATGCCCTATCAGCGATCGCTGCTGTTTACTATGGCATTGTCATTCCACCGAAAGTAATGGGTGCTAACATATCACAAAATCTTTCATAATACGAAAAATGTAACAACGAATAAATTGTTGTGACTTGGATTATGTCGGGAGTATTGTATGCGGACACAAAACAAAGAAAAAGCATTTTTCCTGAGATATCTTTCCCTAGCACCAGTTATAGCTATTCTTTCAATATCAGTTGCCTTGTCTACCTGGATAATTTTTAATTACTTTTTCCCCGATCTTCTCTTCCATCCTATGCCATAGCTAAAATTGCCCAACAACTTTAATTCGCTAGGCACTAAGCTTGTCGTACTCCTGCGGAGAAGCAAGCTACGCGGAGGGTCTCGTCGGCGCAGTCTCTCGTAGAGAAGAGAACTGTTCCCTCCGCACGCCATAAATTTCAGAAATCAAATCGGATTGCTATAGATAATTGATTTTGCAAGACTACTTACGGGCAAAACAAGGTATCGCGGGTGTCTCTACCAGTGGTGGGATTAGTGCCTTTAGCCACCTTGCACAATTTTTTTTGCTCATCCTGACGTAGCAGCACGTCAGTAAAATCTGCCCCATCCACAATCGCACCATCAAACTTAGCACTAGCAGCAAATGCACCTTCTAATAAAGCATTGGTCAAATTTGCTTTGATGAAGCGAGCCGAGTCTAAAGTAGCGTTTGTGAGATTCGCTCCTTCTAAATTTGCTGACTCCAAATTGGCAGCAAAAAAACTCACACCACTCAAGTTAGCATTGCTGAAGTTACTCTGGCGGAGATTGGCTTTGGTAAAGCTGGAGTCTGTTAAATCACGTCCTGAAAAATCAGCTTCAATTAAAATTTCTTTATTGTATTCGAGTGCCAAAGCTGTAGTTGTACCGCCCATAATTGCTGTGATGGCGACCACCACCCAAAGCAATACACTGAGTATTGTTACCCAAATCTTATGGCTTAATCTAAAATTCATATGATTATTTCTAGCCAATGACGAACTCTCCTCCATCCCATTATCCCGATATTGGTCAATTAGGTGAAGACCTAGTAGCACAATGGCTACAATCTTCTGGCTGGTTAATTCTGCATCGGCGCTTTTCTTGCCGTTGGGGAGAAATAGATATTATTGCCCAATATCAGGGCACTCAAGGCAAGCACGCAGTTAATTGTGTCCCTACTCAAAAATCGACCTTGGCATTTGTGGAGGTGAAAACCCGCAGTGCAGGCAATTGGGATGCAGGAGGGAGAAGTGCCATAACTCCCAAAAAGCAAGCTAAAATTTGGCGCACGGCAGGGATGTTTTTCGCCAATTACCCTGAACAGGCAGATTATCCATGCCGATTTGACGTTGCTATTGTTTATTGTCAGAAAATCACACAACAGTTCTCTGGGGAAATATTTACCCAGGAACTCCTAGCTAGTTCATCTGTAGGTGGTTATCAACTCCAACTACAAGAATACATCCCAGCAGCTTTTGACTCGGTAATTGATTAAGCATAATCGGTCACAAGTAATGGATGAAATAATTACTCATGACCAACTACCGATAATTTTGTAGCAGCATTTGCAGGCAGCCTGATTAAGCCAGAGTTTCTGGACAATAGCCCAAACCCCTGACAAACTGTTGGCGGAATGCTTCAATTTCTTCTTTCTCTGGGCTACCATGAGAAACGATCGCTACTTGGTAGCGACGCATGACGTCCACAGGGCATTGTCCCGCTTCCAAACTCCACAGTGCCATTTGCACCCGCATTGGCGGCTCATGGCTAATTCCTAACTCATTGAGAAAAGCCCGAAAGTCGCCATCAACTTGGGGTGAGACTTGTCCTTTGAGTTTGACCCTAACCACCCACCCATCTATCTGATGAATGACGGTAACGAACGAAACGGGCATCTGGGGTCTGGCGTGCAGGTGTTGAACGACCCTCAGAGTTAAACTGGCATTTGCCAGGTAATACAGGTATTCCATGTTTGGTGTTTGGGATCAAAGCCAATCCTACATCTCTATATTCGTCAATAAATAGTGATTCCCGGTAGGGTAAAAGCCCCCGTTTTTAGATAGGGAGGTTTACCCAATTTTCATACAGGTGTTTCCGTGTTACCTAATAGTATCAATCTAAAAGTCTAGGGATTAAATTGAGCAGTGATCCCTTAAACTTCTTTGAGCAAGGTCAAATCAAGTCAGCTTGTTGAAGTCAGTACAGATTTAAATGGAGAAACAAATTACACCACCAAATTTGCAACAAACCTCTAACTCTAGGGATAAGGATGTTGAATTAGACTGTTCATTAATTGGTTATGAATACGAACTCCCAACGGAACTAATTGCCCAAAATCCAGTAGTTCCAAGAGATAGCTCTCGTTTACTGGTAGTAAATTATCGCAATACAGGCAACGAAACAGCACCTCTAAACCACGTTTTCCGTGAATTGCCAGAACTATTGTGTCCGGGAGATTTACTAGTCATGAATAATACTAAAGTCATGCCTGCCCGCTTGTATGGTCGTAAGTCCACAGGTGCTGAGATTGAGGTGTTGCTGTTGGAGGAGCGACAGTACAATTGTTGGTTAGCTTTGGTCAAACCAGGAAAACGCTGCAAACGGGGATCAAAGATTATTTTTGACTTGAGGACAAGGAAAGATGGAGGAGAAAGTTCTTTCTCATCTTCCACCCCCTCCTTAACAGCTACAGTACTGGAAATCGACAAGGCGACTGGGGGGCGTCTGCTGCAATTTGACGTCCCAGAGGGCATGTCTTTAGTGCAACTGTTGGAGATATACGGCGAAGTGCCTTTACCACCCTATATCAGCACCTCGGAAGCTGATGACGAACAATATCAAACAGTTTACGCCCAACAGCCAGGAGCGATCGCTGCTCCTACAGCTGGGCTACATTTTACCCCAGAATTATTGGCTAGATTGCGCGATCGCGGCATTAATCAAGCCTTTGTGACCCTCCATGTCGGTGTGGGGACTTTTCGCCCTGTGGAAGTAGAAGATGTCACCACCCACCAAATGCATGAAGAGTGGATGGAAGTGCCCCTAACAACAGTAGAACAAATCCGGGCAACTAAAGCAGCTGGTGGTCGAGTGATTGCGGTGGGAACTACAGTAGTGCGGGCTTTGGAAGGGGCTGCGCCATCGGGAGATTTGCAACCCTTTTGCGGGAAGACCGACTTGTTTATTTACCCAGGCTATCAGGTGCGGGTAGTGGAGGGACTAATTACCAACTTTCATTTACCCCGTTCTAGTTTATTGATGCTGGTGAGCGCCTTTATTGGTAGGCAAAGGTTATTAAATATATACCAACATGCGATCGCTGCTCGCTATCGCTTTTATTCCTTTGGGGATGCCATGCTAATTTTGCCGGCTGCTGTATTACCCAGGGCTGAGGGTTTTTAAATTTTTAATAGGGAAGTTTTAATTTTTCATGTAGTAGTGGGTACTCTCATTTATAAGGATCTAACAACAAGTACAGGCCTGCCGCTCATGTCTGAAAAATATCTACTTCATCAGTGGTTTCACGGTTTATCTAGGGCAGCACTATTCTGTTCTTCGGTATTTTTAGTATTGGCTGCACCAACAATAATTGATTTCCCAAGAAGTAAGTTACTAGCACAAACTGCTGTTTCTCAAGATTTAGAAGCAGCCAGCTTTTACCAGCAGGGAGTCACACGCTACAACCGTCAGGACTTGCAAGGTGCAGAATCTGCCTTTCGTGCAGCGTTACAGCGAGACTCTAGCTTAGGAATGGCCAGGAATTATCTGGGGAATATTTTCTTACAACAAAACCGCCTGGATGAAGCAGTACAAGAATATGCAGAGGCGATTGGAATTAATCCTAATTCTGCTGAGGCTTATTACAATTTGGGGTTAGCTTTGCACCGACAAGGGCAAAAAGAAACCGCAATTACTGCTTATCGCCGCAGCCTAGTGATTAATCCGACAATGGCAGCAGTACATTACAACCTCGGTTTGATACTCTACGAACAGGGACAGATACCAGAAGCGATCGCCGCATACCAGCAAGCGGTTACTTTTGATAGCAGTAATGCCAATGCCTATTTTAACTTAGCGATCGCCCTACAAGACCAAGGTCAAACAACAGAAGCGATCGCCAATTATCGGCAAGTCCTAGAACGAGATCCCCAAAATGCCACAGCCTACAATAATATGGCAGGTCTAATGGCAATTCAAGGTCAAGCTGCTGAGGCTATCTCTGTTTATCAACAAGCTATTCGCCAAAATCCTAAAAATGCTGCCGCTTACTATAATTTGGGCGTAACTTTATATAATCAGGGCGATATCAAAAAAGCTAATGGAGTCTTGAATCGCGCCCGCAACGAATACCGCGAGCAAGGAAACACTGAACAAGCCCAGAAAGCTGAACAACTCATCGAACAAATTGCCCAGCAAACCCAAAAGCAACCCCAATCTGGACAAACACCTAGTTCTGCTGAGACTCCCAAGCCACCAGAAGTTCCTACAGAAACACAAGTTAATCCCACTGATGTACCAATTTCCATTGAACAACAGCCTTATGTAATACCAGATGTTCCTACAAAAACCCCAGGTACATTTGGCGGTAACAGTTAATATACACCTCGAAAAATTAATTCTGCATTACCCAAAATCCCCTGTAGGGGCGTAGCTTGCTTCTCCGTAGGAGTACGGTTGTTCGCCCTGAATCCAGATGCTCATCAGTACTGGACTAAATTGGCAAACGATTAATATCTTTATTACATCCAATAATTACCATCGCGGAACCCCGCTCTAAACGCTTAGTTGGATTGGGATTAATTTGAAATTTACCATCTTGACTCACTGCCAACAAATTTACGCCATAGCGGTTACGCAGTTGGAGTTCAGTGATAGTTTTACCATGAAATTCATCCGGCACAATGACTTCGACAATGCTATTATCTGGATCGAGTTCAAACCGCTCTAGGATTGACGGTTTGGTGAGTGTGCGTGCCAGAGCACAACCTGCTTCAAATTCAGGAAAAACAACATGATCTGCACCCACGCGCTTTAACAGCTTGTGGTGAACTTCACTAGAGGCTTTAGCAACTACATGGGGTACACCACCCTCTTTCACATTTAAGGTAGTAATGATGCTTTCTTGAATGTAGTTACCAATGGCGACAATTACCGTGTCAAATTCAAAAATTCCAGCTTCTTTGAGTGCAGCCGGCTCTGTCGAATCTAATTGCAAAGCATGACCAACCATTTGCTCAGTCAATGCTGCTGATACTCGTTTCTCATCAATATCTGTAGCTAGCACCTCATAGCCTAATTTATGAAGTGTAGAACAGACAGAACGACCAAATCGACCTAGACCAATTACGGCAAATTGGTGGTTATCTTTACGTAAACTGCGAAAAAAGCCTAAAGATGAGAGATTCACACTTGTTATCCTTACTAGCACTCCCTATATCTAGGGCAAAAAACTGCTATCTAGAACTAATTAAGAAATTTAACTTTTCCCAGATAGCGTCTATTTTAACAGGTGATTTCATCATTAATACTTAATAGTCGATAGTTAAAATTTCTTCCCTCTTGCGCCCTATTTTAACTAACCTACAAGTAAATTTTCTTCAGGGTAATGAACTCTGCTAGGACGAGGGTCTCCTAGTACAGCCGACATGAGTAATAAAATGCCGACTCGCCCAATATACATTGTGGCAATTAATATTAGCTTCGCTGTTATAGATAAGCCACCTGTAATACCTGTAGAAAGACCAACTGTCGCAAAAGCTGACACGACTTCAAACAGAATTTGAATAAAATCCAGTTTTGGATCTGTAAGAGCAATTAAAATCGTAGCTAAAATCACAGTGCCTACGGAACCTACTAACACACCTACAGCTTTCAAAATTAAAGATATTGCTACCTTGCGTTCGTATAGTAGAACTTCTTCTTTACCTTGGAGAATTGCCTTTGTGCAACTTGTGAGGACTCGCAAGGTTGTGGTTTTAATACCACCTCCTGTACCACCTGGACTTGCACCAATAAACATCAAAGCAATGGTGATGAATAAACCCGCAGTTGTCATTTTGCCAATGTCTATGGTGTTAAAGCCAGCAGTTCTGGGTGTCACTGATTGAAACCAAGCTAGTAATAATTGGTCTCGAAAATTGAGAGAGCCAAAGGTTTCTGGGTTCCTGATTTCTATAGATAAAAATGCTATTGTGCCTATAAACAAAAGTATCAATGTGGTGCTGGTTGCCACTTTAAAATCTAAAGTAAATATTTGGGCGGTTGTTTTTTTGAGGAAGCGATCGCGCAGCCAGAGGTACATTTCCAAAATTACCTGATAACCAATTCCTCCAAAAATAATTAGTCCTGTGATTGTGAATACGACTAAAAAAGATGACTGATAGCCAATTAAACTATCTTTAAATAGACTAAACCCCGCATTATTCCAAGCATTAACACTATGAAAAATCGCCAACCATAATCCTTGACTCCAACCATGATTAGGCACAAATGCTGGCAGGAGTAATAATACTCCCGTGATTTCAAAAATCATTGTAGTGGCAATGATTGAGCGAATAACTTGGGCACTACCACTCATGCCTGGACGGTCTAAAGCTTGTTGAATTGCGATTTTTTGTCGCATGTCAAATCTTCGTCCAATCAGCAAAATCAAGAAGGTAGTGGTCGTCATGTAGCCCAAACCACCAATCTGAGCTAATAGCAGAATGAACAACTGACCCCAAAAGGAAAAATCAGTACCAGTATCAACGACAGCTAAACCTGTGACGCAGACTGCGGATGTTGAGGTGAACAGTGCCACAACCGGGTCATTCCAATTACCACTACTAGTTGAAAAAGGCATCATCAGTAGGACAGCACCTAAAGTGATAACAGCCAGAAACCCTAAACAAATCGTGCGAGCAACCGTCATAAACAATTCAAAATTTAGTTTTTGCAAGCATCTCGTCTGCTGATTGTATTTAACCTAAAGCAGTTTTACCTGAGTGAGTCCAGGTTTCCTAGGGGGAACAACTGTGTAGCAGTACAGAATTGCGATAAATGTGAAATAGCTTCATCAAGGGAAAGTTCATAAATTTACCCAGGAAGGATAAACTAAGTTTGCCCTCACTGAACGCAAAATACCCTTATTTAATTAAAAACACACATGGTAGCCTACCAGTATGTTTATTTAAATTTTGCTTCAATTCAATACTGCTTTCTCCATGAGCACAACACTATATCAGCAAATTCAGCAATTTTATGATGCTTCCTCTGGTCTGTGGGAACAGATTTGGGGCGAACACATGCATCATGGCTACTATGGGCCAAATGGCACGCACAGAAAAGACCGCCGTCAGGCTCAAATTGATTTAATCGAAGAACTGCTCAAATGGGCAGGAGTGGAAGCACCAGAGAATATCCTGGATGTAGGTTGTGGTATTGGTGGCAGTTCTCTGTACCTAGCAGAAAAGTTTCATGCCAGGGCAACAGGAATTACTCTCAGTCCAGTACAAGCCGCTAGAGCCACAGAACGCGCTCAAGAGGCTAATTTGAGTACTAGAAGTCAGTTTTTAGTGGCGGATGCCCAAGCAATGCCCTTTGCTGACAATTCTTTTGATTTGGTGTGGTCACTAGAAAGTGGTGAACACATGCCAGATAAAACCAAGTTTCTGCAAGAGTGTTACCGGGTCTTAAAACCTGGCGGTAAGTTGATTATGGTGACTTGGTGTCATCGACCGACAGATACATCACCACTAACGGCAGATGAACAAAAGCATTTGCAAGAAATTTATCGAGTTTATTGTTTGCCATATGTGATTTCGTTACCGGAGTATGAAGCTATTGCGCGTCAACTCCCATTACAAAAGATCCGCACTGCTGATTGGTCAACCGCCGTTGCCCCGTTTTGGAATGTGGTTATTGATTCAGCTTTTACTCCCCAAGCAATTTGGGGGTTACTGAGTTCGGGTTGGACGACAATTCAAGGGGCACTGTCGCTAGGGTTGATGCGTCGTGGTTATGAGCGTGGGTTAATTAGGTTTGGGTTGTTGTGTGGAAATAAGTAACAAACCACAGAGACGCAGTGAGGGGAGAGAATGAGTCAGTTTTCTGGGCAAGAGTCTCCTGATGTTCAGGGGAGTTGGTTTGATGCTTTTTGGAGATTTTCTCGTCCACACACGATTATTGGTACTAGTTTAAGTGTGTTGGCTTTGTATTTAATTGCTGTGGCCGTGGGCAATGGGAATTACTCGCTATTTTCATTTTTGGGGGGTTGGATTGCCTGTCTGTGTGGCAATGTTTATATTGTGGGGCTGAATCAACTCGAAGATGTCGAGATTGATAAGATTAATAAGCCTCATTTACCTCTGGCATCAGGAGAATTTTCTCAAAGACAAGGACAAATAATTGTTGCCATTACTGGTATTTTGGCGCTAGTTGTAGCTTTGTTAACTGGGCCATTTTTGTTTGGGATGGTGGCTATCAGTTTGGCGATTGGTAGTGCTTATTCTTTGCCACCAATTCGTTTGAAGCGTTTTCCTTTCTGGGCAGCTTTGTGTATTTTCTCAGTGCGGGGAACTATTGTTAATTTAGGGCTATTTTTGCACTTTAGTGGACTACCGCTAGAAAACCCTGCGGTGCCACCTACTGTCTGGGTGTTGATGGTATTTATTTTGGTGTTTACGTTTGCGATCGCTATCTTTAAAGATATCCCTGATATGGAAGGGGATCTTCGTTACAATATCACTACTTTCACCATCCAACTTGGTGCCCAGGCAGTGTTTAATCTGGCTCTGTGGGTACTAACTCTCTGTTATTTAGGGATGATTCTGGTCGGAGTACTGCATTTAGCAGCAGTTAACCCACTATTCTTGGTGATTAGTCACTTAGTAGCCCTAATTTGGATGTGGTTGCAAAGTTGGGCGGTAGACTTGCAAGATAAAAATGCGATCGCTAATTTTTATCAATTTATCTGGAAGCTCTTTTTCGTGGAATATCTGATTTTCCCTATTGCCTGTCTTTTGGCTTAATCACAATGCTAGGAACTTTGCAAACAACTGAAATTTTAGCTGTTGCTGTTGTAGTTTTCAGTATTACTTTGCTGATTTATTTAGCTGCTAAAACCTTGATTACCTCCAACTTTTTTCAAACAGGTGTCAATCTCTATCAACAAAAAGATTATCAAGGTGCCCAAACAGCATTCCGGAAAGTCATTTCTATGAACTCTACTAATGATGTGGTGCGCTTGATGTTGGGTGATGTTTTAAACCAGCAAGGCCAAGTAGAGGAAGCAAAGGAATGGTTTAAGGAAGTGATTCGCCGCAGTCCTAAAAATCCCCAAGGTTACTTGCGTCTGGCAAACGTTCTGATGCAGGAAAATCAGTTGGCAGCAGCTAAAACTAATTTGCAACAAGCCCAGGAATTGCTGCAAAAACAGCGCCAACCAGAAAAAGCTGCACAAATCTCTCGGATTTTAGATAAGATGAGCGTCTGAAGCCTGGGGCGAAGAGGTTATTGATTAAGTAACAATTGCTGCTTAGATACCCGATTTTCTTGAGGAGTCGGGTATCTTAAAATTGCTGTTTTTTATAGTCCACACATTGACAGGATTTGCCTCACGATCATCACTAAGGCAATTGCAATCATCACCATTAATGTCACCTTACCACCAGGAACAAATGGTTGATTAATTGGATATGATAATTGCTGCTGTTCCCGATGTTTCCAGGTCATTAACGCTGGAATTATCCCTCCTAAAACAGAAACACTGAAAGTTCCAGCGTAATCTAAAGCGGTAAAGAAAATACCGGGATTGAGTACTCCAAAACTCATAGAAGGTAAAAGAATTATCGAATAAAGTGGTAGACGGTGAGAAGATTTACTCTGTGTTACTAAGGAAACATCTCGGAAGAAATCCAACAAACCGTACATAAATCCAATGAATGATGTCACAATCGCAAACTCGGAAAACACAGATACTAGCAATCCTAACCATTCCCCTGCACCACCCGCTCGCAAAATTTGCAGAGGGTCAAAAATAGTTTTACTGTCAAAAGCTTTCTGGATCATCTCAGGACTGGCGCTGCCCAAAATCACCGCATTCCATGCCAAAAACATGATTAAGGGAATTACAGAACCAATCACAATCGATTGCCGAATTTTCTGGCGATCGCCTTCTAGCTGGTTTACAACCATCGGGACAACGTTATGATAAAACAATGCCACAAACATCACTGAAACAGCACTACCAAGGGCACTCCAGTTTTGAAAGAGGAATTGTGTACTCTTAACTTGTCCTCCAGCCAGTAATAATAGTCCCAAAAATGACACCAGGACAATAGCAACAAAAGCGCTATTCAGTTTCTCCACCAACCTTTCTCGCCCCAGATACATGAGTCCGCCAAATAAGAGTGTGAAAGTCATTGCGCCTACCCATCCAGGTAGAACCTGCTGCACACCGAAAACTTTAGCGATCGCAGATCCTAAAATATCTCCACCTTCAGCGATGTATGCTATCAACAAGGCATAGTGCAAGAACAAATAAGCCCCACCAGCCATTCTCGCGCCAAAACACCCCAAAGTGTTCTCCACCATTGCCAACATATTGACATTGGGACGCCCCACAAGACGCATGGTGTTGACAGTCGCCTCGGCAATTAATAACCCTGCAACTAAAGCGTAAACCCAAGCCCCAATCATCAACACTGTAGATGGCACAACACCAGACGAAATAGTCACCGCAGGCAGTGCTAAAATACCAGCACCAACTGTTGTACCAGCAATCAAAGCAGTGCTTCCTAAAATACTACCTGGTTGATGACTTAGTTGCTTGCCATCAAATTCTAGGTGAGAAAATAGGCGAGTGACTTGTTCTTCTTTTGACTGAGGAATGCTCTGGATAGGATTAATGCTCAAGTTTGTGCCCAAATTGAAAGCTTAATGTTAAGTTGTGTAACTAAAATCCTAGCAAAAACTTTGTATATACTTTTTTAGCCGAAATAATACTGACAAAATCATTGTAGAGAAGAGAAACTTTATTTCTCTACAACATAATTTACATTTTGCTTCAGCAAGTTTTTCGCCAAAAATTGTATAGCATCAATTTCCATCTTAAACCTGCGATCGCTGTGAATCACATCAGTTTTTTCATCATTTAACTTTTTAGTTAGGTTGATGATTTCTGTTGCACAAAGGAGACAATAATAATCCCAATACCTAATGTCCACATAGGTAGAAAAGCCAATTGTCCTCCTCCCTCAGCACTTAACTATCGCTTGTACTGGCTCAAAGCTGGTTTTTGCAAGCGATAAATGATATCTATCAATATCAGCATCACCCCAGCGATGACAGTAATAACAGTCACATTCCCAGATGCAACTAATCGCCCAACGACGTTTCCCATCACTGCGGCTGTAAACAAAAATAGGATGCCAATCAAGTTAATGCGATACATAGATGATCGTGCCGAAATCGTTATAAATACAGTTTTCCCATTGGAGACTGCTAGATAACATGGCTGTTGATGCTCAAAACCCCAAGCGCCAAATCAAAAATGCGATCGCTGGTATACTTTGTTGTTATATTCTGCCGAGTTGAAACTGAAGTAGGTAGAGCGATACTCAAGAATGAATCCTATCTTTGAGCGAATCAAGGTTAATTATCAGACGATTTTAAAGCCTGATCTAAAACTTGCCGTGCCTGTTCTGCTCTAGCACGCGCTTCTTGATAACGCAGGTTAGCTTGAGCAAAACTTTTGAGAACCTTAAAACCTTCCTTGAGACGAGTAATTTCTTCCTCAGTCACTGACTCATCCGAGAACAGAATATCAATTGCCTGGCGAATTTCTAATGCTTCAGTGCGCGATTCTTGAACTTTCAGCTTGAGGGTAGCCAGGTTACTCAGAATCTGGACAGCTTGTGTAATACCATCTTCGCCGCTAGGCGTTTCAATGTTGGATTCCTTGACTTCAATTAATTGTTGAGGGCCAAATCCTTCTTCTAGTTCCGTTGGTAGCTTACCTGCATCCATCAGTTCTATCAGCTGATCCATTGCTTTTTCGCGGGCTTTGGCTGAATCTTTGCCAGAAACAGTGAGGATGATTTCTGGACTTTGAGCAAGAGTATACTGAACCATATTTAAGGTAGGGAAGTTGCTGGTTAACCAGTCCAAGGGAAATCATCTTAACATGCAGAGAGTGGCAACTAAAAACTATGGTAATTAAAAATAATCTTTGAGAACTGAGGAGAGCAATGGCTCCCCATCCCACCATCATGCAAGCTGTTGAACCACGGGACTACCGCGTCACTGTTGGTGATGTCGTCACAAAAACATTGCCAAGAATAATTGTTTATGAGCTTTAAAAGCGCGACATTTCTAGGAATTACTCACTATCTAGACGTTGAAACACTACTGAAAGATTATTCGCTGGCATTTGGTAAATCTGTTTCAAAGTGAGATTTTGTGCGCTAGCTGCTGCCACGACATCATCTAAGTTACGCACACCCCACTCTGGATTTTGGGCACGTAAATATTCGTCAAAAGTGGCATTACTCGCTGCTGTATGTTCTCCATTTTGTTTGAAGGGACCATACAAATACAGGATACCTCCTGCTTTGAGAATACGACCTGCCCCTGCCATTAACCCCAGACAAGCTGACCAAGGCGAAATGTGAATCATATTAATGTTGACAATGGCGACAATTGGCTCGCTCTCAAGCCACTGAGCTACTGCGCCTCTCTCCACTGCCCAAACTGGTTCTCTTGCATCTAGCTCAAGTGGTGCATGAACGTTATCACATACATTGTGTTCAGTCCATGCAATAATGCTGGCTCTTGATTGCGGATTTGCATCTGTTGGTAGCCACAGACAATTCCTGAGCCTAGACGCAAAAAAAACTGCGTGTTCACCAGTACCACTTGCTATTTCTAAAATAGTGCCACTTTCCGGCAACACTTGTAAAAGTACTTCTATAATTGGTTCGCTATTCCGCGCAGTTGCTGGTGCGTATTGTCGTGCGTCTTCTGGTGCCATATGTATCGTTATATTTAATAATTAACTATGAATCAATGGATAGATTCCAAATATCAAACGAAGAACTCTATTTGCTATTTATAAAATATTTTCACAGAACTATTAAAAGAATATCGCACCGCCCTCATCACCAACGTCGTCACAGGTAAAATCTTCATCAATTGGTTAAACCAACAAAATTGGTGGAATATTCATACGATATATATCTGAAAAGTTATATAAAAAGTAGGTTGGGTTGATGTAAGCGTAGCGCACCCTGCATATACTACTTTTAAACGCAGAGTCTCGCGGAGGTAAACGCAGAGGTACGCAGAGTTTTTGTTCAGGTTTTCGCTTTGAGTTTATGCAATGGTGCAAATTTTAGAGATTAGCTGTTTGGAGTATAATTTAATGACACATTGGCAGCGATCGCCGATTGCTAAAATTAATCTTACATCCTGTGTGGACTGAGGAAACCTCACAGGACACCCCGTTCTGAACAGGTTGACATAGGGTAACTTAGAGCAGCCATCTGAATACCCCAGGTAATTTGTGTTAACTTGAGCTAAGGGAGAGTACCAGCGTTATTCCTGGGTTGCTTGGAGGATGTCAAATGCCAGTGAACAGCATAAATAAACCCATCATGCAAGCTGTGGAACAACTGGGCTACCGCGTCACCGTTGGTGATGTCGCCACCCAGGCAGGATTAAATGTTGCAGAAGCTGGGCAAGGCTTATTAGTCCTAGCGTCAGATGCTGGCGGACATTTGCAGGTAGCAGAATCTGGTGATATTGTTTACCAATTTCCGCAAAATTTCCGGACTATTTTAAGAAACAAGTATTGGCAATTGCGGTTGCAAGAATGGTGGCAGAAGCTTTGGAGTGTTCTGTTTTACCTGATTCGCATTTCCTTTGGAGTATTATTAATTGTTTCTATCGCCCTGATTACAATCACTATTATTATCATCATTACTGCGGCTAACTCAGATCGTGACGGTAATAATCGGGGTGGTAACTCTAGTGGTTTTAGCGGGTTTTTCTTCTTCCCAGATTTATTTTGGTATTTTAGACCAGATTATAGTAGAAACTATCAGGAAAGACGGCGTGAAAGACGTCAACAAAGTGAGCTAAATTTCTTTGAGGCTGTATTTTCGTTTTTATTTGGTGACGGTGATCCTAATTACAACTTAGAAGAACGTCGTTGGCAAGAAATCGCTACTGTAATTCGTAATCATCGTGGTGCAATTGTCGCCGAACAAATTGCCCCCTACTTAGATAATCTTGGTGAAAGTTATCAACAAGAGTATGAGGACTATATGTTACCCGTACTCACAAAATTCAACGGGCAGCCGGCAGTAAGTCCAGAAGGGCAAATTGTCTATTACTTTCCTGAGTTGCAGGT
The DNA here is from genome assembly GCA_019359495.1 of Goleter apudmare HA4340-LM2. GTDB lineage: Bacteria > Cyanobacteriota > Cyanobacteriia > Cyanobacteriales > Nostocaceae > Goleter > Goleter apudmare. The sequence continues at coordinate 54,311 of JAHHHF010000089.1, forward strand.
AAAAGCCACGAAAAAGCGCCGTCAGTCAGTACCAGCGTATTTGGAAGAATTCCCTTGGCGTTTTAGTGCCGCTAGTTCTGGACAAATTATGCTGAGTGCAGGGTTGGGCGCGGTTAATTTGGTTGGTGCTTTAGTATTGGGTGGTTTATTGCGAGATGGGACAGTTGCCGCCCAAATAGGGGGGCTGGTAGCTTTTGTACAAGGTATTTATTGGTTACTATTGGCTTACGGTATTGGTTTTTTGGGCATACCATTAGCGCGTTATTTCTGGATTAAATGGCGGAATAAAACACTTTTTACCCGTAACCGCGATCGCCTCTCCCGCGCTAGAGTATTAGTCAACTCAGATGCGGCTTTAGAACAAAAAATTGCTTACGCCAGTCAGTTTGCGGCGGAAAAAGTGATCGGAAAAGAAGACTTGGTGTATTCTAGCGAAACTGACTTACTGGAACAAGAAGCTGAACGTTCTGCACAAATTGATGCTGAATGGCAACGGCGATTGGATCAGTCTTAAGCTCGACTTAATCCAAAATTAAGAACTTGGTTTTCCTTATAAAGCAAAAACTTATTCTATGTCACTGAGCATCAGTGACATGGAATAAATAAAATCACATTCATGCCAATGTTTTAGTTATGCGATCGCCTTTTTGAAAAACTGATTCTATATTCCATATAGACTATAAATATTGTTCTATAAACATTTTGAGATGCTTAATTTGAAAGCCCTTAGCGAATTTAGTAATTTGTTGAGTAAATGGAGAAAACTCACTATTTAGATTTTCAATTCTTGCTAGTTCTTGAAGTAAATCGTTAACCAAACCTTTGCGGCTTAACTCATAAAGTAAAACCAGATCTTCATGACATGGTGGTACAATTTTAGCAGCATCTATAGCAATTTTTTTCTGTTGGCGATTATTTTTTCCCTCCAAAGCTTCCTCATATATCCACTCTAGTTGTAGATGTATGCTTAATGCTTCTAATAGGCTATCAACCTGCACAGGTTTAGGTAAAAATTCATTAGCTCCAGCCTCTAAACTTTTATGCTTATCTGATTCAAATACGCTGGCTGAAGACACAACAATAGGTAAATTCTGGAATATAGGTGATTGTCGCAGATTTGTGATCATTTGATAACCATCCATAACTGGCATAGCAATATCAGTTATAATCAAATCCGGTTTGAACTCGACAGCCTTTTCAATGCCTTGTTTACCGTGTTCTGCTTCCTGCATTTCAAAGCCGATAGGCTCCAGAAGATTGACAATAAATGAGCGATTTTCCCAGCGATCATCAACAATTAAAACTTTTCGTTTTACACCAGTAAAACCAATAATTTGTCCTTCTTGAGAAACAGAGGTTATCTTTTGCCAATCTTGAGATTTTGCTAATTCAACATCAAACCAAAAAGTGCTTCCTTTCCCTAGTTGGCTAGTTACTTCTAAAGTGCTACCCATCATCTGGATAATCTTTTGACTAATCGCTAAACCTAATCCGGTTCCTTCTGATTGCTTGTTGACATTTCCAACTTGTTCAAATGGTAAAAAGATAGTTTCAATTTGATCTTGAGCAATACCAATACCAGTATCTTTTATTTCAAAACAAATTTGATATATTGGATTTTCTTGTAAAGTAAAGCTTTGAACGTTTTGGCATTTCACGGAAAAAACTACTTTCCCAGTGTCTGTGAATTTGATAGCATTACCGATTAAATTAATTAGCACCTGCCGCAATCTTTTTTGATCTGCATAAATAGCTTCGGGAAGCCCAGCATCTAATTGATAAATAAAATCGATACCTTTTTGTTCAGCTTTAATACTACAAATCTCAACAACACCTTGCAAGAACGAATGAAAATGAAAATCTACAGCATGTAATTCCATTTTCTGAGCTTCAATTTTAGAAATATCTAGAATATCATTGATTAATGTGAGCAGATGGGATGCACATTGACTAATAATACTAATACCTTTTTGTTCTTTATCTGCCAAATTTTTTGAGCGGTTAAGAATTTGAGCATATCCTAAAATGCCATTGAGAGGAGTACGCAATTCATGACTCATATTTGCTAGAAACTCACTCTTGGCTATGTTTGCCTGATCGGCTGCCTCTTTGGAATTTTTCAGTTCTTTAGTACGTTCTTCAACTCTAATTTCCAGTTCCTCATTAGTTCTAGCTAGTTTAGCAAAAGATTCTCGTAATTGCTGGGACATCTTGTTGAATAAATATCCCAAACGACCTAATTCATTGGGACAGTTTACATCAACTTTAATGTCTAAATTACCAGTAGAAACAGTCTCAGTTGCTGCCATGAGTTTATTTAATGGAGTAGCGATTTGATGATGTAAAATCAAGAACACTACTATAATTTCAGTCACAAGTGCGCCTAGTCCCAGCAATAGAATTAAACGTGCTGCAGCAAAGGCTTCTTGAGTTAACAGAGATTTAGGCAAAACTGTGACTAAATACCAATCTGGCTCGTCAATTGTAGTCACAGCTAGGTATTCGTCATACTCAGAGTTGTCAATTACGCGGTTTACTGATGTATTAGTGACTAAGTGAAAAATTCGACGTAGATGAGCATCACCCGATTGCCCAATAGAAAACTGACCATTTGTCTGTTTAATCTCTTGTATCAGAGCAGGATGGACTACTAAACGTCCATCTTTTCTAAAGATTATGTTGTATGTACCTTTAAGCACATCATTCAGCGTGCGATCGCGCAACTCAGCAATCAAAATATCATGTCCAAGTGTGGCGATATGCTTACCATCTACATCCAAGGGCGTTACACAAGATGCCATCCAAGCAGCAGCTACTTGGTCGTAATAAATCCCCGTCCAGACGGTTTTGCGCTCAGGACTATAAATTGGTCGGGTAATTTGAAAGGACTCATCATCGGTGACGAGGAACGACTCTCTGGAGGGTGCCTTCAATGCCCATGGATACTCGTGCATGTACATTACCATTCCATTCTCTGGAATTTGGGTGTAGCTGTTGGCAAAGCGATTGCGCCATGCAGGTCCATAAGCGCTGAGAGTATCGTAATACGCTAAGACTCGGCGGCGCATATCAGCATCGACTTTGACATTTTTACCCAGAAACACACCTGGAGTTTTGTCAAGTTTAAATATTTCAGGACGGTTGCGAATCGTACCGTCCTTGTATGTGGTAAATAACCGATCAAACTCAACTTTGGGATCGCGATTGCCTAGTCCTTTGAGTCGCTCTAGTAAGGACTGCTTTAACAAGACATGATTATCTTCAGCCAGGGTAAATATTGATCTCTCGCGCTGCGCTCTTAGCTTTACATATTGTCTAAGCTGTACTAGAGACTGATCTGTCACTCGTGAAATCACTTGGAAGTAACCAATTCCAGTTGATGCAACTATGACTATACCCATGCTAATTGCTGTTTTAATTAGCGTTTGTTGAGTCAGAGATCCTTTATGCTTGCTTTGCTCATCACTTTCAACCTGCTTAACAGATACAGGTGATTTAAAATTTTTCAACCAACGTTTGTTCATTCCGACATCCAAAAAATTTTTCTTTAAAGTACAAATCTACTAAAATATTGTCAAATTACCTGACTATTTATGAGTGAACTCTCTTGAGTTAAGAAACCGCAACGCATGAAATAGGACAAATAAGCCTTGAGCACAGAAGAGTTAATTGGAGGACAGATAATATCACTTCCCGCCAGCCCTAATTGTGTGTTACTGGAATCAAACACTTGGGATGATGCCAGGGCTGTTGTCTCAATAAAAGTTTGTTGCTTATTTAATACCTTCTGAGTAAACAAAGATGCCATCGGTGTTAAAGCATTCTCTTGAGGCATATCAAGTAGTTTTGCCTGCCATTGGTGGAAAGGAATAGAAGTAACCGGATATCCCAGTGAGTTAAGGTCTGCCGCTAGCTGGTTGATCGATAATGCATAAGGACTTAATAAATGAAATGTTTTGCCATAGCACTCTGGCTGACGTGACAAATATTCTACTGACCGAGCCACATAGTCTACAGGAGCAAGGTTCATATTCAGATCCCATTTAGGTGCACAACCCATTTGGATGAACCCTTTGATCATTCTGCTAATCATGTTACTGGGCTGGAAGGCACCCGTTTGACTATGTCCTGTAATCATTCCCAAACGATAAATACAGACAGGTAAACCGCGATCGCGTGCTGCCATAACTAATTTTTCAGCAACCCATTTACTTTGGGAATAACCATCTAAATATCCTTCACCACTGAGAATATCCTCTGTTTCTAAAATTAATTTCTTCTCCTCATATTCTGAGGATTGAAAGACATCTAAAGTCGAAATATGGTGAACTGGAATGGTTTTTGCATGAACTGCTAGACGCAACACTTCCCTCGTGCCAACAACGTTTGTTTCCCGCAAAGCAATGTAGGGATAAACCAAATTTACATACGCACCACTGTGATAAATTACCTCAATCCGATCTGCTAACTCCCTAAACTGCACCTCTGATAGTCCTAACAAAGGCTTTGATAAATCTCCTACCACAGGGACAATTCTGGAGCCAAAAGTCTCCTGCCAAATTTCATAACTTTCTAGACTTTTACGCAGTCGAGTACTAGCTGCTTCTAAACTATTAGCACGGACTAGACAGTAAACAGTTGCCTGTGGATTCTGACATAGCAATTCGTTTAGAAGAAAAGCACCAATAAAGCCTGTTGCACCAGTCAAGAAGATGCGCTGAGGTTTAGTCTGGGCAATAGTTAGCGGGTGAATTGTTTGTTCTAAGATTGCATCAGCCCGCATTTCGTCGAGGTTAGTTTCAAATTTAGCCGCAGAATTAGAAGTTGGAACAGCCTGAATTATTTCAGCTAATTCAGCAATTGTAGGCGCTTTAAATAAGCAATCTAAGGGCAATTCCATTTTTAGTATTTCATGTATGCGGTGCAATAACAAGGCTGAAGTGAGTGAATCACCTCCCGATTCAAAAAAGTTTTGGTAAACACCAACTTCCACACCTAAAATAGCAGCCCAAATTTGGCTCAGTTGTCTCTCTATCTCTGTTCTAGGAGATACAAATTTCTCCATTAAATCCAGGGTTGGAACTGGTAATGCTCGACGATCAACTTTACAGTTAGGAGTTAGTGGCAACTTATCCATAAAGACCACAATGGCAGGAACCATGTAATCAGGTAGTTTTTCTTTCAGCCATCCCCTTAACTGTGCTGGATGTATATTTTTTTCTTGCGAATTCAACACTACATAGGCCACTAAACGCAGATCTCCAGGAGAGTCTTCTCTAGCGACTACTACACATTCCTGTACTTGAGGATGCTGCGATAGTGTTGCTTCAATATCTCCTAATTCAATCCGATACCCACGAATTTTTACTTGATGGTCCATCCGTCCAATGATGAAAACACTACCGTTTGGTAAATAACGAGCTAAATCACCTGTTTTATAAAGACGGGCAGTTGGATCATTGCTAAAAGGGTCAGTAACGAACTTTTCAGATGTGAGTTCAGGACGATTCCCATAGCCTCGTGCTAGTCCCAAACCACCTATATAAAGTTGTCCTTCATCTTCGCCAACTACAGGTTCTAAAGTGTCATCCTTGCGGCGAGCTGGTTCTTTAATTACATATATTTGAGTATTTAAAATAGGGTGGCCAATAGGTATTGGTTGGTCACCAGGCTCCACCTGATAAACGGTTGACCAAATAGTAGTCTCTGTTGGACCATACATATTCCAAACCGAAGAACTCCTTTCTAATAACTGATTTGCCAGATGACGAGTCAGAGGTTCTCCGCCACAAAGAATTTTCAGATTTTGATTGCCTTGCCAACCAACTGCTAACAACATACGCCAGGTTGCTGGTGTAGCTTGCATGACGGTAGCATTAGATTTATTGATGATTTTAGACAGTTGAATTGCGTCGGTTGCGACTTCACGGCTCACTATAACAGTGGTAGCTCCTACAATCAGGGGCAGGAAGAGTTCTAAAACAGCAATATCAAAAGAAATAGTAGTCACTGCCAGAAGAACATCTTGATCTGTCAAGCCAGGCTCTTGTTGCATAGAGAGCAAGAAATTAACAACCGCCGCATGAATAATTTGTACCCCTTTAGGTTTCCCGGTCGAGCCGGAAGTGTAAATGGTATACGCCAAATTATTGGAGGACACTAAGTTGATTGGATTTTCCTTGCTACAGCAAGCGATCGCTTCCCCATCACTATCTAGAGCAACGATTTTAGCTGAGTGTTGAGTAAGTTTGTCTGACAAATGCTGCTGAGTGATCAAAACAGGTAGTTGCGAGTCTTCTAACATAAAAGCTAGGCGCTCTGAGGGATAAGATGGATCGAGAGGAACGTAGGCACCGCCTGCTTTCAGGATTGCCAACAAGCCAATTACCGTCAAGAGCGATCGCTCCACGCAAATACCCACTAATGTTTCTGAGCCAACTCCTAAGGATTGCAGATAATGTGCTAGTTGGTTAGCTTTTTCATTTAGATCTCGGTACGTTAATTGCTGATTCTGAAAAATAACAGCGACTTTATCAGGTGTTAGGGATACTTGGCTCTCAACTAATTGATGAATGCTCAAGTTTTTATCATTAATTAACATGTTTTCCTAATTAAAATTACTAAAATTTGCTAGTCAAATACGCCGCACGAGCCACTAAAAGTTAGCCATGTTTTTTTTGTGCGATTTTTAAGTAAATTCGCATCTTTTCCATTCCATATCCCGCATAATCTTTTTTACATTTCAAAAAACTAGTTAATAAATATCATGCAATTCAAGTTTGATATTAGATAATTTGCAATATCTCTGTTTTTTTATCTTGCTGATTATCATGCTTTATTTTGCAAGGAAGGTTAATAACAAATTCTGTTCCTTTTCCTATTTCTGAACAGCAAATTAACTGTCCTTGATGCTTTTCCACAATGATTTTATGACTAATAGATAGTCCTAGTCCTGTTCCTTTACCAACTGGTTTAGTGGTAAAAAAGGGATCAAAAATCTTTGACTGTAAGTCTGCTTTTATGCCTATTCCATTATCAGTAATGCATATTTTTACCCAATCTTGATGCTGTTTTTCCGTTTTAATCCAGATAGTCGGATGCTCTTTTTTATTACGCAATAATAGTTGAGAATTTTGTTCTTCTAAAGCATCGATGGCATTTGCCAACAAATTCATAAAGACCTGGTTTAACTGACCAACATAGCACTCTACAGGTGGTAATTCCCCATATTCTTTTATTACTTGAATTTCTGGTTGTTCTACTCTACCTTTTAGTCGCTCTTGTAAGATTAACAGCGTACTTTCAATACCTTCATGTATGTCTATGGTTTTTTTATCAGCTTCATTCAAACGCGAGAAGTTGCGTAGAGATAGGACAATCTGACAAATACGTTCAGCCCCGACCTCCATTGAAGATAAAAGCTTAGGTAGGTCTTGTTTTAAGTAGTCGAAATCAACTTTTTCCAGAAAAAACTTAATTTCACTAGGTAAACTGGAAAAGTTTTTCTGACAAAGTTCTAGCAGTGTCAGCAAGTTTTGATTATATTCCATTGCATATTGCAGGTTTCCATAAATGAAATTCACAGGATTATTGATTTCATGGGCGATACCAGCAACTAGTCTTCCTAAAGAAGACATTTTTTCATTGTGTACGAGCTGAACCTGGGTTTGTTCTAACTTCTGCAATGCTTGAGAAAGTTCAACAGTCCGGTTATGCACTCGCTGTTCTAATTCATGATTCAGTTTCTGCAACAAGTTTTCTGCTGTTTTGCGTTGCTGAATCTCCTGTTTCAACAACAGGTTTTGAGTTTCTAGAACTTTATCCAGGTTACGTAACTTCAAATGAATTTTGATTCTTGCTAGAACTTCTTCACATTGAAATGGTTTAGTAATATAGTCAACCGCACCTATAGACAGCCCAGTAACTTTATGGGTAGTATCAGATAATGCAGTTGCAAAGATGATGGGAATATCACGAGTTAGAGGATTTGCTTTAAGACGTTTACAAGTTTCAAATCCATCAATACCAGGCATCATCACATCTAGTATGATTAGTTCTGCTTGATAATATTTAACTTGCTCTAGTGCGGTTTCTCCATCCAGTGCAACTGCAACCTGAAATCCAGCAACAGTTAAAGTATCTGATAAAACTTCTAAATTGGTGGGATTATCATCGACTATAAGAATAGATCCGTTGTAGTTTTTTCGTGAGAGCATAAATTTCTGAATTTTTTTGGTTGTTCAGCATTTGTGATATCAAATCTTTAGGTAAACATCAATACTTGACTTAAAAATTAATGTCTAGAATCTTAGACAGGAAAATCTATTGTTATTATTCATTAATTATGCTGCTCAACTTCTTTTGGGTTTTTATTTATCCTATAAAACTAAACATGGGCACTTTTAGGTTTTAAAATTTAGTTTTTTATCTCTTAAATTATCGCAGCATAAATTAACACACCGCAGGAGTAAAATTACTGAAATTTAGACTTTCTGCAACCTACTGATCAAAATTTAAAATTTATCAAATGGCTAAAATTTATTCACAAATAAATTACGATCAGGTTGTAATTCATGAGGGTTTACAGAAATTTATCAGCCTAAACAAGCTCAGTTTCTGGTTCGATATCTAGCAAGACTATATGTGTGCCTGTGCAAATATGCATCTTAGTCAGAGACAATGCGATCGCGTCCTGCGGCTTTTGCTTGGTACAGTGCTTGATCTGCCTTCACAATCAAATCTGAAGGTGATGAATCCCAAGTGGGAACCATAGTTGCTACTCCCAAACTCAAGGTAACATATTGATTAATGGCAGATCCTTGATGAGTAATTCGCAAATCTCTGACTCCAGCTTGGATCATTTGGGCAACATGAACAGCACCAGCAATATGAGTGTTGGGCATAATTACAGCAAATTCTTCACCGCCGTAACGGGCTACTAAATCCTGATTTTTTTGGGCATGGCGCTTTAAAGCATGGCCTACCTTTTGTAAGCAGATATCTCCAGCCGGATGACCATATTGATCATTATAAAATTTAAAAAAGTCGATATCACATAAAATCAGTGACAGAGGTGATTCCTCTTGTGCCGAATTAATCCACTGGGTATGAAGATAATCATCAAAGCGGCGACGATTTGCCAAGTCGGTTAAACTATCGACAGTTGCAAGTTGCTGCAATGCTTGATTTGCGGCTTCTAATTGTTTGTAAACTTGTGCTTGTTTCAGCAGTTGTCGCAACCGCAGCCGCAACACTGTCAATTGAATTGGCTTGGTAACATAATCAGTTGCACCCACATCAAAGGCACGATTTACAGAATCTTCGTCATCCAGATTAGTAATCATCAATATGGGCGTGCGTTCCCATAGTTTTGCAATCACAGTGTTGCCTAGAGCCGAGTCGGTATTAAAATTTGTGAGTGCTGAGAGCAAATTATTCCTAGCAACTTGCAACAGCTGCTTGCAGCAAGTAAAACCATCCATGACAGGCATCATAGCATCTAACAAAACGATATCTGGTTTGACAGTTTCGTAAGCATCTAAACACTGCTGACCATCACAAACTTCGACTACTCCATAGCCTTCACGTTCCATAATTCTACGCAGCAGCCGTCGGACTGATTTGTCATCATCAGCTACTAAAATCACAGGGGGTTGCGAGGAAAGGGGAGATAAGCTTATGGCTGACATGAGTTGCATACCGCAAGTTTTGTGGGTTGACGATGTAGGGAGATTTTTCAACACTTCAACAGGTTATAGGTTAGTAGCGGATGATCTCTCCTCAAAGCTATTTGGAGAATTGTTTTGTCATAGACCAGAGTTAATCTTGTGTAATTAGGCACAGGCAATACTTGCTTTAGTATTCCCAAAATTCACAAGAAATAACTTTGCTGTTGCTGATATTTAGAGCCTATTACCTGTCCTAACTTGGGCCGACCTTGGCAGCAACTTCTAATTTATAGGTATGTTATTATACTAAATTAATAATATGGCGACAACTTAAAAAAGCGATCGCCCATAAATAAAGGCACAGTATCCCGTGCCCTGAAAGCTAGATCATCATTTGACAAATTTGCATTTATTACTTGCGTAAAAGAGTAGACAAAGAACTCTGTTTGCGGAGATCCAACAACTCTGCCAATGATTCTTGATGATTATTTAGCCGATGTGTGTGTTCTACTGGCAAAACAGTCATTAAGGGTTTTCTCATGGGTGTGAGTGATGACGTTGGCAAAAACACTGGCGAATTTTTGGGTTTTTGCAGTTGGCGTCGGCGCTGATGGCTTTCTACTAAAGTTGCCTGATAACGTTTAATTGGTTTCTGGACTTTTTGACGCTCTGTTGGCTGATTGATTAAGCGCATAATTACCAAACAACCACTGCCACAACTGAGGGCGATCGCTACAACCATCCATAAAGGTATGGGATTGCTCATTTCAGAGGGTGTATTAGTTGTTTGGTCAAACACATTGGGTGTCTCTGGGATCTGCTCTGGTGCTTGCGACTGTTTGGCATACCCAACCGAACCCAGGCTGTACAAGGCAAAGGCAGCACTTCCTAGGAACATTGTTAACAACCCAACTAACAATACCCAAGGATTGCGTGTCAGCAAATGCATCAGAATTTGCGTGCTGTCTCCTGCTGTCGATTTACTATCTGTCAGCTCGAGAGTAGTCCTTGTAGGTTGGGTTAGCTCGTGCTGTACACTCTGACTATTTTCCATGATTACTTTCAGATTTGTACCCCTCTAGATCAATGATTGTACTGGAGGAGTGAAAAATCAGGTATCCGTAGCCAAATCTCCGATTTTAGTAGCTTTTTTGTGCAATCTAGGCTACTAATTACAATAAATAGCCAAAAAACAGCACTTTTCGCCAATAGGTAATAGAAAATGGGCAATAGACAATAAGCAACAATGCTTAATACTTCGGCTCCTTTCGACTCCGCTCAAGGCAAGCCGCTCAGTAAAAGTTCTCAATGCCCAATGACGCCAGTTTGCTTAAGTCGGGAAACCCGCCCACGCAGCTGGCTCCCCAATGGCCTATTCCCTACCAATAGAATATCTTTCTAAGGCAAGTTGAATTAACCGATCTACTAATTCTGGGAAAGAAATGCCACTATGTGCCCACAGTTGAGGGTACATACTAGTGGCGGTAAAACCTGGAAATGTGTTGATTTCGTTGATTAAGATTTCCCCTGTCGCTTCCACATAGAAAAAGTCTATTCTTGCCAACCCAGCAGCGTCTACAGCCGCAAATGCTTGTAATGCCATATCCTGAATTTGACGGCTGATGGTATCTGGTAATGGTGAGGGAATCAGTAAATCCGCTCTGCCTTGAGTATATTTAGTTTCATAATCATAAAAATCCCCGTCATAGGTAATCTCACCCACCACAGAGGCTTGGGGTTGATCGTTGCCCAAAACGGCACATTCTACTTCCCTGGCTATGACACCAGCTTCTACAATAATTCGGCGATCATAGCCAGCAGCTGCATCTAATGCCGCTTCCAATTCTGTACGCGATCGCACTTTAGCAATCCCCACCGATGAACCCAAGTTAGCAGGTTTGACAAAAGCGGGATAGCCCAGCGCGGCTTCAATTTCATCACAAAGTTTTGGAAAGACACAAGGATTTGACCAAACTTGCGCTCTTGTTACAGCCTTATACTTCACTTGCGGTAGTCCAGCTTGATCAAAGGCCATTTTCATGGCAATCTTATCCATCCCCAACGCCGAACCTAAGACCCCAGAACCGACAAAGGGGACTTGCATCAAGGTGAGTAGACCTTGGATTGTACCATCTTCACCATTGGGACCGTGGAGCACAGGCAGCCACACATCCACCTCAGCTACTTGGGAGGGTGATTGCCAACGGCTGAGGATTTGGTTTTGGGGGTTGGATGTGAGTTGATTTTGGGCTTGGGGGATTGATTCTAAAGATTCCAGCAGGGGTACATCAGATGCTAGAAGCTTTTGGGGTACTTCTCCTGCTAGCCAACGTCCATCTTTTTGGATGTAGAACGGCAAGATTTCGTACTTGCTAGCATTTGGTTCTGTACTTAAAGCTGTAGCGATCGCTCTTGCAGAATAAATTGAAACTTCATGCTCTCCAGAACGACCACCAAACAGTAACCCCACCCGCAGTTTACTCATCTTCCGTACCTCGACACTGCTAACGCAGATAGCGTATCACAACCTGTCCAGACAAATACCCAACTTAGTTGCGAAACCTGATATTAGCGATCGCTAATATCAGGTTTATTGAATAAAGTGCTGTAATTAAATTCACTAGCTATGCCAACCAACCCAATGACAATAACAGCAGTCAATCCTTATCTTGATGGCAATTTTGCCCCAGTCCGCGAAGAAATCACCACCGACACGTTGCCAGTGATTGGTCAACTACCCGCCGAACTGTCGGGGATGTTTGTCCGTAATGGCCCCAATCCTCAATGGTCGCCCATAGGTAAATACCACTGGTTTGATGGGGATGGGATGTTACATGGTGTGAGAATTAGCAACGGTCAAGCAACTTATCGCAATCGCTATGTGCAGACAGCAGGATGGAAAATCGAGCAAGAAGCAGGTAAGGCTATTTGGAGTGGATTGTTAGAACCGCCGCAGATAGACCTCCCCCAAGGTTACAGCAAGAATACTGGCAATACGGCGCTGGTGTGGCACACTGGGCAACTAATGGCCCTGTGGGAAGGGGGTGTACCTCACAAGATTCAAGTCCCTGATTTACAGACAATTGGTGAGTATACTTACGATGGTCAATTAGCTTCTGCCTTTACTGCCCATCCCAAGGTAGACCCATCCACAGGCGAAATGATGTTTTTTGGCTACTCATTTACCCCTCCATACCTGCAATATAGTGTAGTTTCCGAGCCAGGTAAGTTAGTCCGAACAGTACCCATTGATCTGCCGATGGCGGTAATGATGCACGATTTCGCCATCAGCGAAAACTACACAATTTTCATGGATTTACCCTTGACTTTTAATGCGGAACGTGTAGCAAAGGGAGGGGCATTAATCAAGTTCGAGAGCGATCGCCCTAGTCGCTTTGGCATTGTTCCACGTTTCGGTGACAACAGCAATATCCAATGGTTTGAGAGTGTCCCTTGTTACGTTTTTCATACCCTCAATGCCTACGAAGCAGGGGATGAAGTGGTGTTAATCGCCTGTCGCATGAGTTCTACTAATGTTTTAGCCATCGATGACACACAACCCGATCCAGATGCCAATATTCCTCGCTTGCATCAGTGGCGATTTAACTTAAAAACAGGCAAAGTCAGTGAACAGAGGCTAGATGATGTAGCAGGGGAGTTTCCCCGCATCAATGAAAACTTTTTGGGGCAAAAAACACGATACGGTTACATCGGCAAAGCAGCACCCACTCCCCTACCACTATTCGATGGTGTGATTAAATATGACCTCAGCAATGGCACATCCCAAACCCACGAATTTGGCAAAGGACGCTATGGCGGTGAAGCCGTATTTGCACCACGTCCCGGCGCAACAGATGAAGATGATGGCTGGCTGATTACTTTCGTCCGTGACGAAGGTGCAGGTACTTCTGAATTGGTGGTACTCAATGCCCAAGATGTGACTAGTACACCTGTGGCGCGGGTTTTGATTCCCCAACGGGTGCCTTATGGGTTCCACGGCGCTTGGATTGCTGAAGAACAGTTGGAAAATTCCGTGTAAATAGACGCAAATATTTGCATCAGTCGGGCAATGGGTGTCAAGCAATTAGGCTTACCTATTGCCTATTCTCTTTTATGGTTAAGGCGATCGCATCCCTCAACTAGATTAAACTTAAGCATGAACTACTGGGAGCAAAAATGATGTTGTTGGAAATAAAGCGCATCTATGTTCCACCCGGACAAAAAGTCCTGTTGAAAGATGTCACCTGGAAAGAATTGGAGACAATTCTTGAAGATTTAGGCGAACACCGCGCCTCCAGAATAGCTTATGACAGGGGAATATTAGAGATTATGGCGCCATTGCCAGAACATGAGTATGACAAAGAAATTATTGGTGATTTAATTAAGGCTTTATTGGAAGTTTTAGATATTGAGTTTATTAGTCTGGGTTCTACGACATTTAAAAATCAAACAATGCTACAAGGGATAGAACCTGACCAGTGTTTTTATATCAAAAACGAAGCTAAGATTCGTGGGAAGAAACGACTTGATTTAGCAGTAGATCCACCTCCAGATTTAGCCTTAGAAATTGATATAACTTCTCGAACTCATCCTCATATTTATGAAGCACTAAAAGTACCTGAACTTTGGCGATTTGAAAAAGGTAAATTACAAATTAATCTTCTGCAAGATGGTTGTTATGTAGAATCTCAACAAAGCCTAAATTTTCCTAATATTCCCTTAATTGAACCGATTTTGCAATATTTGGAGCAAAGTAAAACCGCAGGTAGAAATGCAACATTAAAAGCTTTTCGCCTTTGGCTACAACAACAGATACAGCTTCGTAATTCGTAATTACCAAAATTAGATATGGGTTGCATTTGGGGGATTTGAATCTGTTGCCAAACTTTACAGAATTGACAACTGAACGTAAAAGTTATGTCCCGCAAGGAACTGAAGTTCCTTCCTCATAGCAAAAGTCATCTGTACACGAAGTGTTCCCGTACTCCTGACGGAGAAGGGTAGATGACTGAATAGCTCTCAAAATCCTTAGTCTACTTCAGTAGACTTGAACTATTAGCCGGGAACTTGAGTTCCCGGCGGGTTATCAGCAATGCTGCACCCTGGCGATGAATGTTAAAGCAGATTAAGCGCTAAAGTACTTCGCCACTGGGTGATGAGTAATAATCGCTGTCGTAGACTGTTCTGGATAAAGCTGTTCACTTTCATCCATATACAAGTTAATCTTGTCAGCTTCCAACAAATTTAACTGCTTGTACTGATCCTGGATATTCGGACAAGCCGGATAGCCAAAACTATACCTTGAACCACGATAGCGCTGTGCCAAAATATCCCGAATGTTATCGGGTTCTTCCGCCCCAAAGCCTAACTCCCGGCGAATTCTGGCATGTGTCCACTCAGCCAGCGCTTCCGCTACCTGCACCGCCAAACCGTGGAAATACAGGTAATCAGTGTATTGATTATCTGCAAATAACTTTTGGGCAAACTCCGTAGCAATATCACCCACAGTCACCGCCTGCATGGGGAAGACATCAATTATTCCCGACTCCTGCGGTGCAAAGAAATCTGCAATACACAACCGCCTCAAAGACCTCTGACGGGGAAACTCAAACTTAACTCTTACCTCTGCTTCCTCTGCGCCTCTGCGGTTCGTTTCATAAACATACAGCGTATTCCCCTCAGCCTGACAAGGAAAATACCCATAAACCACCTGCGGCTGCAACAGATTTTCCTCAATTACCCGTTGCTTCCAACTGGCCAAAATTGGATACACCTTCTCATCCAAAAAAGCCTGATATTCTTCCTTAGATTGCTCCTTCGGCTTGCGGAACTGCCATTGTCCAGCAATCAAAGCTTGCAAATCCAAATACCAGAATACCTCCTCCAGGGAAATATCTGCTGGTTGCAACAACTTTGTGCCCCAGAAAGGCGGCGTAGGGCGTTCGATATCTACCGCTACTGCTTGCGATCGCTTAGTATCTACTTCAGTGCTGAGTTCTGTAGACGCTACTGCGGCTTCCCGCAGGGTATGCTGAGTTTTGAGTGCTGAGTCCTGATTTATCGCTTCTGAAGTGCTAACTTCATCCAAAAATCCCTGGAAATCATCCCAGTTACCACCAGTCTTGGCTGGCATTAATTTATCCATGAAGTGCAAGTCAGAAAAGGCATCCTTGCCATAAACAACCTTACCTTTATAGGTTCTTTGGCAGTCCTCATGGACAAACTTGGGAGTCAGCGCCGCACCGCCTAAAATAACGGGGACAGTAATTCCCTTCTCATTGAATACCTCCAAATTTTCTTTCATGAAGGCTGTAGATTTCACCAGCAAACCACTCATGGCGATACAATCAGCTTTGTGCTGTTCGTAGGCTTGGATAATGTTTTCTACTGGCTGCTTAATTCCCAGGTTAATCACCTTGTAGCCGTTGTTGGACAAGATGATATCTACCAGGTTTTTACCAATGTCGTGAACATCGCCTTTAACTGTGGCAATGATAAAAGTGCCCTTGGCATTGTTACCTGATTCTGACTTTTCCATGAACGGTTCTAAATAAGCCACCGCCGCTTTCATGGTTTCCGCAGATTGCAAGACAAAGGGTAGCTGCATTTGCCCAGAACCGAACAACTCGCCCACTACTTTCATGCCATCCAGCAGAAAGGTGTTAATAATCTCCAAGGGGGGATATTCTTCTAAGGCTTTTGTCAGTTGTGCTTCTAACCCGATGCGTTCACCGTCAATGATATGGCGCTTCAGGCGTTCTGGTAGAGGAAGATTTTCATCAATACCCGTGTTGCGTTTGGCTTTCACCCCAGCAAACAATGTTGTCAGTTCTCCCAAGGGATCGTAAACACAAACATTACCCTCAAATTGGCGCTGATCGTAAATCAAATGGCGACAAATTTCTTGATGGCGTGCCTCAATGTTCGACAACGGTAAAATCTTGCTAGCGCTAACAATGGCTGCATCCATTCCTGCTATCATTGCTTCGTGCAAAAATACCGAGTTGAGGACAATGCGCGCAGCTGGGTTCAAACCAAAGGATATATTAGATACACCCAATATCACATGACATCCTGGCAATTCTTGGCGAATTCTGCGGATAGACTCAATGGTGGCTTTGCCATTTTCTCGGTCTTCTTCAATCCCGGTGGAAATAGGCAAAGCTAGGGTATCAAAGAAGATTTCTGTAGGCGCAATCCCATACTCTACAGCTTGACGATAGGCACGTCGGGCAATTTGAAACTTTTTCTCGGCAGTTCGTGCCATGCCGTCTTCGTCAATTGTACCAACGATGATGCCAGCACCGTATTTTTTTGCCAAATCCAGCACTTTCAAGAACCGGGGTTCCCCATCTTCGTAGTTAGTGGAGTTGAGCAAGCACTTACCGCCAGCCACCTTTAAACCAGCCTCCATCTTTTCCCATTCCGTGGAGTCGAGCATTAAAGGCAGTGTGACATTATTGACAATGCGGGAAACTAATTCGTGCATATCCCGCACGCCATCACGTCCCACGTAATCAACGTTGACATCGAGGACATGCGCGCCTTCCTTGACTTGTGCCCGCGCCATTGATACCAGTCCATCCCAATCTTCGGCGTTGAGTAATTCGCGGCACTTTTTAGAACCACTGGCGTTGAGACGTTCACCAACAATTAAGAAAGAGTTGTCTTGGTCGTAGGGCTGAGTGGTGTAAATTGATGCTGCTGCTGGTTCTAAACTAGGCTGTCTAACTTTTGGTTTCAGGTCTTTAGTAAGCTCTGCAAGTTGTTGAATGTGTTCTGGACGTGTCCCACAGCAACCCCCGATCACTTGGACACCCAAATCTTCCACAAAATGCATTAAAGACATCCGTAATTCCAACGGTGTCAGGCGGTAGTGCGCTTGACCGCCGACGTTTTCCGGTAAACCCGCGTTGGGAATACAGGAAACAATAAAAGGTGAATGTTCTGCCAGATACTTGATATGTGGTTTCATCAAGTCTGGGCCTGTGGCACAGTTGAGACCGAGAATATCAATTGGGTAAGGTGCCAAAATTGTCAGCACAGCGCTAATTTCTGTCCCTACCAGCATAGTGCCCATGCTTTCCATTGTCACAGACACCATCATGGGGCGTCTTGCGCCTTTATTGGCAAAGACTTCTTCAATTCCATTCAGCGCCGCCTTAATTTGCAGCACATCTTGGCAAGTCTCGATCAGAAATAAATCAACGCCACCATCCCATAGGGCTTCAGCTTGTTCAGCAAAAGACGCTTGCATGGTGTCAAAGTCAATGTGTCCCAAGGTAGGGAGTTTAGTTGTGGGGCCGATGGAACCCGCGACAAACCTGGGTTTCTCTGGCGTAGAAAATTCCGCCGCCACACCCTTGGCTAATTCTGCGGCTTTCCTGCTCAAGTAATATGCTTGGTCTGCCAAGTCATATTCTGCCAGCACAATGGAAGTAGCGCCAAAGGTATCGGTTTCAATCACATCCGCACCAGCAGCCAGAAAGTCGCGGTGAACCTTGGCGACAGCTTCCGGCTTAGTGTGGACTAGGTATTCGTTACAACCTTCATATTGTGGGCCTCCGAAATCTTCAGCCGTGAGGTTTTGGGTTTGCAAGTTAGTTCCCATTGCACCGTCAAAGACGATCACCGGGAGTTCCGGACTACGCAGACGTTCAAGGAAAGGATGAGTCATATTTTCCTAGAGGACATGAGGAAATTCAGTGAGTTTGGTGATACTCGACTTAACTTATTATTTGCCAAAATTTGGAAAGTTGCGGCAAGATTTTATCAAGTCAGGGTTTGGGTATTTATTTAGGAGCGTCTCCGGTCAAGGTTTATCATCCCCATCACCCTATGCCCTATGTCCGTTCTGACCTTGACTGCGCTCAGTCTAACACTGAGCGCCGCCCATACCCAATTCCCCTGTAGAAAAAGTTTGTGTACCCGGAAGCTTTATTATGATTGCTATCAAAACGCCATAAACGTTATTTTGATTAGGGTTACAAAATTAAAGTAGTTGTAGCCAATGCCTCGAAAATGCTTATAAGCTGTGACGCATTTAATTTGTACATGTATCTGATGGCTAAGAACCGTCAACCGTTAACAGTTAACGACCATAGAGAGTGTTTATATAATTGAGACGCGCGTCAGCTTATGAGTTTTCACTTCTCGTGTAAGGATTACAGATAATGCAAGTTCTAAAAAGAGCCATCAAACCACAAGCCTATATATCATTCCTCTACATCTACGAAACGACTTGGGGGAATGCTGGTGATATCTGTTTAATCCGTGAATCTGTAGCGAATTCCAGGGCGACAGCGAAGTTCGTAGGACACAAAATCCAATTAGCTCTGCCCAAAGGCTTAGAGCGCCATAATGTAGCAGGCTTTCCAGTGATCAAAGTCGCAGGTAATGTCGGTGAAGGACATCCCAAAGAACACCCCTTTGAATGGGAGGCTTATGAAGGTGTCACTGAAGAAATAGCGATCGCAGCTCTGAAACCTTGGGGTTACAAGTTGATTGAGTCTGCTGATTAATCTTAATCATGGCAGCACAGTTGTGCTAGCTTTTCTAGTCCACTCGCAAACAAGACAGATGGATACAATTTGGAGGTTGCCTTGAGCATTATACAAACTGCCACAGAAAAAATGCGTAAATGCGTACGTAGCAGCTTGTGTAATGACTCTCTTCTCTGAACAGGCTGATTGCTGAAGTTGCGATACACTATTCTGATAAATATGGCTACTTAATTAGTGAGGTTTGCAGGTGACAAACGAAGAACTGTTGCAAATCATTGAACAAGTCGCCAAGGAAAAGGTAACAGAGCTAGACCTCTCAAACAATCAACTGATGAGTTTGCCGCCAGAAATTAGCCAACTTACCAACCTCAC
The DNA here is from genome assembly GCA_019359495.1 of Goleter apudmare HA4340-LM2. Lineage (GTDB taxonomy): Bacteria > Cyanobacteriota > Cyanobacteriia > Cyanobacteriales > Nostocaceae > Goleter > Goleter apudmare. The sequence continues at coordinate 73,854 of JAHHHF010000089.1, forward strand.
ACAGCTGTACCTCGATAACAATCAACTGATGAGTTTGCCGCCAGAAATTAGCCAACTCACCAACCTCACACAGCTGTACCTCGATAACAATCAACTAGTGAGTCTGCCGCCGGAAATCAGCCAACTTACCCACCTCACGCAGTTATACCTCGCTGGCAATCAACTGATGAGTTTGCCGCCAGAAATTAGTCAACTTACCAACCTCACGGTGCTATACCTTGCCGGCAATCAACTAATTACCCTGCCACCAGAAATCAGCCTACTCTCTAACCTCACGGTGCTGTACCTCGCTGGCAATGAACTGATTTTCTTGCCATCGGAAATCAGCCAACTCACAAACTTGACAATACTGTACCTGCACAACAATGAACTGATTTTCTTGCCATCGGAAATTGGTCAACTCACCAACTTGACGGTACTATCCCTGCACAATAATCAACTCAGCAGCCTACCGCCAGAAATCGGTCAACTCAGCAACCTGACTGAGTTATCTCTCCACAATAATCAACTCGACAGCCTACCACCAGAAATTAGCCAACTCACAAACCTGACGGAGTTACACCTCTACAATAATCAACTCCACAGTCTACCACCAGAAATTAGCCAACTCACCAACCTGAGAGAGTTACATCTCCACAATAATCAACTCCACAGCCTGCCACCAGAAATTAGTCAACTTTCTCAGATCAGAGTTTTATACCTGCACAATAATCAACTCAGCAGCCTACCGCCAGAAATCGGTCAACTCACTAACTTGACTGAGTTATCTCTTCATAAAAATCAACTCAGCAGCCTACCACCAGAAATCAGTCAGCTCTCCAATTTAATTGAGCTATCTCTTCATGAAAATCAACTCAGCAGCCTGCCGCCAGAAATCGGTCAACTCACTAACTTGACTGAGTTATACCTCCACAACAATCAACTCAGCAGCCTACCACCAGAAATTAGTCAACTCTCCAAACTAATAGTCCTATACCTCCATCACAATCATCAACTAACCTCGCCGCCAGAAGAAATTGTCGAGCAAGGAACACAGGCGATTCTCACCTACCTTCAGCAGCAGTTAGAGAATATTCAAACTAATTCGTAATTGATCATACTCGCCTAGGAATGAGCAGCAAACTACATAATCCGTAAGTTGCAACTTTCATGACAAAGCTTAACAAAATCAAACTTGAGGCTGAGTTTCATTTTGTCAATACTACTTTGTGGAGATGAATAATCTACACAAAGTTCACTATCAACATCACGCCATAGACTGAAGCATACCTTAAAGTAATTACTTATGATTTGCGGGTATACTAGTATCCTTTTTTCAGTTAAATTAAGATATTAAGATTAATTTCAGCTGTTTTACAAGTATAAAAAAATGAGTTTTAGGGACTGGGCTAGCAAAATTATATTAATTTCTTTGTTGTTAATTGGTCTGGCTGGTGCCCTCTTGGTTGGGGAAACTGCAAAACTGCAAAATCAGACAGCAACATCATATCCAGGGCCTATCAGCTGGAATCAAACTCCAGAGGTGGAATTCCAATCAGCGAAAACCGAACCGGAAAAATCTCAAAAGGTTCCTGTATCTCCAGTTCCAACCAAAGCACCAATTAAGCAAAATCAAACCAAAGTACCAGTTAAGCAAAATCCAACAACAGTCAAATACAAAACCACTGAGGCTTTTGCACAGTATAGACCCAGATATGAAATTGCCTCGGTCAACCCCACTAACTATGGAGAGAGGTTCGCCACTGATATCAATGGTGTATCTGCCTATCATGAACCAATTGTAGTAATTCATGAAACGGCTAATTCCGCTTCCAGTGCCGTGAATTTTTTCCAAGCACCTCATAGTGACGAAAATGTTCAAGCCAGTTACCACTCTTTAATTAAGCAAGACGGGACAGTTGTGTATCTAGTCCCGCCCGATAAACGAGCCTTTGGTGCTGGTAATTCTGTATTTGTCGGTGCTAATGGGCCAGAAACTGTGCAAACTAATCCCAGTTTGCCACCGTCTGTAAACAATTTTGCTTATCACGTTTCCTTAGAAACGCCTCCAGATGCTTGGGGAGTTAGCAACATCAAAGGCCATAGTGGCTATACAGAAGCTCAATATTATTCTCTTGCTTGGTTAATTGCCCAAAGTCAAATTCCCATTGAGCGCATTACTACGCATCAAGCAGTAGACCGTTCTGGTAAAAAAGTTGACCCCTTGAGTTTTGAACCCGACAAGTTTTTAAACCTGCTGATTACCTTCCGTCAAGCTACAAAAATTAGTCAAGCACAATAATCTTTGGTGATGCCATTTTCAGATTGATCACCCAGCCTCTAAGAAACCTCACCCTGATTTTGCTACGCAAAACCTGTCCCTCTCCGAACTCACGGCTATCGTGTACACACAAACTTCGCCAAAGGTTGTAAACCGTCATCTCAGAGCCAAAGTCCTCTTCAAGAGGACTGGGTATTTTCTATTTCCGACAAAGTTAATCAGAGCAAATTTAGTATTTTCTACTTTATGCACAGTCTATTAAAAACGGATTTTCGCTATGAGGTTGGGATTTTCAATCCCAGACGGAATGAAGACTGCACACATTTTGCACGAACTATACGCCAAGGTAGGTATTAATCCTATACTCAAAGAGAAGCGTATGTTGAAGTCTATGCAAGCGTCGTTAAGAAGCCGTCAGCATTCCCTAATCCACAGGTTGGCGGATTGCATTGAAGAAATTTGGCAACAACACCTGGATATCGCCCCTTACTCTGTTCCAGAAGGTTTAGGTTATGTTGAGGGGTATTTGGAAGGCGAAAAACTAATCATTGAAAATCATTGCTACCAGACGCCGCAATTTCGCAAACTGCATTTAGAATTGGCTCAGGTTGGGAGTGGATTAGATATTTTGCATTGTGTGATGTTCCCTAATCCTGAATATGCGCTACCGATCTTTGGTACAGATTTGGTTGGTGGGCGAGGAAGGGCCATTAGTGCGGCGATCGCTGATTTGTCTCCTGTAAGTAGCGATCGCACTCTACCAGAACGCTACTATCAACAGTTATCTGTTTTGTCTGAGATGCCGTTTTCCCAACCACGGGCTTTACCTGCATGGGGCGATATCTTTTCGGAATTTTGTTTGTTTGTGCGTCCAGGAGACTCTCAAGAAGAAGATCAGTTTCTCAACCGGGTTCGGGAATTTTTAACCATCCATTGTCAGATTGCTAGTACAGAAAAGCCTCTCACATCAAATCTTGACATCTCCAAGGTGCTGGCAGGACAACGAAATTATTGTACAAAGCAACAACAAAATGATAAAACCCGGCGAGTTCTTGAGAAATCTTTTGGTACAGAATGGGCAGATCGCTACATGAATACTATGCTCTTTGATTATGTAGCTTGAAAAAGTTGTGAGTGCTATCAGGGTAGTGGGCGCATGTCCGTGTTGAGTATTTAGTAATAAATTATACTAATAATATTTCCTTTTACCAGGATGGCATTCGTCATCCTGGTAGTTTTGCTGTGTTTAATTAATTAAGAAATATTAAGAGGAATTTTGGTTAGAAAAACCTTGGTTTCTTCTAGAAACTGGAATGATCAGATTTTGCTTGCCTAAAATGTATCTAAATATTACTCAATGTAACAACAAGTTAAGTCTAAAGACAAAAATAAAATAGAAGTAATCCTTACCCTGACTGGGTTTCAGCATTTTCTTAATATTTTTTAACCAATTCTCTGGCGACACTTTCAAAATTGCACAAAATTTGCACAAATGGATTGCTTTAATCAAATTTAGGTTCAGAAAACCACTGCACTCTCTGCCCTTGATGGATGGGATTCAGTTTCTGAGAAATTGATGATCAGCCATTTCATTAACTGGGCTTGTGAGTCTGGGCAAAATGTTTGTTGGGGATATTCGCAGTATTGATTTATAGCTGTACCGTTAGTAAATCGGAGCTAGCTAATAGTTTAAGGGTAAATTTGCCCTGATTGTCAAGTGAATTTGACTCACTGGTGACTATTTGCTGTGTCTGATGATAGTGGAGCTATCTTGCATCAATGACTATGCATACCCAAATCAACACTCAAGCTTTGAACCAAATTTGAATCGACAGCATAGTAAAAATTATTAGGAGATGCTGGAATGCTTGACGCTTTTACTAAAGTAGTTTCCCAAGCTGATACTCGAGGCACATACGTCAGCGATTCAGAAATCGATGCATTGAAGGATATGGTATCTGCTGGTACCAAGCGCATGGATGTTGTTAACCGGATTACAGGTAATGCATCCACAATCGTTGCCAATGCAGCACGGGCATTGTTTGCAGAGCAACCCCAGTTGATTGCACCAGGTGGTAATGCTTACACCAACCGTCGCATGGCTGCTTGTTTACGGGATATGGAAATTATCCTACGCTATGTTACCTACGCTGTATTTGCAGGTGATGCTAGTGTTTTAGACGATCGCTGCTTGAATGGTTTGCGTGAAACCTATTTAGCATTAGGCGTTCCCGGTGGTTCCGTAGCTGCTGGTGTGACCAAGATGAAAGAAGCTGCAATTGCGATCGCCAACGACCCCAACGGTGTTACCCGTGGTGACTGTAGCTCTTTAATGGCGGAAGTGGGTAGTTACTTTGATCGTGCTGCATCGGCAGTAGGCTAGTAAACTGCTCACCAATTCATGATTCCTAGTTTCTGACGCACAACCTTACATAATTTGTTGAGAGAATAATCAGCATGAAAACACCTTTAACCGAAGCCGTCGCTACCGCCGATTCTCAAGGCCGGTTTCTCAGCTCCACAGAAATTCAAGTCGCATTTGGTCGCTTCCGTCAAGCTGCTGCCAGTCTTGATGCTGCTAAAGCTTTGAGCTCTAAAGCTCAAGGTCTAGCTGATGGCGCAGCTAATGCAGTTTATCAAAAGTTTCCCTACACCACCCAAATGCAGGGTAACAACTTTGCTTCCACCCCCACAGGTAAAGCCAAGTGTGCGCGGGACATTGGTTATTACATTCGCATCATCACCTACTGTCTAATTGCAGGCGGTACAGGTCCTCTGGATGACTACTTAATTGGTGGTTTGGCAGAAATCAACCGCACCTTCGATCTATCTCCCAGCTGGTACGTTGAAGCTCTCAAATACATCAGAGCAAATCATGGATTGAGTGGTGATCCAGCTGTAGAAGCAAATTCCTACATCGATTACGCCATCAACGCCCTAAGCTAAGGGTTTCCTTTTGCCCAGAACAACTCAAGGCTGTGGAATGCTAACTTTCTAGCATGGGCAGTTTTTTGGGGTTCTGGGCAAGTTTTTTCTGATTGAAATTAAGGAGATCAGTGATGACTAGTTCTACGGCAGCCAGTCAGCTAGGATTTGAGCCATTTGCCAGCACATCCCCCACGGAATTACGGTCAAATGAAGATGCAAAAGCAGTAATTCATGCTGCTTATCGACAGGTATTTGGTAATGACCACTTGATGCAAAGTGAACGCCTCACCAGTGCAGAATCACTATTGCAACAAGGTAACATTACTGTCCGAGATTTTGTGCGGATACTGGCACAATCTGAATTATATCGGCAAAAGTTCTTTTACTCTACACCCCAAGTCCGCTTCATCGAATTAAACTACAAGCACCTGCTTGGTCGTGCGCCCTACGATGAATCAGAGATTACCTACCACGTTAATCTCTATACACAAAAAGGGTACGAAGCGGAAATCAATTCCTATATTGATTCACTGGAATATCAAGAAAACTTTGGCGAATCAGTCGTTCCCTATTATCGGGGATTTACAACTCAACGGGGACAAAAAACAGTAGGCTTTAGCCGCATGTTTCAAATCTACCGGGGATATGCCAACAGCGATCGCGCTCAAGGAAAAAACAAATCTGCTTGGTTAACCCAGGATCTGGCGCTGAATTTGGCTACTCCAGTTCAAACCCCTAGCTTTGGCAAGGGACTGACTGGAACTGTCGCAGGCGATCGTGGACAGCTTTACCGAGTGCGCGTTATGCAAGCAGATAGAGGACGCACTCCCCAAATTCGGCGTAGTATGAGTGAGTATTTAGTCACCTATGACCAACTCTCCCCCACTCTGCAAAGACTCAATCAAAGGGGTAGCCGGGTAGTAAATATTTCTCCTGCGTGACATACTCTTAACACTATTTTGCAACATCAAGTCTACAAGGAGAGCTATTCGTGGCAATTACAACCGCAGCATCTCGTTTGGGAACTACAGCGTTTGACCAAACACGCCCGATTGAACTGCGTCCCAACTGGACACCAGAAGATGCCAAGATTGTCATTCAGGCAGTTTATCGTCAAGTATTAGGCAACGACTACTTAATGCAGTCAGAGCGTCTCACTAGCCTGGAGTCTTTGCTGACCAATGGTCAAATTAGTGTCCGGGATTTTGTCAGGGCGGTTGCCAAATCAGACTTATACAAAACCAAATTTCTTTATCCGCATTTTCAAACTCGGGTAATTGAACTCAACTTTAAACATTTGTTGGGACGTGCTCCCTATGATGAGTCGGAAGTGATTGAGCATCTTGATCGCTACCAAAATCAAGGGTTCGAGGCAGATATCGATTCTTATATTGACTCTGTAGAATATGATACCTACTTTGGAGATGCGATCGTTCCCTACTACCGTGACCTCGTAACCACAGGAGTCGGTCAGAGAACAGTTGGTTTCACCCGCATGTTCCGTCTGTATCGGGGTTATGCTAATAGCGATCGCTCCCAGCTAGCAGGTAGTAGTTCTCGTCTAGCAGCTGACTTAGCTAAAAATAGTGCTTCTGCGATCGTTGCTCCTTCCGGTGGTAGTGAAGGTTGGGCTTACCAACCCTCCAAACAAGGAACTGCACCCAATCGCACCTTTGGTAGATCGTCAGTGGGTTCTACCCCACGCCTCTACCGCATTGAAGTCACAGCTATCAGTTTGCCCAGATATCCGAAAGTTCGTCGTAGTAATAAAGAGTTCATTGTCCCCTACGAACAACTATCCAGTACTTTGCAGCAAATTAACAAGCTGGGCGGTAAGGTTGCCAGCATCACCTTCGCACAATAGGAGATAGAAACATCATGTTGGGACAGCCACGGATGAGAGCGTCAAATTCGACCTCAGACAATCGCGTTTTTGTGTACGAAGTAGAAGGATTACGGCAGAACGACCAAACCGAGAACAATAGTTATCCGGTTCGCAATAGCAGTACAATTCTGATTCAAGTCCCCTATAGCCGCATGAATGATGAGATGCGACGCATTACCCGCCTAGGCGGTAGGATTGTTGACATCCGTCCCTTGAATGAAACTGCCACTGAAGCTGCATCGGAAAACTGATCCTAATCCTATACAATCTTTGCGGGCGTGGAAAATTCACCTTTTTCACGCCCGCTTGTTGTATCGAGGACAGGACTTACCCCAAATTCAGAGAGCAGATCTCAAGCGATCGCACTACCTCCGAGTAGTATATCTAGCGATATTTAATTTCTGCCATCCCCACTTGCTAAATACCAAAATACTGCCGCTATGATTGAGTCAGAGCCAGATCAGAACCACATCCTCAAAACCCTTTCCTAGATAAAGTAGGTAAAAATAAACAATGGTTACGGTGGTTGTCATCATTAACACTCTGATTTCCCTAATACTACTCTACGTAGCTTGGCGAGTATGGAAGCTGAAACAGCGTCTAGGGCGAATAGCAGATAGGTTAACTGCTTATGAACGCCGTAGCTATGCAATACTGTATCCAGCACCCGATAAAATTCATACTAGCGAGCAAAAAATTCATAACCTGCGACAGAAAAACCAAGCCTTACAGGTGCAACTCCAGCAAGTGCGACAAATTATCAGTCTACTGCTACTAGGGCAGCAAATTTGGCGGCGCTTTTTTTGGAAAACGACTGTAACAAAATGACTTCAAGCATCAAAGCAACATTTCTAGCTGATATATTGTCACGGTAGATTTAAGTGAATAAGATCATTGGAGTCTTGCAAGGGGAGAAAACCCACCTAAAATGGGTCTAAGGAGAGAAACAATCAAGATGTCTAACAACCGTTCTGGAGTATTTATTGGCGGTTTGATGCTAGGAGCAACCATCGGTGCCTTAACCGGTTTGCTTGTCGCTCCACGCACAGGGCGCGAAACCCGTAAACTTTTAAAAAAATCTGCCGATGCTTTACCAGAATTAGCAGAAGATTTATCAACAAGTGTACAAATCCAAGCAGACCGTCTCTCTGCCAACGCATTGCGAAACTGGGATGAAACCTTAGACAGATTGCGGGAAGCAATTGCAGCTGGTGTAGATGCTAGTCAGCGCGAGAGCCAAGTCTTGAAACGGCAAAACGCTGTAGAAACCAGGAAAACTGCTTCTCAGAAAGTAGAAGACTCAGATTCTCTTCCTCAGCATCTAGAACGTTCATAGATGACATAAATCGTGATTGATCCCCTGTTTTGGCTGGGAATGTCCATCCTCTTAGTCGCCGTCAGTCTCACTGCTGTATTGGTGGTGGCTATACCTGCATTGCAGGAGTTAGCAAGAGCAGCTCGCAGTGCCGAAAAGTTATTTGATACCCTTTCGAGGGAATTGCCTCCGACTCTCAATGCTATTCGGAATACAGGCTTAGAAATCACCGATTTAACCGAAGATGTCAGCGAAGGCGTCAAAAGTGCGAGTCAAGTTGTGAAACAAGTTGATAAAAGCCTCGATGATGCCCGTAAACAAGCTCAAAATTTACAATCAGGTACACGCAGCCTTGTGGTAGGTGTAAAAACTGCCTGGAAAACCTTCACACGCCAAAAACCCCCCAAGCGAACAGTAGAACGTCTACCAGTAACAGGAAAACCACACCTCACATTAGGAGAACGAGAAGTACCCAGTCCAGAAAATCGCCGGACAAAAACCGAAGCCTACCGCAACATTAATGACGGTTACAGCGACCCTGTTAACTGGAAAGATAATTTTGATGATGAAGATTGAGGCATGGAGCATGGGTGCAGGGTGCGGGAGGGAATAAACTTTTACCTATGACCTTGTACAGACGCGTAGACGCTCGTAGAGCGGCTTCTCGTAAGAGTATAATCACGTCTCTCCTGACCCTTGACTCTTGACCCTGGACAACTAATTTTGCTGCTAGCTAGATCCCCATAGATAAAATCCTCTAGATTAGAGTAAAGTAAACAAGTGTAAAGAAGTATCACTTTTCCCGTACTCTTTTAAAACAACTTGTTCACCCTTACTGTTGATATTTGTATAAAAACGTCCATGCAGTCTTGTTTTTGGCGAAAAATCCTAGTATCCGTTGCAGTATTTTTTTTGGCTGGGTCAATTTGGGCTATGCATTCTCCCCCAGCATTGGCTTATGACAATCCTGAGTTGCTACCTAACACATTTACCCCAGTTGTCGATTTAGCTAAAGCACTCCCTGACCTGCAAGAAGAAAAGCTGGTCAAGGATTTAGCGCAATTTGAAGTTGACACTGGTTGGAAATTGCGAGTCTTGACTCAATATGACCGCACTCCTGGTCGGGCAGTGATCAATTATTGGGGTTTGGATGATAAAAGTATTTTGTTAGTTGCCGATTCTCGTGGTGGTAATATTCTCAGTTTTAGTGTAGGGGATGCAGTTTATGAACTGTTACCCCGGACTTTCTGGATAGAACTGCAAACACGCTTTGGGAATTTGTACTTTGTTCGAGAACAAGGCGAAGACCAAGCCATCCTGCAAGCTTTAGACTCAGTTAAAGGTTGTTTGGTTCAGGGCGGTTGTAACGTCGTTCCAGGGCTACCGCGAGAACAATGGATTCTGACTCTGATTACTTCCATTGTTGGTGGAGTGATTTGCGGATTTGCAGCTCAACCCCGTACCGACAAACAAGTGTTTGCTTGGCAATGGGCTTTAATTTTCTCACCTTTGTGGGGGATTTTGTTTATAGCCTTCGGTATTGGCCCGGTAGTGACACGTACTAGTGAATGGCTCCCTCTATTTCGGAATATCGCTGGTTTTTTCATTGGGGCTTTAGTTGCCTACCTGTCTCCAGTTTTTGGTCGCCCGCCTTCTACTACTGAATCCTAATGGCTGAAGAATAATGTGAGGTGTAAAACAGTTCGTAGTAAGGACTTTAGTCCTGCAATTGTTAAGCACTAAAGTGCTTACTACAAACCGTCAAGGCAAACTTTGGTGAGCTAGTACTCTCTGGAGCTGATAAGCTGAAAGCTGGTATCTGAGAAGCTAAACAACAATGGAATGGCACGTAAGTGATGCTCAAAGTTTGGCAATCATTGATAGTGAAATGGGCAATCATGTCTTTTCACCAGCAGAATATGAGATTGTCCGGCGGGTGATATATGCCACAGCTGATTTTGAGTATAAGTCTTTAATTCGCTTTTCTGAGCGTGCCTTGCAAGCAGGGGCAGCAGCTCTAGCGGCACGCACTACCATAGTGGTAGATGTACCGATGGTTCAGGTGGGGATTAGCACGGATATTCAAAACACCTTTGCTAATCCGGTGTATTGCAGCATGGAAACCCTGACACGCCCCCAAAAAGAACAAACCCGCGCTGCTTGGGGTATAGAAACCCTAGCCAAGCGCTATCCAGAGGGGATTTTTGTGGTGGGTCAAGCACAAACAGCACTGACAGCACTGGTGGATTTGATTGAAGCAGAAGAAATTCGACCTGCTTTGATAGTTGCTACGCCTGCTGGATTTTTGCATGTGGATGCTGCTAAAGAACGCTTGCAAGACTCTCTAGTCCCACATATTACAATTGATAGTCGCAAGGGTAGTGCGGTTGTAGCAGCTGCGATCGCTTCTGGGCTGGTAGACTTGGCTTGGCAAGCTTATGGTCAAGATGGTAGTAGGGGGAATTAACTAGCTGAATATTAGCCGTAGTAACAGTCATCTTCTTGATCTTCACTCCTCAATCATCTACTCTCCGGCGACGCCGAGGCTGTCTATCTTGTTGGTCTGGGCGTAGGCGGCGACTAACTTCGTTGAAGAAATCCTGTCGCACATAAGGATAATCACTAACCCACAGGTCACGACTGGGAATGTATACATCGCTGAATTCGACAATTTCGCTCAAATCTGCCCGATTTGACATGACTACCATTTCGGCAGATTGACCGCGAGCAATTACCTTGTGAAAAGGGCGCAGTGGTACGTCAAACTCGATACTAAATCCTGTTTCATCGCCTATTTCTAGGTTAAGCCGCTTTTCCCGGTTTTCTACAATTACCAATTCGCCTTTACTGTTGACAGTTTCTTGCTTGCCAACCAACTTGTCTGTAATCCACCAATCGAGTATTCGCCCTCGGTAAAAGCCACTGTATTTGTAACGCCGACATTTGACGTTCCGGAGACTGGCTTGAAAGACGGGATACCACAACCAGTAAAAAGCACCGACTACCCCCAGTACAAAGACTATGGCACCAAACTCTAGTCTGAAAACGGTTTTTACAATCAGAATCGCAACTACAGCTACTACGGAGACTAGTAGCCGTTGGATGAAATTAGAGAACTTACCCCAGCAATATTTGTACTGGGGGCCAGTAGCAATCAGGGGGATAACTTGTTCAAATTTCTGCCGGGTCAGTGGGACAAGCATGGGTGCTGAGTGCTTAGTTGTGAGTTTACAGGATCTTTTCTAATCCATATACTAATGACTTTAACTGTAAGACTTTACGAATTGCTAGTAGCACTCCTGGCATATAGCAAGCGCGATCGCTCGTATCATGTCGTAAAGTATAAATTTGACCAGGTGCGCCAAAAATTACTTCTTGATGGGCAATCAGTCCTGGTAGCCGGATGCTATGAATGCGAATGCCTTCTGCTGCGAGGCTGCCTCTAGCTCCTGGGATTTTCTCCGTTTCTTCCACTAGAGGCGGGTTGAAATTTTTACCTAGTTCTGCTAATAATTGCGCTGTTTGAATTGCTGTCCCACTGGGAGCGTCAGCTTTTTGGTTGTGATGCAGTTCAATGATTTCCACGTGGTCAAAATATCGAGAAGCAGTGATTGCAGCTTGTTGCAACAGTACCATGCCAATAGAGAAGTTAGGAATGATGAGACAACCAGTACTAGCTTTTTCTGCAAAGTTTGCCAGGCTTTGAATTTGTTCTGCACTTAAGCCAGTTGTGCCAACCACAGGACGAATACCGTAGGCGATCGCACTGCGAATATTGTCATAAACTGCATCAGGATGGGTAAAGTCTACTATCACCCCTGGAGGCCCCTGCCTTTCGCCTGCTACATAGCCCAACATCGGTTCCAATTGATTGGTAATTGGCACTTCCAAAGGTTCACTTAAACCTGCTAATTCGCCTGCATCTTGACCTTGAAGTTCGGGACTAGTGTCAATTGCACCCATTAGGTTCAAGTCAGGCGCTTGGGCTACTGCTTTCACCACTTCACGTCCCATTTTGCCACCAGCACCGTTGACGATGACTGGAATAGGAGCTTGATTTGTCATAAATCGAGTCACATTTTTTAATTCACAAAGGAATTGTAGAGACTTTCGTGAGCACTGATAAAGATTATTCAAATACTGGCGACCAAATATCAGCGATCGCCACTTCCCAGCCAGGAAATAATTCTGGTAAAGTCAGCACATCACCATCTCGTAATATCACTACTTCATCACCATTGTAGACTTCCATAGTTTTGGTTTTCGGGTTAATCAAAATGCCGATTTGAGTCCCCAGGCTGATAAATTCTTGAATCTTCTGCCGGAGTTTGTCAAGGGAATCGGTCTTACATTTAACTTCTACCACCAAGTCAGGAACCAATTCTGCATAATCTTCTGTAGAACGCTTGAGCCTATTTGCCCTGACAAATGATACATCGGGAGCGCGTAAGTCTGTATTCGGTAGTCTAAAGCCTGCACTGGAACCAACTACGCGTCCCAACTTGCGTGGTCTTACCCAATTCCTTAACAACGCTGCAAATTCAGTTCCGACTTCTTCCGACTCGTAACCTGATGGACTCATGACAACTATATTCCCGTCAACTAATTCCATGCGATAGTCAGGATAAGCTGCCTGCATTTTTTCCAGGTCTTTAACAGTTAGAAACATAAGGACACCTGAAACATCTGCATCTATCTTGCCATTTTTGCTAGGTGGGTTGGTGCAAATCAAGCTGGAGGGGGTTGTCAAGGGTCAAGGGTTATTTTGCTTCCATTCTCTATTCTCCGTTCCCAATTCCCTAAAAGAAATTAAACTATGCAAGTCGCATGAAAATGATTATCATTTAAGAATGAGTACACCGATTATTAATGTTGTGGCTGGCCCGGCTGGCTGTGGTAAAACTACTTGGATTTGGCAACAGATACAAAATACTGTGTCTGGAGGCAATATCATTTACTTTTCTCCTGGGACTGGGAACGTACCCATTGACCAAACACGCTTGGCGGCGGAATTTCCGGAGGTAAAAGTCTTTAGTGATGGTGAAGTAGTTGATTTTTATCACCAGCTAACAACAGCAGTAACAGTTTATTTTGAACTGGGGTTTTATTTGCAATTAAGCACAGTCCAGCAAATATTAGATAACTTATCCTACTATGCAGTAGCTGTGTTACCGCCACACCTCAGAGATTCAGAGTATCATAGCTGGGCAGAAAAAATAGTCCCAGGCGCACCCATTGACATTAGCATCTCGCAAACTCAACTGTGGCGTGCCCCTAGCATTGGTCAAGTGATTGATGAAGATAGCTTACAAGAGTTGTGGTACGAAATCACCCACGGCGCTTACGGACAAGTTAGCCGTGCTAAGGGGATTTTTGATGTTGCAGATGGGCGATCATTATACGCCGATTTTGTAGCAGGTGTTCCTACTACAGACTTTCTAGAATTAGATGTCCCACGCTACTTAAATGGTAGACCACTGAACCGTTGTGGTCTAGAGATATTAGGACAGAACTTGGACGAGTTGGCAATTAGACAAACTTTGCAAGATTGCTATTTATCAGAAGCAGCACTTATACAGTACCAACAACAGGTAAAACAAATCCTTATTGAGGAGAATATACAGTGAAAATAGCAGTTATGTCCTGCATTCATGGCAACTATGAAGCCTTGGATGCAGTCTTGTTAGATATTGACCAACAAAAAGCCGAGAAAATCTTTTGTCTAGGTGATTTAGTGGGATATGGGCCATATCCTAATGCTGTAGTCGCCCAAATTCGTTCTTTAGATATTCCCACTTGTGCAGGCTGTTGGGATGAAGATATAGTTGAAGGACTGAATTCTTGCGATTGCAGTTACCCCTCACTATTGGCTGAAACACGGGGAAAATTAGCTCATGAGTGGACAAATCAAGAAATTCATCCAGAACATCGGGAATTTTTAGCTCAATTACCTCACAGTTTACGCCAAGAAAATTTAGCTTTTGTTCATGGTAGCCCCCACAGTAACCACGAGTATTTATTGCCAGAACTTGAAGCTTTTGCTGCCTTAGAGCGAGTAATTTCCTCAGGGGCGGATGTGCTGTTTTGTGGTCATACTCATGTGCCTTATGTGCGTATTTTGGATACGGGTAGTTTGCAGGTACGTGTCCAAACAGAAACAGTAGCACAGACAATGAACTTTACAGCACCCCTGAAACGGATCATCAATGTGGGTTCTGTGGGAGAACCCCGACATGGGCGACCAAATGCAACCTATGTAATTTTTGACACAGAAACTCAACAAGTGAATTTGCGAGAAGTACCTTACGATTATCAAAAAACCTGTGTAGCAATTATTGAAAAAGGATTGCCGAAAATATTTGCTTGGCGTTTAGCGCAGGGTTTAGAATTTGCCGAAAGGGCCGATGATCCTACTCACGTTTGTACTAGGTAATGAGGCACAAATCAATTCAAAATTCAAAATGAAGCTCTCTTCGAGACGCTAAAAGCGAACGCGGACTCGCTAACGCTGCGCTAACAAAATTCAAAATTTGGACAGACGTTGCACTGCAACGTCTCTACCCAATAACAAATGACAAATACCAAATAACAAATGACCAATAACAAATGGGCAATTTTAAGCGGAATTGAAGGGAATTTGGCAGCTTATGAGGCGGTGATGGCTGATATTAAGCGTCAGGGTGATGGGATTGAGGCTGTGTATATTCTGGGGGATTTGGTGGGGCCGAGGAAAGAATCTGAGAAGCTGGTGGAACGGGTGCAAAATCCACGACTTGGTGAATTAGAACCCTTGGTTTGTAAAGGTTGGTGGGAAGAACAGTGTTTGATATTGCATGGTCTGGGGGCGACTGGGGATGCACCTGAGCTATTGGCAAAGTATGGTGGAGATACGGCTAAGATGCTGTGGGATTGTGTTTCTCGGCAGACAGTACAATGGATGCGATCGCTCGATTTTGGTTTTTTTGAACTAGATTGTCTGTTAATCCACGGTACAACGGTAAGCGTTGACGAAGCACTCACCCCAGAAACCTCTCCCATCCAAATGCTTGACCGCTTGTCGCGGATGCAAGCGAATAATCTTTTCTGTGGTCGTTCTGGCTTGGCTTTTCAATATCAACTGCAAGCTGGTTCAATTACTACAGGAGTGACAACCCTTGATAGTGAAGCATCTCCGCAAACGGTTGAAATTTCTCCGCGTCAAGTAATTGGGGTGGGTAATGTAGGGCGAATACCAGGCGTAGCCACCTATACCCTTTATACTCCCGCGACGAATCTTGTACAGTTCCCATCTGTCCGCTACGGTGACAGCAAGGGATTTCAGGTCAAGTTAAATAAAGGTTTAAAGGAGAGTGTCAACTAAAGACAAAAAAGCCAGAGAGTGTTCCTGCTCTGGCTTGAGAATAGAGACAAAAGAATCAACAAATGCAAGGGAATATAGGCAAAATCTAAATTCTGCCGAGGTTATGGAGTCCTAAGACAATGCCAACACCTAAAATATGGCCAAAAGCAGTGGTTGCCAGTAGTGCAGGTAAACCAAAACCACCAAAGAAATTAGCTGATGGTAATGCTGGGCCTACACTGGGATACTTGATGCTAGATTTACCAAAAGCAATGGCAATGATATTGGCGATAACTATAATCAAACCGACAGTTGGACTCCACTGTAAGGGCGTGGTTGCAGCAGCTAGTAAGGTCGAGGTTAACACCTGATTTGCTCCTGAAATTTGTTAATCATCGAAAACATCATCTAAATATTTCCGAACCAAGTTCAATAAAACATCCCCAAATCGCATCAATATTTAACAGTTATTCTCACTACTTAATAAAGAAGAGGCTTTTTGCCATAATTTTTGGTATTACCTGCAAACCTTTTGTTAAAAGGCATAGAAAACAGCGACAAAACTTTTATCTCTGTGCAAGATGGCAAAACCTGTACTCTGGGGAAACAAGCCACCGGGCGATCGCTAAAAGCTAAAATAGAAAGTAGTACACCTGCAAACATCACCGCTTGGTTCCTACTGTGCAATCCAGCTAACTTGCAGCTACAGACAAATGCACCAGCCCGCAAAAACTACATACTTAATAAAATATATACTCATAGATGAGTAGTGGTTAATAATAGCTGTCAAGAACTGCTCATACACCAGATAAAGTGAAAGTGCGATCGCTCTACAGATAATTTAAACTCAAAGTTATAACAATCATTCCTCCCTGCTGTTATGTCCTCCTCTACAGATTCCTTACCTCCTGCTCTAGCTAAAATTGTTCAACGTTTCCAACGGGTTGCTGAACCCAAACGACGTTATGAACAGCTAATTTGGTATGCTCAGAAGCTGAAAGAGTTTCCAGAATCTGATAAATTACCAGAAAATAAAGTTCCTGGCTGTGTTTCTCAAGTTTATGTAACAGCAGCCCTGGATAATGGTAAGGTTCTGTATCAGGGCGATTCTGATTCGCAGTTAACCAAAGGGTTATTAGCGCTTTTGGTTGAAGGATTAAATGGATCAACACCAACCGAAATTATCCAACTAACTCCCGATTTTATTCAAGCAACTGGTTTAAATGTGAGCTTGACACCTTCCCGTGCTAACGGGTTTTACAATATTTTCAAGACCATGCAAAAAAAGGCATTGGAATGCAAGTTAGATATAGCTAATTAATTGGGCATGGCGAATAGGGCATGGGGGAGCCAATGCTTTGGGCGAGTTTCCTGACTTGTAGCAAGTGGCGTCATTGGGAGGAATACATTTTGACAAATGACCAATAACAAATAACAAATAACCAATAACCAATGACAAATAACAAATTTGGTGGAGTAGTTGAAGAATATTTCTGGAATTGGGAAAACCAGCAATTGCGTGTTGTTTATGAAACCGTCGGACAAGGTGTACCGCTTTTGTTACTACCCGCTTTCAGCACTGTGTCCTCTCGTGGAGAAATGGGTGGACTGGCTAGGTTGCTAGCTCCCTATTTTCAAGTTGTAGCTGTTGATTGGCCTGGGTTTGGTGAATCTGCGCGACCGAGTTTAGATTATAGCCCAGCAGTTTATCAGCAATTTATCAAAGATTTTGTCACATCTATTTTTAATTCCCCAATTGCCGTAGTAGCGGCTGGCCATGCTGCTGGTTACGTAATGCAACTAGCGCAAAAACAGCCTACTGCTTTCTCTAAGATTGTTTTAGTTGCCCCAACTTGGCGCGGCCCCTTACCCACAATGGGAGCAAGTCAGCAGATAGCTAGCATAGTCAAAGAATTAGTGCGATCGCCTATTATTGGTTCAGCCCTCTATCAACTCAATACCACACCCTCATTCTTAAGTTTTATGTACCGCCGCCACGTTTTTGCTGACGCGGCTAACATCACACCTGAGTTTATAGACCAAAAATGGCAAACAACTCAACAACCAGGAGCCAAGTTTGGTTCTGCGGCCTTTGTTACAGGCACTCTCGACACTATACAGAACCATTCTAATTTTCTCGAACTTGGGCGATCGCTCACAGTACCTCTGATGGTCGTTATTGGGGAATTTTGCCCACCTAAATCGCGCGCAGAAATGGATGCTTTAGCTGCCTTACCAGGTGTCAGCAGTACCCTAATTCCTGGTTCCTTGGGACTCCATGAAGAATATGCAGCCCTAGTTTCAGAGGCAATCTTACCGTTTTTAACGGCTATTCCCTCAGCCATCTGAAGAGTTTACCAACGGTGAGGTTGAAAGATGCGGCAAAGGCTGCGATGGTTAAGCAAGCGATGCCTACGGCTGGCTGCGCCTACGCTCTCTTGTTCATAGACGGCGAGGGTGCGTAGGCGTACCCCTACGGGGAAGCAAGCTACGCGCAGCGTCTCGTAGAGAAGTCCGCCGTGGGCATCGGCAAAATAGACAAACACAAACGCAAAATTATTTATGTTACTGCAATTCTTTTACTAGAGATTTGCCATAGCAAGCTTCAAAGATTGTTGTGTTCTGAATGAAGGTCTTTGAAATAGCGACAACTAGTATTCCCAAAATTTGGACTCCAGATAATTTCCTCAATGCCCCATGACGCCAGTTTGCTTAAGTCCGGCCGCCCACGCAACTGGCTCCCCAATGCCCATGCCCAATGCCCCATGCCAATAGAATTGACAAGCGCTATCATAAGCGGATAATGATTATCAACAAATCATCAAACTTCCTTTGAGATTATGATTGCTTCAGAAACATCGAATTCAGTACCTGTGACCGTGTTAACTGGTTATCTGGGAGCAGGTAAAACAACTCTACTCAATCACATCCTCACCTACGAACATGGCAAGAAAGTTGCTGTCATTGTCAATGAGTTTGGGGAAGTGGGTATTGATAATCAACTGGTTATCGATGCAGATGAAGAAATTTTTGAGATGAATAATGGCTGTATCTGTTGCACAGTGCGTGGTGACTTGATTCGCATCATTAACAATTTGATGAAGCGGCGGGATAAATTTGACCATTTGGTAATTGAAACTACCGGATTAGCCGACCCCGCACCAGTAATTCAGACATTCTTTGTCGATGAAGACATGCAAAACCAACTGTCTCTCGATGCAGTGGTGACTGTTGTCGATGCCAAGCATATCTGGCAGCATTGGGAAGCAGACGAAGCCCAAGAGCAAATTGCCTTCGCCGATGTCATTCTATTAAATAAAACTGATTTAGTTACTCCAGAAGAACTAGAAGAGTTAGAGAAGCGGATTCGGGGGATGAATGCTATGGCTAAAATCTACCGTACCCGCAACTCAGAGCTAAATATGGATGCCCTGTTGGGAGTGGGAGCCTTTGATTTAGAACGCGCTTTAGAAATTGACCCGAATTTCTTAGGCGAAGATGCCCACGTCCATGATGAGAGTGTGTATTCTGTGGCGTTTGTGGAATCAGGGGCGTTGGATGGGCAAAAATTAAACGAATGGCTCTCCGAGTTACTACGTACTCAAGGCACAGATATCTTCCGCATGAAGGGTATTTTACATATCGCTGGAGAAGATAATCGCTTTGTGTTTCAAGGTGTACACATGATATTTGATGGCAAGCCAGACCGCCCCTGGAAAGATAGCGAAACCCGTAAAAATGAACTAGTGTTTATCGGTCGCAATCTTGATGCAGCCAAACTTAAAGAAGAGTTTCTTGCCTGTTTAGCTTAAAGGTAAATAATTAAAGGTTCGTAGTAAAGACTGAAGTCTTTACTACGAATTCGACGACAAGATTTTTACATTGCTTAACATTGTTCAGAGACACTCATCATATAGCTACCGCTCTACTAAAGGTGCAAGCCACAACTTCTGCCGCTTCAGTTTTTCATCCAGGACATCTCTGCGGTGGGGCGGAGTTTAATTAACGGGATGGTACTGGTTCAGGACTTCCCTAGTTTTCAGGAGCTAGTGAGTAAGTTGGTAGAAACCAAACTATATTACATTACGTAATCACAGTTAAAACTCTTGCCAATGACCAATGACAGGACTCCCTAGTTATCTCTAATTGCGCCGACCTACTTAAGTAAACTTCCTGTGATAAAGTAATATAAATGTACTAAACAAGATAAATACTCAATCACAGGAAAATCACCTATGTCAACACCAGGAGGTTGATATTAGCTACCTACAATAATTTGATTCAGAATCAGCACCAATGCCAGGACACCAAAACCAGTCATCAAGCCCGCAGGCATCAGCTTCCGTGTTTTAACTAGTCTCGAAACAAAGACAATGACTAAAACAGCAGTTACAACAGCCGCTAGGGTCAAACCCCAGGTTTGACCTTGGAGTTGAGCGAAAGCTGCAACAATTAGTAATAAGCCGCTAATGCTACCACTGAGGAGCGAAATTTTACTACCAGCTTGTTTGTAGCCTATGATGCCACCTATCATTGCTAAAATCCCGTAAGCAAGAGCAGCGATTATACCCAACATTGTTAAAACCTATGTAGATTTTGTTTTTGCAGCCAAGGTCGGCAGACAATTTACCATAGCTATTTAGCTACATCATGCAATTGATTGATGGATAATCAAGCGATGTCTACGGGAAGTACTTCATCCTATACCAAGATTCAGTCCCTCCAGCGCCAAGCTGCCTCACTCTTACTTTACCAATCTGTCCTCCAGAGCGAAGCGGGGATCGCATTTCTTGACCTGTTGCAAGCTATACGTTACACTGATGCCGATGCGCGGGGTTGCCTCCAAGCCTACGGCAGCTACTTTCACGCTTTGGCTGCGAGAAATCAAAATTGGGAAGATTATCTAATCACTCAAGTTCTCATTGCTGAGAATCCCTTTACAAGACTCGCTCAACAGGAAGAGTTGAAAAATATGCCCCCTGCTTTAATAGCTGCGGTTCAGCATGATTTACAAGTGTTGCAGAGTTTATTTGGCTGTAACAGCGCTGTTTTAAGTGAGTGGGTACAGACTGTATCCCATCTGCCTGTTTCACCGATTGTGTGGTATCGAGAGCAAGAAGGGGTAGAGGTAGAGATGGGATTAATGAAGCAATACAAAGACGTTGTTACCATCGGCTCTCTACAACAGTTAGACAATTGGGCTGATGCGATAGAAGATTTAGCTGCTTATTATCAGCAATTTGGTACAGGTGTGTTTGCCGAATATCGTGCTTTACGCTGGCAAGCTGGTCAGTTTATTGGTATTCCCCACCCAGATCCGGTCAAGCTAGATGCATTGGTGGGTTATGAATATCAGAGAGATATGTTGTTGAAAAACACAGAGTTTTTGCTATCAGGAAAAACCGCATTGCATGTACTGCTTTATGGTAGTCGCGGTTCGGGCAAATCTTCTTTAGTGAAGGCTTTGTTAAATGAGTATGGCGATCGCCATCTCCGCTTATTGGAAGTAGGAAAATCGCAATTACAAGACTTACCAGAAATTGTAGAACAATTGCGGGGATTGCCACAAAAATTTATTATTTTTGTGGATGACCTTTCCTTTGAAGAAGATGATGATGCCTTTAAAGCCTTAAAGGTAGTTTTAGAAGGTAGTTTAACAGCGCGATCGCAAAATGTAGTGGTGTATGCCACATCCAACCGCCGCCACCTGATTCGGGAGTTTTTCGCCGATAGACCAAAACCCCAGGATCACGAAGAAGTCCATGCTTGGGATACGATGCAAGAAAAGTTATCGTTTAGCGATCGCTTTGGTTTAACCTTGACTTTTGAGGGAGCTGATCAAAAAACTTATCTAAAAATTGTCAACCATCTAGCGGCACAAGCCGGAATTAATCTGAGTCAAGAAGATTTAGAATTTCAAGCATTGCAGTGGGCAACACGCCACAATGGACGTTCAGGGCGTACCGCAAGACAGTTTGTTGATTTTTTGCAAGCAGATTTAGCCCAATCAAGTGTAAATAAAAATCAATATTAACCAATAAACAAATAGGCGAAAATAAACCCAACTTATTACGAAACATCAATATACCTAAAACGCTTACAAATGACAGAGGACAAATGACAACCTTAGCCAGTGAAATCTAAAATTCTGGCAACTACAGATTGCAGCGTGACAATATGAGGAGTAATGATCAACAAAACTACTGTTACTGACAACTTGACTAGGTAAAAAACAAACATATGCAACCAGCAATCATCAGCAATCGAGTTTTTCTAGGGATAGTTGCCTTTAGCGTGAGTTTTGGTCTTAGCCTCGTTCCTGACTGGGATCTTACCAGAGCTACAGTCACGGGTATAATTACTTTACTAGCCACCTATGCAGCAGCATTTTGTGTAGATAAACGGCGTAAAACTTATGAAATGTTGGTGTTAAATTCTCATCACAAACGAATTAAAGAGTTAGAAGGATTAAAATCCCGAATTGTCCGAGAAATTGACAAACTAGAAGAACACCGCAATTCATTATATACAGAGTCAAATAAACTAAAAAATCAAGTAATAGAATCCCGTAATCACAGAGATAGTATTCAACGAGAATTAAGTACTTTAGCTGGACAAAAAAAGCAATTAGAATCTGAAATTAGTGTGGTCACAACAGAACTCCGTAGCCTAGAAAAAAGTAAAGCAGAACTAAAT
Organism: Goleter apudmare HA4340-LM2; assembly: GCA_019359495.1. GTDB lineage: Bacteria > Cyanobacteriota > Cyanobacteriia > Cyanobacteriales > Nostocaceae > Goleter > Goleter apudmare. Next base: position 96,277 of record JAHHHF010000089.1, read on the forward strand.
AACTCTTTTTCTGTACTCACAGCAGAAAAACGCCGTTTGGAGTTGAATTGTAATGTATCTCGCTCAGAAATCAATCAATTGCAAACTCAAATTTGTGACCTGTATGATGAAAAGCAAGAAATTGAAAATAATATAATCTTGTTAGGTAGGCTCAAACCTCAAATTGAAGAAAAACTCTACGAATTAAGCATTCATTTGCAAGACCTAGAAACTAACGTAAATGAGCAAAATCAATTACTGATAGCCACAACAAATAAAAGAGAAGATATAGAATCTAGCCTAAATTATTTACAAACTAAAATTGGAGAGCAGCAAGCCGAATTACAGCAATTGCAAGGTCAAGTTTTATTATTACAAGAAGAACGCGACTTGCTGCAAAACCAAGTTTGGGAATTACTCCAACAGATGGAAACATTCCATCAAGATTCCTTACCAGATATGGAACAGGGAGATGAGGAAAATATCTTTCCTTTCTCTGAATTAATAGAACCTGTAGAAACAGTAAATACTCAGGAATCACCTGAAGAATGGATTAATTTGATGGAGCAGTTACCAGGTTATGAAATTCAAGTATTAAAAGCCATATTAGAACAAGAAAATCCCAAAGCTGCTATTAAACAGATTGCTGAAGCAAACATTACCATGCCTAATCTATTAATTGATGCTATCAATGAACGTGCAAATGATATTATTGGCGAATTAATCATTAATCCTGGAGTGGAAAATCCCGAAATTTATCCAGAACATGAGAGTAATATCGAAAGAATGATCACCATGTACGAAAGCCTGATGAATAGACAAGCTTCTTCAAATTAATTAAAATATTCTTGCCTTTGCTAAGATAATGAGCAGGTATAATGTATACCTTACTTATTGGCGAAACGCCTCTATTTTTAAAATCAAGCGAGGTGAATTACATGGCAAAACTAAAAATATCAAAAAAAATATCTACAGCTCTAATTAATTCTTTAAGTGCAGGAGTAGTACCAAGATTAGGAGTTGAACATATAGCAGTCGGTCGAGAAAAAGAACTCAAAAGCCTATTACAAAATCTCGATGATATTGCCGAAGGTGTAGCAGCATTTCGCTTTATAATTGGGAACTACGGTTCTGGTAAAAGCTTCATGCTACAACTGGTTCGTAACCGCGCTATGGAGCAAGGTTTTGTAGTAGCTGATGCTGATTTATCTTCAGAACGCCGACTAGCAGGAAGTAACAATGAAGGTTTAGCAACCTATCGAGAATTAATGAGTCGCCTGGCTACCAAAACTCGTCCTGATGGCGGTGCTTTAGTCTCAATTTTAGAAGGATGGATTAATAAAATCCAACAAGAAGTGGTGAAAGACTCAGGAATACGCCCCAATGATGATGGTTTTGATGACAAAGTAGAAGAGAAAATTAGAGAAGTAGTTAAGTATATAGAAGACTTAGTTCACGGATTTGATTTTGGCAGTGTGATTATTGCTTATTGGCGTGGCTATCGCTTAGATGATGATAATTTAAAAAATGCTGCAATGCGTTGGTTACGCGGAGAATTTAACACTAAAACTGAGGCTAGGGCTGCCTTGGGAGTCCGTGTAATGATTGATGATGATAGTTGGTATGACTATATCAAAATATTCGCTAAATTTGTGGCTGAGATTGGCTATAAAGGACTGTTAATTTTAGTCGATGAATCTGTACATTTATACCAAATATCTACTACAGTCACTAGAGAAAAAAACTATAATAGATTACTCGCAATATTTAATGATACTATGCAGTGCAAAGCTGAACATTTAGGCATTGTCGTAGGTGGAACAACAAAATTTTTAGAAGATCCAAATCGGGGATTATTTGCTGACCAAGCTTGGCGAAGACGCACCAAAGAAAGCCGTTTCACTACACAAGCTGGTGTGCAAGAGTATTTAGGACCAGTAATGCGGCTAAACCCATTAAGTCAAGAAGAAATCCTAACACTTTTACAACGCCTAACCGAAATTCATGCTCTTAACTTTGGTTATGAACAAGTTTTGAGTAATCGTGAATTAAAGGATTTTGTTAAAGAAATTGTCAACCGCTTGGGTGCAGAAGCTTTACTGACACCAGGAGAAATTGTGCGGGATTTTATTAGTGTGCTGAATATACTATATCAAAATCCAGGGATTTCTTTTACAGAACTAATTCATGGGACTAATTTTAAACCTACTGGTGTGGGTCAAAATATAGATGAAGATAATGCAGCAGAATTTAGTTTGTGAGTTGGTAGTAAGCAATTTAGTGCTTGCATCTCAGGAAGAATTAATTATCGCCCCATCATGTAAAACCTGGCGTTGCTGATTGGTGGGATGATTTTTGCCGGGCTTACGCCTCGCTTCCCTAACATGCAGAGGCGCGGAGAGTAAGAGATTGAGAGATTGAGAGTTTGAATTTTTGATTTTCATCCCCAGATTCAGCAATGCCTAAAATCTTCTCAGCTTGAATACTGGGATGATCTTGATTTTTGCTTACAGGTTATGAGTAATCAGCTAACAAGTAATTTTATATGAGCACACATGAGCGATATCTTTAGCCGACTTGCACCTTTCATCCAAGAATATATCTATCATCATAACTGGACGGAATTACGCCCAGCCCAAATTGCTGCTTGTCAAGTTATCTTTGATACTGATGCACATTTATTAGTTGCTGCTGCAACTGCTGCGGGAAAAACAGAAGCAGCATTTTTGCCAGTTATCACTAAATTATATGAAAAACCAACGAATACCATAGGTGCATTATATATTGGCCCTATCAAAGCTTTAATTAATGACCAATTTGAACGCCTCAATGATTTATTAAAATTAGCTGATATTCCTGTATGGCATTGGCACGGTGATGTTTCGCAAAGCCATAAAAATCAGCTTTTTAAAAACCCCAAAGGTATACTACAAATCACACCAGAATCTCTAGAAAGTCTATTAATTAATAAAAATAATGACCTAGTTCGCTTATTTGGTGGTTTACAGTTTGTCGTCATTGATGAAATTCACGCCTTTATGGGTTCAGAACGCGGTTGTCAAATTATTTGTCAATTACAACGTTTGGCAAAGTTAACAAACACACAACCCCGGCGTATTGGTTTATCTGCAACTCTTGGTGATTATGCAATGGCAGAAGATTGGTTACGTTCTGGTACTGATAAGGCAGTAATTACACCACAAATTGAGGCGGGGAAACGCCAAGTTAAGCTGGCGGTAGAACATTTTTATCATGAAGTTGATGAATTAGACGCAACAGAATATGAACAATATATTTTCAATATTACTAAATCTCGCAAATGCCTAATTTTTGCTAACAATCGTACCCAAACTGAATCTATAATTGCTTCTTTGCGACAAATTGCTGTAGAACAATCTCTAGCAGATGTCTACCATGTGCATCACGGTAGTATATCTGCTAGCTTGCGACAAGCTGCCGAAAATGCCATGCGTGAACCGCATCAACCAGCTGTAACCGCCGCCACACTTACTCTAGAATTAGGGATAGATATTGGTCATTTAGAGCGAGTTATTCAGTTAGAATCACCTCTTTCTGTCGCCAGTTTTTTACAACGTTTGGGACGTACAGGGAGAAGGGGAGAGGCGGCTGATATGCGGTTTGTTTGTCTTGAAGAGAGAGCATCATCCGCAGCACCTTTACCAGAACAAATTCCTTGGCAACTTTTGCAGTGTATCGCCATCATTCAACTTTATTTAGAAGAGCGTTGGATTGAACCAATCAAACCTGTAAAATATCCCTTGAGTTTACTTTATCACCAGACAATGAGCGTTTTACTAGCTAGGGGCGAACTTTCACCTGCTACCCTTGCTAAAGAGATTCTCAGCTTGCCATCATTTGCTGCTATTTCTCAAGCAGATTATTTACTATTGTTACGTTATTTAATTGATATTGACCATATTCAGAAAACTGAACAGGGTAAATTAATTATTGGTTTGACTGGAGAAAAAGTAGTCAGGAAATTTCAGTTTTATGCAGTCTTTGCCGATAGTCAAGAATATACTGTAAAGCAAGGGACAACAGAAATTGGTAGTATTTTAATGCCGCCTCCTGTGGGAAATCAATTTGCTTTGGCGGGGAGAACTTGGGAAGTAGTAGAAGTTGATTTTAAGAAAAAGGCTATTTCTGTTAAACCAGGAGATGGTAAATCTACTATTTATTGGCGTAGTGGTGGGGGGATAATTCATACAAGAGTTTTGCAACGGATGCATCAGGCTTTATTGGAAAATGTCGAGTATGGCTACTTGCAAAAAAATGCTACACAACGTTTAAAAAAAGTGCGTCAACTAGTGCGTGATGCTGGATTAGATAGACAAAACATCTTGCAATTAGAGCCAGGTAAATGCTGTATTTTCCCCTGGATGGGTACATTAGCTTACCGTACCTTAGAAAGGTGGCTTAACTCTTGCTGTCGAGAGTCTTTGGAAATTAAAAGTATTGGGGGCATAAATCCTTATTATTTGACAGTTAAATTAGGTAAGGATAAATTTAAATCGCTTTATCAAGAAATTGTTGGTTTGAGTGAAGAAAGAATTACGCCAGAATATTTATTAAGTGAAGCAGAAGCACCGGAAAATCAAAAATATGATAAATATATCCCTTATCCACTTTTGCGGAAAGCTTTTGCTCATGATTATTTAGATATAGAAGAACTCCAGCAGCAAGTAGTGTTATGGGAATGGGGAATTTGGGAGGTAAAATAATACATGAACAATGCAAATTTACTTAAAAACACAGATGTCAGCTTGATATTAGGCGATTAGAAGTGGCTTGGCTATACAGACATGACGCGTAGCGGCTACTCTACGAGAACGCTAAGAGCGAACCCGGAGGTAAGGCCACTGACCTGGGTTTAAAACATCACTTTTTTCTTTTAATAACTTATAAACTGGCAAAGGTATTGGTCTCTACTATCTAATTTCTTAACCTTTAGCTAGTGAGTTCTTAATTTGCCTGGGATAACTTGAGTGTGCTGAGTCTAATTTAATACGCATCATCTCATGACTGTTGAATGCCCACCATAAAATTATCCTGCCCAGACTATGACTTATGCTACAGACACTGCGGGGTTTGCGGCACTTTGGCGTAATTAAAAATACTTAGCAAGTCATACATTCAGCTTCCCTAACTGACAACTATTTTGGCTATTTCTAACAGGCTCTTGTGAGTGAGAAATCTTGCTCAAAGTGTCGTCACTCAAGATTTTCCGACGGAATCAGCAACCATAAACCTATAATCCTACACATAACAATGGTCAATCTAATTCAACCTAATCGTATAGGTTTTGTTCAGTTAAGCGGCGCAGAAATTTCTGATTTTGATCCGCAATCAAAACGTATTTTTACAACTGGGGAATCTGGTGGTAAGCCTGTACTTCAGGTGGTTGACGCTGCTGACCCCACAAACCCGCAAAGGCTTCCAGATATTGACTTATCTAGCTTTGGCGCAGGGATTCAAAGTGTAGCCGTCAGAAAAGCCACAGGGACAGGAAATAGTATTTTAGCTGTAGCAATTTCCGCTAACCAACTAACAGACCCTGGCAAGATAGTTTTCTTTGATGCTACTACCCTGACAAAATTGGCGGCAGTGAGTGTCGGTGCTTTGCCAGATATGATCACTTTCACTCCCGATGGTAGCAAGTTACTTGTAGCCAACGAAGGAGAACCGAATGAAGACTACACAATTGACCCGGAAGGTTCGATTAGTATTATCGATGTTTCGGGAAATATTACAGCTTTAGATAATAGTAAAGTTAAAACTGCTAATTTCCAAGCATTCAACGGTCAAGAAAATGCTTTGAGAGCGCAGGGAGTGAGGATTTTTGGTAAAGTTAACGGTGGTAATTCCACTGCTGCTCAGGATTTTGAACCTGAATATATAGCGGTTTCTCCAGATGGTAAAACTGCTTTTGTGGCGCTGCAAGAGAATAACGCCTTTGCAATTCTGGATATTGATACTGCTACGGTTACTAGCATTGTACCTTTGGGATTCAAAGACCATAGCTTACCAGGTAATGGTTTTGATGCTAGCGATCGCGATGTCAATGGTACCAGTGGTGGTGGCGGTAAAATCAATATTCAAAACTGGCCTGTCTTGGGCATGTATCAGCCAGATGGCCTAGCATCCTTCCAAGTAGGTGGCAAAACCTATTATATCAGCGCTAATGAAGGCGATGCCCGCATCCGTCCCACAGCCAACGGCGTTTTACCTGCACCCAATGCTACAGAAGGCGCAATCTTCAATGAAGAAGCGCGGGTATCGAGTTTAACCCTTGACCCCACTGCTTTCCCTGATGCTAGTACACTGCAAAGACCAGAAAATCTGGGACGCCTAACTGTCACCAACACCTTGGGAGACACTGACGGTGATGGTGACTATGACAAACTTTATGCTTATGGCGCTCGTTCTTTCACTATTTGGGATGACCAAGGAAAGTTAGTATTTGACAGTGGCGACCAGCTTGAAAAAATCACAGCACAACTAACACCTACACTATTCAATGCCAATAACGGTAGCGCCGCCGATTTTGACACTCGTTCCGATAACAAAGGCCCGGAACCAGAAAGCGTGGTTGTGGGTGTGATCAACAATAAACCTTACGCTTTCGTTGGTTTAGAACGTGCGGGTGGCGGTGTCGTGGTCTACGACCTAAGTAACCCAGCTGCACCTGAGTTTGTCCAATACGTCCGCACTGATAGCGATGTTAGTCCAGAAGGGTTGAAATTCATCCCTGCTTCAGATAGCCCCAATGGTAAACCACTGCTAGCAGTCTCTCACGAAGTTAGTAACACTGTTAGTTTCTACCAAGTTGATGTTCCAGTTGTTTCTGATGCTAATGCACCTTTTAGACTGCAAATTCTCCACGCTGCGGATTTTGAAGCAGGTATCCCAGCCGTAGATGATGCAGTCCGCTTTTCTGCTGTCCTCAACCGCCTGAGAACAGACCCCAATTTACCAAGTAATGTTCTTGCTAACACCTTGACGTTATCCTCTGGCGATAACTACATTCCTGGTGCGTTTCTTAATGCTTCTAGTGACGCCAGCCTGAATAATGTCGGGGGTTTGGGTGCAGGTACAGCAGTTATCGGTCGGGGTGATATTGGCATTCTCAACGCCCTCGGTATCCAAGCCTCGGCTTTAGGAAACCACGAATTTGATTTGGGTGTCAGACAAGTCAGAGATATTCTCCGCCCTAGTGGTGGTAATCCCGGCACAAATTTCCCCTACCTCAGCACAAACCTCAACTTCCAGCCAGAAATTACTGCCGGTAACTTATCAAATAGTGACTTAGCCAGTAATCAAACAACGGCTGAGGCTAGCACAATTAAGAACAAGATAGCGAAGAGTACAGTTATTACCTTACCCGGTAACGACGGCATCTTAGGAAATGCAGATGACCAGAAAATTGGGATTGTTGGCGCGACTACACCAACTTTGCCGAACATTTCCTCCAGTGGTAGCACCATTGTTACACCAAGTAATCCTACTGATTTTGCCGCCTTGGCAGCCGAGATTCAATCAACTGTAGATGTTCTCACTGGTCAAGGGATTAATAAAGTAATTCTGCTGTCACATATGCAGCAGTTGAACATTGAACGGAATGAACTAGCACCCCGTTTAAGAGACGTAGATGTGATTATTGCGGGTGGTTCTAACACACTGTTATCGGATACTAACGATATTCTCCGCCAAGGTGATGTTAGTCAAGGAGATTACCCAGTTCTGAGGACTGGGGCTGATGGTAGACCGGTGCTGGTAGTTAACACCGATGGGAATTATCAATATGTTGGTCGTTTAGTTACCGAGTTTGACCAAAACGGTGTGATTGACGTTAGCAAACTCGATAACACTATCAACGGTGTTTACGCCACAGATGAAGCTGGTGTTGATCGCGTTTATGGCAGCGATGTTAACCCCAGAGATGTTGCTGACCCCAGGGTGGTGGCAATTACCGATGGCATTCGGAACGTGATTTCTGGCAAAGATAATCTGATTGTGGGGAGAGCTAGTGTTTTCCTGAATGGTACTCGTCAAGATGTCCGCACCCAAGAAACTAACTTTGGTAATTTAACCGCCGATGCTAACTTGTGGTTAGCGCGTCAGATTGACTCTACAGTCACAATTTCCCTGAAAAATGGTGGCGGTATTCGTGACAACATTGGTGCGATCGCCGCCGCCCCAGGGGCAGTTAATAGCAGCGATATCACCAAACTGCCAACCCAACCCAACCCCCTCGCACCCAACAAACAAACCGGAGATGTCTCTCAGTTAGATATTGAGAATTCCCTACGGTTTAACAACGACCTCAGCTTGGTGACTGTTACCGCTCAACAGTTGCGTTGGATTATTGAACATGGGGTAGCAGGGACGCGTCCTGGCGCCACACCTGGACAGTTTCCCCAAGTAGCTGGGATTAACTTTAGTTTTGACGCCACCAGAACCGCGATCGCCTTTAACAACCAAACTGGCGCCGTGACTACCGAAGGCGATCGCGTCCGTAGTCTCGTGGTTGTCAACGAAGATGGTTCCCCCAGCGACATCATCATCCAAGATGGTAAATTAGTCGGCGATCCTAGCCGCACTTTCCGCATCGTCACCCTGAACTTTTTGGCAGGTACTAACAACGCCAATATTTTGGGTGGTGACAACTATCCTTTCCCCAAATTTATCAGCGACAATCCCACTCTCGCCAATCGGGTAGATTTACGTGGTGAAACCACTGACGATGTCAACCGCAACGGTAAAATTGATACTGCACTTCCCCTAACACCTGGTGCTTTTACCTTTGCAGCTGCTGGTTCAGAACAAGATGCTCTCGCTGAGTACTTGAAAGCAGTTTATGGCAACACCCCATACAACATTGCTGACGAAGGTTTCCGGCCAGATCGTCCCCGGATTATCAATCTGCAATCTGCCAGCCCCACAACTCGCAATACTGACAACACATTTACATTGGGGATTAACGCCAACCTCCGCATCACCATCCAGGGAATTAACAGCACTGGGGTGAATGAAATCGGGGTGGTTGCGGTAGATGACAATGAAAACCGGATTAATGGCATTGCCCCTGGTAGTGCAGCCTACACCCAAGAGGCATTGAAACGGGGGAAAGTAATTTTCTCTGCGATCGCTAACAATCCCCAAGGTTACGACCCCACTCAACTATCCCGCATCGTTGGCGGATTAAGTAGTGGTTCCCGCCTCGTCTTTTATTTGGTACAAAACGGCACTACAGATGGCGTGCTAACGGGCAAAAATGCCAATGTCTTCTTTGGCACAACTACAGATAATGCTGCCACTGTATCAGACTTAGGAAGCGGTGGTTATCAGATAGCTTGGCGTGACCAACAAAATAACTCTGTCTTTAATAACTTGGTCGTCACCGTAGCCAGTACTAATAGCCCGGAAGTATTAGGTACCAGACTCCAAGGAAGACAAGAAGGAGAAGTACTTGACTTGCGTGGTCTTACAGGTCAGCAAGTTACAGCAGACTTTGTTGTCAACCGCGAAGCCGCATTCAACAACTTCATAGGCTTCTATCGAGTCGTTAATGAAAATGGTGGTATTGACACCAACGGCGATGGGACAGCCGATATTCTCCCAGGTCAGGCTGGTTATACCCAAGCCGCAGTCAGGGGACGTGTTGCCGGCATCGACCTCATCGCTCCCAACCAAGGTACTGCTAGCTTTACAGACAGACAACTCACAGGAGGCAGTATTTTTGCTCCTTTCCTAATTAGCAACGGTACAGTCGATCAAGTTCTCAGTGGACAAAATAACCAAGTTTATTTTGCTTACTTGGGGGCAAATCCTGGTAGAGTGGATCACATACGCTTACTAGGTGACAACACCTTTGGTTTTGAAGACTTACCAAATGGTGGTGATCTCGACTACAACGATATGATTGTCCAGGTCAATTTGAGCCTAGTTTAATCTTCAGGTGCATTCCATCCCGGTTCGTAGTAAGCACTTTAGTGCTGAGAAAATGAAGGACTAAAGTCTTTACTACGAGCCTGTAATGCTGATTAAATATAAGGTGTCATGATTGATGTTAAAGCTACGGCTAGCTTAATCAAAAAAACAGTCAAAAGTGATAAAAATTGGTTATTAGCAATAGGTGTAAGCTTAATTACAATTAATCTTGCCCTGATCTGGAGAGAAGATCAGCCAGACTTATTTAACATAAGTTGTTTATTTTGGGCTGCCATATCTTTTGTCATCTGGGAAAGACGCCACAAATTAAATCTAGAAAGTGATATTTTCTCCAGTGTATTAGGATTATTATTAGTTGCTTTTGTATTTTTGAGGAGTGCATTCCCCGCACATTTAGGCGGCATTTTTTACCTTTTGCCAGTGATTTCTGCCCTTGGTCTAGCCCTGTTAGCTTCTAGCATTCAGCGTTTACAGCAATATAAAAGAGAATTAATTTCCCTTTTTCTACTCTGCACCGCCAATTTATTGCGTCCACGTATATTTGATATATCCATATTCACTGCTAAATTTTCTGCTTTCATTCTTTGGTATACAGGTTCTGAAGTGACTCGTTCTGGCGTTGAGATTACTCTCCCAACAGGTGTAATAAAAGTATATGAGGGTTGCTCTGGAATAGCACAAATTTTTGATCTATTAGTATTAGCATTACTATTTATGCTGATGTTTCCTCGGAAGTGGCAACAAAAAATCTTAGTGCCCATAGTAGCTGTAATCATTGGATTTATAGTCAATGCGGTTAGGGTTTCGCTGATGGCCTTACTAGTAAGACAAGACAATCTAGACACTTTTGAATACTGGCATTCAGGAAATGGATCGTTAATTTTCTCTTTGGTTGCTGCTTTAATTTTTGGGTGTTTCTGCTGGTTTCTATTACGAAGTGAAGCAGAAAGTCACAATATCACGGAATCTTAAAGGTGATCATCAATAAAAAATTTCGCGTACCAATGTTAGCTCTCACCTTTAGTAGTGCTGTTTTAGTTTTAGGAAAATTAATTCTGTTTCCCGTTTCAACTAGGCCTGAATTTACTCCCTTTGTCTTTCCAGACAAAGTACCTGTACCACAATGGCAACTAAGCGAAAGTCGTCCCTTACCTAAACCAACAGCAGATATTCCTGAATTACTTTCCCAGAGGTATTATCGATATACACAAAATAGTCAGCAGTTAGATATTGATATGCACTATTTAGCCCTTGAATATACCCATCTAGATATTCAGAAATGGACTAAAATTCCATCTGCTGCTACTATCCGTCACCACAAAGGCATAGGCTTTTATGGTCTGGGAATTGACCAGCAACGAGCTTATTTGAGCAGCTGTATCAACCCACGTGGCGGTAGTACCTTCACCTATGAACAGTTTAATCGAAATCGATATATTTATGACCTACATCCACAATATTTATTATCTTGGCTCATAGGACAAAATTCGCTGTTGGATAGACGTTGTCTTTGGGTGAATTTGTCGCTTTCTTTAAACGATTCTACACCCGATACTGCATATCGAGTTCTAGAAAATGCCTGGTTTGCTTGGTATAAATGGTGGCAGGCAAGGTTTCCTAGCTTTTGATGACAGATAGTATTATTAGGACTAGTCCTATTGTATTATGTTTCCTCACAAACACTTTTAACCATCTCCCGCAACCAAACACTCGGCTGATCCTGATCTGTAAGTTTGCTCCACAGCATGGAAATCATCCACGGCTGAGTTTGTATAGGTAGTTCAAAAATTTCCAATGTATCTTGACATACAAATTGTTGCACCAGTCGTGATGGCATGGCAGTTACTAGGTCACTCAATGCAATCATGGCTGGTAATACTAGTAAATGAGGAGTTGTCAAAACTACGCGACGCTGGAGGTTGTACTGAGCCAGTACCTTGTCAATTTCGCCAACGTCATCGCGGCGAAGTGTGAACAGAGCCTGGGGAATATTGGCGAAGGTTTCTGGTGTCATCGTCTCCTGCGTCACTATAGGATGTCCGCGACGACAGACACCAACAAAGTGTTCTGCAAATAATGGCATCTGCATTGTTTGTCTGGGTTGATCTTGGAAAAGACCCAAAGCAAAGTCAATCTCTCGTTGTTCTAAAAGTTCTCCCACACAGCTTTTATCAAAACCAATCAGCCGAAAATCAATACCTGGTGCAATCTGGCGGCAAACTTCCACAAGCTTAGGCATAACAACATAGCTGGTGTAGTCGGAACTGCCAATAGTAAAGGTATGTTTAGATGTGGCTGGGTCAAAATTTTGACTAGATTCTAGTGTCTGCCGAATCTGCTGTAGGGCGGCTGAAATACTAGGAGCAATTGACAACGCTTTTGCTGTAGGTTGCATTTCTCTGCCCATGCGAATAAATAATTCATCTTGAAATAGTGTGCGTAATCTCCCTAGGGCTGCGCTCATAGCTGGTTGCCCTAAATACAACCGTTGGGCGGCGGCTGTGACACTCCGTTCCTCAAACAGCGCTTCAAAGGCGACCAGGAGGTTCAAATCAATGGCGGACAAATCTATTAATCCCATCGATTGAATCTATTATTTTAATCAATTTGCTTAATTTATATCATCTTTGTAAAGTGAAACTGATTACAGTTTTCAGGTAATAAAAATGTCGGCTCAGAACAAGATAGCTGTGGTTACTGGCAGTAATCGCGGGTTAGGATATGCAATTTCCCGTAAATTGTCCCAAATTGGTAACAAAGTAATTCTTACGAGTCGTAATCAAACAGATGGTTTGGCAGCCAAGGAACAGTTATCTAGTGAAGGGCTGACTGTGGACTACCATGCACTTGATGTCACCAGTGATGCCAGTGTGCAGCAGTTTACAGATTGGCTACGGGAAACCTACGGCAAAGTAGACATTCTCGTGAACAATGCAGGCGTCAATCCCGCCACTAAGCCGGAAGAGTCCAGCCTATTGACGGTGCAACTAGAAACCATGCGTTCTACCTTTGAAACTAATGTTTTGGCAGTACTGAGAATTACTCAAGCATTAATTCCGTTGATGAAGGTGCATAACTACGGGCGCATCGTCAATGTCTCAACTGAAATGGCTTCTCTCACCTCAATTCCCAATGACTACTACCCTTTAGCGCCCTCCTATCGACTCTCCAAGATAGGGGTAAATGGGCTAACAGTCCTTCTTGCCAAGGAACTCCAAAGTGATAATATTCTCGTTAATGCCTATTCTCCGGGTTGGATGAAAACCGATATGGGTGGTGACAATGCCCCATTTACAGCCGAAGAAGGTGCTGAAACTGCTGTCTATTTGGCGACTTTGCCAGATGGGGGAGCGCAAGGACGGTTTTTTGCAGAAATGCGAAAGTTTGGCGGGCCTGTTCAAGTACAGTGGTAAATTAACATGGTAAATTCACAGGGGCTACCCCCCATTTACGCGGATACATCGATAGAATTGGCATCAGCGAAAGTAATTACTTCTTTCCCAGTTAATACTTTCATTGAAAATATAGCGATCGCAACCGATGGGACAATCTTTGTTACCAATCACGAAGTTGGGGAGATTGTTCGCATTACCCTAGATGGTAATCAGCAGATTCACGCCAGTGTTGCAGGTAAAGTCAGTGGCATAGCTTTCACCACTAACGGGGATTTGGTAGTACCTGGGTGGAATGCAAATTCTATACCTGTAGTCTCACTAATTACCGCAGATGGCAAAGTAGAAACCTTACTTACACTGCCAGAGGCAATATTTCCTAACGGCATCACCCCACTTTCTGCTACTCAGTATTTACTGGCCGATTCCTATCGCGGTGCAATTTGGTTAATAGATATTGCCCAACGCACAGCGTCAATTTGGCTAGAACATCCTTTGCTAGAGCGCAGTAATTCAGAAAGCATCATTCCAGCAGCTAACGGTTTGAAACGGTTTGGTGATTACCTCTACGTTTCCAATACGGAAAAGATGTTGCTGTTAAAAATTCCCATGAGTACAGGTAATACAGCCGGTGAACCAGAAGTTTTTGTAGAACAGACGAATATTGATGACTTTGCCTTTGATGTGGAAGGCAACCTTTATGGCGCAACGCACATTTACAATAGTGTCTTGCGGATTGCAACTGATGGCAGTACAACTATCATTGCTCAAGCCGAACAGGGTGTCATTGGTAGTACAGCAGTGGCTTTTGGGCGAACAGAGAATGACGACACCGCGATTTACGTGGTGATGAATGGCGGTATGTTTTTACCACCCCCTACAGGCGTGGTTGCGGCTAATGTTGTACGACTGGAAGTTGGCAAAGCTGGATATCCTTTAAGTTGAGAGTAACTCAACTAGGCTGCGGTTGCGAAAACTCACATTTACTAGTGACATAACTCATGGAACAAGAAGATCAGTATGTAACCGTAGTCATTTCACAACTGGTAAAACCAGGATGTGAAAATGATTATGAAGTTTGGTTGAAAGAGATTACTGGTGTTGCCAAAACCTATTTTGGTCACTTGGGTACAAATGTGATTCGCCCGCAGCCTGGAGTGAGATCGGAATATGTGATTATCTTCCGGTTTGACGGCTATCAAAATTTGAAGGAGTGGATGACATCAAGCGATCGCAAATATTGGCTGAATCAAGGTGAACATTTGGTGCAATCTGAGCCTCATGTTCAGCAACTGAGTGGATTAGAAGCTTGGTTTTCTCTTCCTGGTCAACCGTTGAAAACTCCACCACGCTACAAAACAGCATTGCTAACTTGGGCATCTGTATTTGTGTTAATTAATTTGTTAACTACGTTTTTAGTGCCCCTACTTCGTGGTCTACCTCCCTTAATTATTTCTTTGATCATTACAGTCACTATGGTTGCATTGTTGACCTATGTTGTGATGCCCAGAGTTAGCCGTTTATTTAGCAAGTGGTTGTATGCCAAATAGGTAAACTACTTTGACTCAACTCTTACCGCAAATTGCAACTTACTGAAGCAGCGCGGTCTTCTCCCTTGGCGCTAGCGTCTCCCCTTCTCTCAAAGCTACGGTGTACACACAAGTGCTAGTAAACTACTAAGGGAAGGAGTTGTGGGGAGTAAAAAGTGGTGGAAAATCCAATAATGATTCACGCTCAACAGTGGGAAGGAAAAGCATTTGGCGACCCA
>JAHHHF010000090.1 GCA_019359495.1 Goleter apudmare HA4340-LM2
TAATTATTTCGTTTTTTACGTTGAGTTACCCACGCTCTGGACGTATTTTGATGACGTATCAATTAAATTATCCTAAATCTAGCTAATCCAAGTGTTTTTTCCTCACTTGTGAGAAATGCGGGTAAAGGAGAACCAGCAGTCTTCAACAAAGTCTATACACCTATTCAAGTTTGCCGACATTGTGGTGGAGAAATTCGTGACTATGGCGGACATCGCAAAAAACTGAACGAGCAAGGTATTAACTTAATGGATGTTTGGGATGCGCCAGAAGATGTTTGGAAAGATACTTCGGAAGCTAACTCCCATGAAATTTTATGGACATTAACAGAAGAAATGTGGACTGATATTCCACCAGTCCGGCATCGTCAACATAAAAAACGAGTTCCTAACGAACTTGCACCCATTATGCTAGAGCGAATTATTGCAATGGCATCTAATCCAAGACAAATTGTAGTTGATCCCTTTGGCGGTTCTGGCACTACATTTTATGCAGCAGAAAAGCTACAACGTTACTGGATTGGTTCAGAGATTGGGGATACAGAGCCAGCAGTAGAAAGATTAACCGATCTGGCTAACGGCATCATAGAACAATGGGAATCCGCAAGAGGAAGCAAGAAATTAAAGCAAAGGAAAATAAATGCTTCACAACTTTCAATCCCCTATTCTACATAACTGAATTAAGCTAGAAAATTCACACTAATGCACGACCATCTGTTCCTTTACTCAGTGTTGGTACATTGCTATCCACTTGATCATGTTCAATTACGAAAATTGCCATAAAACCTTCTTGGAGTTGAACAGATCGCCAAACATCAAAGTATGGCTCTAATTCTTCGTAGTTACCAATTCTATCAGTTAAATAAGGATAAATCTTCCGGCTGGGGAGTACCAAAGCAGCACCTAAAAAAACACCACGTATTAATCCCAAAACCATTTTATTAACTGCTCGATGGCTTGAGGAATTATTTCCAGTTTCCCACTCAAGAGCAAAAAGATGGTTGTCAATAGCTTTTGTAGCATCGACTTTTCCTGGTGATTTTGTGGCATAGTTAACGGGAGTTTCTAATCTCCATCCAAATCTATCGCTTAACGCGATCGTGCAAGCCTCTTTAATAGGCTTGACTCCATTACCATGCTTTTTTGGATTAATTGTAAAGCTAGATGTACCAGGAGGATGAACAATTAGAGAGATAGCATAACGAATTTCAGAGCGAATTATAGCCCAATCGCTCGATTCTTCAAAATTCCCTACACTGATTAATGACACTTCTTGAACAATCTTCATCACTAATTCTTACTCCAACCCAATACACCAGATATTCAGCATCTGGTGAAAATAGGCTTTTGGCAATAGACTCATTACTGAGCATCGACTGAACACAAAACTGAGCATATCTGCCAAGTAAACACACCTACGCTAGAGACATAACAAAACAGCGTGAGGTGACGAATATGACTCAAACTCTAGAACGCCAAGCTGGTGGCTTATATGTTCAAACTCCAGAACAACAGCAAATCGCATTCCCCCTCAAGCACACTGAAGTGCAAGCCACAATTGCCGGGAATATCTCGCGGGTAGAAGTTACCCAAAGTTTTGAAAATCCCTTCACAACTACGCTAGAAGCTGTATATATCTTTCCATTACCCGATGAGGCGGCTGTTGATGATATGCTGATTCGGATTGGCGATCGCACTATTCAAGGCAGTATCAAAAAACGCCAGGAAGCACAGCAAATTTACGAACAAGCCAAGCAACAAGGACGCACCGCCGGGCTATTAGAACAAGAACGAGACAATATTTTCACCCAATCTCTCGCCAATATCAAACCCGGTGAGCAAATTGATGTAATTATTCGCTACTCTGAAAGTCTGAAATTTGCGGGTGGTAACTATGAGTTTGTTTTCCCGATGGTTGTGGGGCCGCGTTACATTCCAGGGATAGCCATTGAGGAAAACGCAGGTGGTGTAGGTTCGGCTACTGCACCCATGATTCAAAATCAAGATACTGACTTAGTTCCAGATGGTTCACGGTTGAATGCACCTATCCTGCCTTCGGGTACTCGCTCCCCTCATGATATTAATGTGACGATCGCAATTGATGCGGGGGTTGAGATTCAGGATGTACGCTCCCCTTCTCACCAAATCCAGATTGCCTATGAGGGACAACGGGTACTGGTAAAACTTGCTGGTGGAGAGACAATTCCCAACAAAGACTTGATTTTACGCTATCAAGTAGCCGGCGACTCTACCCAAGCCACTGTACTCACCCAAGCTGATGAACGAGGTGGACATTTCGCACTGTATCTCATTCCCGCCTTCCAGTATCGCCCAGATCAGGTTGTCCCCAAAGATGTGGTGTTTCTCATCGACACTTCTGGTTCTCAAAGTGGTGCGCCACTGATGCAATGTCAGGAATTGATGCGCCGTTTTATCAATGGACTCAATGCCGATGATACTTTCAGCATTATTGATTTCTCCGACACAACTGTGCAACTATCGCCTGTTCCCCTCGCCAATACTCCACAAAATCGCACACGAGCAATTAATTACATTAATCAGCTGAATGCAGGAGGCGGAACGGAGATGTTACGCGGGATTCGCGCCGTCTTGAACTTTCCCGTAACAGATCCCGGACGCTTGCGGAGTATTGTGCTACTCACTGATGGCTATATTGGCAACGAAAACCAAATTCTCTCCGAAGTGCAACGACATCTTAAACATGGAAACCGCCTCTACAGCTTTGGTGCAGGTAGTTCGGTAAATCGTTTCTTGCTCAACCGCATTGCTGAACTCGGACGGGGTATGGCTCGCATCATTCGCCACGATGAGCCAACTGATGAGGTAGTCGAAAAATTCTACCGTCAAATTAATAATCCTGTTCTGGCTAACATTAATTTGCAATGGGAAGGTGATGGTGAATCTCCAGTAATCTATCCTTCCACCCCACCAGATTTGTTTGCTGAACAACCTTTAGTATTATTTGGAAAGAAGCCAGATAGTCGTGCTGGCAAGTTGCACGTTACTGGAATTGCTGCGGGTGGTACACGCTATCAGCAAACCTTCAACCTCAACTTTGAAGCTACAGGTAATCCAGCCATTGCCCAACTTTGGGGACGTTCCCGCATCAAAGATTTAATGAATCAGATGGTGAGTGGCGAAACTAAGGGAGGGGTGGAAGCAGTCACAGATACAGCTCTCACCTATCAACTGTTGTCGCAGTATACCGCTTTTGTGGCTGTCAGCGATGATGTCCGCGTTGATTCCAGCCAAGGTTCTGTTTCTGTGCAAGTACCTGTAGAAATGGCAGAAGGTATTAGCTATCAAGGTATTTTTGGCAGTGCTGTGAGTGCTGCTGCACCAATCATGGCAAGGGCGATATCTGATGTACCTGATTTTTTGCAACGTAAAAGAGCTAAACCCTCTCCAGGCTCACCCCAAGCAGCAATGTCTCCTCCAGCACCACCGCTTGCAACTCCGCCATCTCCAAAAACTTCACCAGTTGAAGAACAGAAAACTGTTTTCCCATACCGTGAGTACGATGAAAGTCTTGAGAATGTAGGCTCAACAGGTATCAATATTCCTGTACCGAGAATTGCGCCTGCACGGCATCTACAGGTTGTGAGTGTGACAGGATTGGAGCAGCAGATGATTGCGCTGCTGACTCAACATTTAGAATCTATCCCATTACCTACAGGTTTCAGTGGCGATTTAGTGTTGGAGTTACAACTCAACAAGGGACGGGTGAGACAGGTATTGCTGGATGAGCAGGCTTCTTCGCTCAAAGAACAGACAGTAATTGATATGATCAGGCGATCGCTTCTCACTTGGCAACCTCCCCAAATGCTGACAACTAGGGTTTTGCTGAAAGTTAGAATTCAACCCTCATAGAAACTTACACCGGGGTAAACCCCGGTTTTTTGTGGCGGATGTTACCTAAGAATTATGGCTCTAATTTAATGCTAAAAGAAAAAATCGAACTTTTTTATTTTGATAGAAATCATAAAATACTCTCGCCACAGCAAAAATAACGATTCATCACAAATATGTTAAGCAGTTGGCTTTACTTGATCGCAGCGATAATTTTTGAAGTCTTCGGCACAACTTGCATGAAATTATCGCAAGGATTTACACAAACTGTCCCGGCGATCTTAATATTTATCTTTTATGGGCTTTCTCTAACTTTTTCAACGCTTTGTCTCCAAAAAATAGCCGTCAGTGTTGCCTATTCTATTTGGTCTGGCTTGGGAACAACCTTACTTGCTATCATCGGTATCATTTGGTTTAGGGAATCTATTACACCTATCAAAATGATATCTATCTCATTAGTCATTGTGGGGGTAATTGGTTTAAATTCTGGTAAATAATAGATCCCTGACTTCTATCCTTGCCTGCCTACGGGTGTGCATGAGAAGTCGGGGATGTGTCTAAATTTGTAACAAGCCTTCAGGATTAACTGAGAAAAGCGATCGCCTCTGCAAACCCTCCCGATATAATATCTCGTTGGCGGCTAATAAACCACTACTCACAGCCCGTTCCATTAACCCACAGGGAAAGGGCATTTTCACCCAATCACCAGCAAACAACAAGTTAGCAACACCGCTAATAGTTTCTGGACGCTCTGCATAACTATTAGGCGGATAACCAGAAAAGTTATCTTGATTTACTAATTCCCGATGCAATATTTTTGCTTGGTTTAACTCCGGGACAATTTCATAGAGTTCCTGTTCAAAGGTTGTTAACAATGCTTCTTGATTAGGAAATTGTTTTTCTTTGTAGCAGTAAGCATGTAATTCTACTACACTCCCACCAGTCCGTGCTGCCCACTCTATAAATTGTGTTTGGATGCGATGATACAAAGTAATACTATCAGTTAGTTGGTAGCCAGATAAAGAAGTAAAGTTACTTTGTTCCCACTGAAAGTCACGGTCAAACCAGAAACGACAAACAGCAAAAGGGTCGGCGATACTCAATTTTTCTACTTGCGATCGCACTTTTTGATTTACATTCCCATCCATGCGTTTAAATAGTTGCTTTACACCCGGTACATCGGTAGCAAAGACGTAATAATCAGCTGTAATTGTCGGTGGTGATGATGTTTCCTGATTAGCTGCTACCAGTTGCAACTCTTCAGGTTGTTGTTGCACTACTTTGAATTTAGATAAATCTCGTTGTGCTGGGCCTTTTAACACCTTACCATCAGCCGCAAACACTGCCCCATGACAAGGACAATGAAACTTGCCATCTGCGGCTTTTTGCACTGTACAACCTTGATGGGTACAGGTGAGAGAAATTGCTTCTTTACTGCCAACTGGGAGGGCAAATACTTCATCGGCTGTGCCAAAATATTCTATCTCTGCATTACTAACTAGTGAGTTACGCTTGACCCCAAAAGGTACAGGATTTTGATGACTGCCAACAAAATATCTCACTGCATCAATCTTACCTTGTACTGTGGAAATTTCACTCACAGTTGCACCTGTGATAATTTGTCCACCCCTTTCTTGAATTACCTGAGCGATAGGTTGTACTAAACTAGTACCCATATCATCTTTGGTACCATTAAAAGCCAGTCCTTCCGGGTTGCCAAAAAAATAAAAATGGAAGAACTGCATCAGTTCACCCACACTCATGGTGTCTGGTGCATTTAAGCTAGATTTGGCAAAAGGGAGAAAATATAAGTCATATAAACCGTGAGGAAATTCTTCCTGTACCCAATCAGCAACGGAGATATTATCAAAGCGTTGATAGTTTTTATCTCTCTGGAAACCAGTAATCGCTTGGAATACTTGTAAATGCTTTAATTTAACCAGATTAATCCCCCATCGTAAGCGGTTAGGAGAAGCGATCGCTAAATCTATAATATTCCAAGGGAAGGCCGAACTACTAGGACGAAATACCTCTGGTTGGTATTTGGCATTGCGGTAAAGCACCGCATAAGATTTTAATGATTGAAAATTGTCATTTATCCCTATCTCTGCTACTAAACTATTCAAGTTATAGTACTGGGGAAAAAAGCCATGAAAGCCATGTTCCATCATGAAAGTTTCACCAACAGCTTCGATTTGCCAACTAGCAATTTTGCCGCCGAGTTGGGGGGACTTTTCTAAAAGTGTCACAATAAATCCCCGTTGACTCAATTCGTATGCACAGGCTAAACCTGCTAATCCACCTCCAATCACAACCACACTTTTAGCTTGATTGAGCATCCGTGGCAAGTTGAGAATGTCTTTTTGAAAAACTGTTGGTTTTGGCTTGCTGAACCGTGAGTATGCTGTTACTCCGGCAATACCACCAATGCCAAACCACTTCAACAGTGTACGCCGAGAGATGGTAGATGTTTCCGGGGGATGTGATACTTGACTCATGTGTTACAGAATAAACCTTTCACGATGAATTACTGGCATGAAATAAGGGCCGTGAGTTAGCCCATTTTCTGGAGTATTTTTCCCATCACAGTGTTCATCCTCAACGGATTTGTTGCGGCATAACGGGAGAAATTATGATTGACTAAGTGTCGTTTCTGAGAATACTGCACCCTCAAATTTGGTAGGCGGATTTTATCACCCAAAGATCAGAAAGATTTAACATTTGAAATAAAAAATCAGGTCATTATTTGACAGTGTAATATACTATTTCATAGTTGACTACTAAGTAATAGGTAGGTTTTGGGATGCCAGATGATTACAGGTCTCCATTGGATGGATTGCAACCAATTCGTAATTCGTCAAATGATTATGAACCTGACAAAACTTAAGATTTAATTTATAAATGATCTCTAAATCAGCAATTAATGCAGATGAAATATTGGCGTGAAACTATAGCTGTAACCCAACGCATCTTGATTGAACTCATACGCCGTCGGCGCAGCTTAATTTTTTGGAGTATTTTCCCCATTTCAGTATTAATCCTCAGTGGATTTATTTTATCAGAGCGGGCACAACTACCAATTACTGATGCCTTTGCCTATGCCGCCCCTTCAACCTTAGTGGGTGCAGCCCTATTTTTTAGCTGTTTGGGCGGGAGTGTCACCACTGTAGTTGCAGAAAGAGAACAGCAAACCCTCAAACGCCTTTTTATTTCCCCCTTAAGTGGCATATCCTATTTTTTAGGCATCTTTTTAGCTCATAGTTGTATTGGCATTGGTCAAACAGTTTTGATCTATACTATTGCTGCTTTTTGGGGTGCGACATTTAACGGTTCTGTTTTTTTAGGACTAGGGATTATTTTTTTGAGTATTATTGCTTATGTTGGTTTGGGTTTTATTTTGGGTACACAATTAGCCCGGCGCATTGAAGATGTTAACGCTTTAGTCGCAGCTTTTGGTGTACCTTTGTTAATTCTTGGAGGGGCATTTTTACCAGCTTCACTGTTTCCTAAAACACTCATTAATATTGCTAAGTATAACCCGATTTATCACATGAATGAAGCTCTGGTTGCTGTTTCTGCTAGAGGGGATGAATTTGGTAAAATTGCATCACATTTTTGGTTTTTGTTGGTGTTTTCGATGGTGATGGTGATTGGTGGCTGGTTATCTTATCGGCGGATGTTGGTAGTAGAGAGGAGGTTATGAGAATAAAGGTTTGATTTAAACGCAAAGGGGCGCGGAGGTTTACGCAAAGGGGCGCAGAGTTATTTGTTTATGCTGAAAATCAATAATTTAAGTAAGTCTTACGGCAAGAAACAAGTTCTACGAAATTTAAGTTTTCATATCAATGCAGGAGAAATTTACGGCTTGCTGGGTGCGAATGGAGCCGGGAAGACAACTACAATTAATATTATTTGTAATTTGCTCAAGACTGATGAAGGTGAAGTGAGAATTAATAATCAGTCTGTTTCCGCAGCAACACAAAAATTAATTGGTATTGCAACTCAGGATAATTTGCTTTATGAAACTCTGTCTTGTGAGGAGAATCTGAAATTTTTTGCTGATATTTATGGTTTTGAACAAAAAAGCCTCCAGAAACAAGTAAGAGAAACTTTAGCGGCTGTAAATCTATTAGACAGCGCCAAAAGTCCGGTAGAAACTCTTAGTGGTGGAATGAAACGAAGGTTAAATATTGCGGTGGCTTTGGTACATAAACCACAGCTAGTAATTTTAGATGAACCAACTACAGGGTTGGATGTTGAATCAAAATATGAGATTTGGGAGTTGATTCGGCAATTAAAAAATCAAGGTATCACAGTTTTAATGACAACTCATTTATTAGACGAAGCCGAGCGTCTTTGTCAGAGAATGGGAATTTTGAAAAATGGTCAGATTGTGGCTGAGGGAAGTTTAGCACAATTACGCACATTGATTCCCGCTCAGGAAATTGTTGTGGTGCAAACTCAAGAAACAGAACAAGCGATCGCTAGAGCTACAAAATATGGTTACAATTATCGGTATTATGGTCATGATTTAGCCTTTTTGTTGCCAGAGCCTCTAGAATTAAAGGAAATTATTTCCCAGTTTGAAGGGATTGCAATTGACTCTATCGCCCGTCAACCTGTGCGGTTAGAGCATATTTATTTGGAATTAACACAACCTTAAATCCTGACAAATGACAAATAACCAATAACAAATGACGACCGTCTCCAGTAAACTTTATTTATGCCGACCTACTCATATCAAAACAACATTACTACCTAAAGGCATAATAGTAGTGGCAACATGAGTGATTTGCCGATCAGGATTAAACCACTCTTTAATCAGTACAAACTCGGTAACAGGGTTATAAACCATAACTTCTAAGGGCATCCGAAACTCAGAGCAATAACACACATCCCCATCTTTGGCAAAGTACACAGCACCACGTCCATGCTTGTAGAACCCAATCAAGGCAGTCTTAGCCAGAGTATTCCAAGAAACGTATTTCATAATACTACTTTGTAAGGGACAGTATTTCTTTCAAGTCTTTAATATCACTTCATGAAAGATATACTGAACTGATCCCCGCTCATCCGTACAAAAACTGAGATTGGTTAAGATTAACTTGGCGTAGTTAACTCTCTTTCATTACTCTAGCTAGAGTATAGTCAGGAACAAATTACTTGCTTCTAGGTTTTTAATGTTCCCAGTTTACAATCTGAGTTTTTAGAAGCGATACTTAGAACTTGTCTCCAAGTGAGATAGTTTCAGTCATGACGACTCACTTCAAATCCCCGTAACCCTTCTGGTTGTTCATACTCAACCACAACATTTTTCACCACTGCCGCAGGTGGCCCGGTGTGACACCAGCGTACCATCTCTTCCACAACCTCCCTGGCCCCTTCAAACACTGCTTCCACACGGCTATCAGGAAGATTCCGTACCCAACCAGTTAATCCCAACTGGCTAGCTGTATCCACAGTTGCGTACCGATAGCCTACTCCTTGCACGCGACCAGAAATCAAGACATGAGCGCGAATTAGCTTTGACAGTGGTGTAGAATTCTGCATGGACTCGACTGCTCTGTACGATTTCCAGTCTACCTGGTTTATGAATACACAGTAACCGAATCTCACCCAGTGAGTTGGAAACACCTGCATTTAGGCATGGAGTAGTTCACAAATAAAATAATTCCTATATCTGAGATTCCAATTAATTAGTAGTGATAGATTATTTATCAGTACCTTGTCATAAACCCAATCCAGTATTCGCCCGCTTTGCAAACATGGGAAAATTATTAACCACATCCTCATTTCCCAATTTCCTCTGGTGTAAATTTGAAATTTGAACTCGCTTATGTCTAACTTGCCACCACTTAACACAGACACTATCTGGGCAATTCTCCACGAAAAAATTGACGATGTGACAGTCAACCAGTTGGTATGGTACTACTTAGGCTATCGCTACGACTCTGCAACTGGAGAATGGAACATTAATGAAGTTGCACCAGTGTGGCGAGATGAGTACCCCCAACCGCCAGATTTTATTGAAAGTCGCCCCGCAACAGTCAAACTAACTCGTTCTATACCCCAGGAAAATAAACAAATACTCAAAGAGAAACTGGGTTTTAAAGGTTACAAAATTGGTGAGTTTGGGCCACGGCAAACTCGCAGGGCCACAGCAGCCAACTGGTTATGCAGTTATCTGCAACAAACTCATGGTAGCTTCGAGTAGAATTTATTAGCAGATATCTGAGTGGGAGTAGCATATTTAGCGCCTGATATCTGCTAATTTAGCATTAAATTTGATAATGGGATTAAATATAAATTTGTAATTAAAACAGCCTAAAAAATCTATATTTGGGTAGTGGCAGATAACAAAAACTCAAAAAACAGTATTTAAACTTATAATTTTATTCCTGAAGATAGATTATTACTGAGAAAATTCTTTCTCCAGAAAGATTCACCAATTTCAAAAAGCATAAGAGAATACGTTTACAAATATTCTCCATTCTAAATAATTCTATGACGAAGCCAATTGAATTCAAGTTATTTGCGCCCTACAACAAAGGAGCCGCATTAATTGGTTCTTTTTCTGATTGGCAAGATTTACCTATGCAAAAAGGTAATGATGGCTATTTTCGTACCACTGTTGAACTAGAAGATGGTCTTTATCAATATAAGTTTCGTGTGCAATCTAACTCATGGTTTTTTGAACCAGAACAATGGGTTGATGTCACAGACCCTTACGCAACTGATATTGATGAATCTGGTGGTAAGGATAATGGCATTGTGCGGATTAAAGATGGGGAAAAGATAATTGATACTTATGTTTGGCGACATGATGATAAACCTCTACCTCCTGACCATGAATTAGTAATTTATGAATTACATGTAGGTGACTTTTCTGGAGGTGAAGATGATCCTTATGCACGCGGTAAATATAAACATGTGATTGAAAAACTGGATTATTTATCTGACCTAGGAATTAATGCGCTTGAGTTGCTACCAATAAAAGAATATCCTGGTGATTATAGTTGGGGTTATAATCCCCGCTATTTTTTTGCAACTGAATCAAGTTATGGTTCTACAGATGAATTAAAACGCCTGGTTGATGAGTGCCATAACCGAGGTATTCGGGTGATCATGGATGGTATTTATAACCACTCAGAATCTTCTAGCCCTTTAACCCAAATTGACCATGATTATTGGTATCATCACTCGCCGCGTGACCCTGATAATAATTGGGGTCCTGAGTTTAATTATGAACACTATGACGAGAATCTAGATACCTATCCAGCACGAAAATTTATTGGAGATACAGTTCGTTTTTGGATTCAAGAATATCATGTAGATGGGATTCGCTATGATGCAGCACGGCAAATTGCCAATTACGATTTCATGCACTGGATTGTGCAGGAAGCTAAAAAAGTTGCTGGAAGTAAACCTTTTTATAATGTTGCTGAACACATCCCAGAGACACCGACCATCACAAATCTAGATGGCCCAATGGATGGTTGCTGGCATGACAGTTTCCGCCATACGATTACAGTCCATATTTGTGGTGAAACTTTTGATTTGGAAAACCTTAAAGATGTTATTGATGCTAAACGTCAAGGCTATTTAGGCGCAACCAATGTGGTGAATTATCTCAGCAATCACGACCATGAGCGGATTATGGTTGAACTGGCTAATCGTAATATTTTTGATGCCGAAGCTTTGAAGCGAGCCAAATTAGGAGTAGCTATTCTGATGACATCTGTTGGTGTGCCTTTGATTTGGATGGGTGAAGAATTTGGTGAGTATAAACCCAAGCAGCCTGAATCCTCAAAAATTGATTGGACACTACTAAGCAACGAGTTCAATAGCAGTTTATTTACCTACTCTAAAGGCTTAATCAATTTGCGTAGAAACAATCATGCTCTCTACACCGAAAATATTGATTTTATTCATGAAAATCAAGAGGCAAAAGTACTAGCCTATAGTCGTTGGAATGATCAAGGATCTCGTGTAGTAGTGATAGCAAATTTCTCTGAAAACTTCTTGGCTGGTTATCACGTTCCTAATTTTCCCTGTGGTGGTACATGGCATGAATGGACAAGCAATTATGATGTTGAAGCTGGTGACGATGGTATCATAACTGACATAGGTTCTTATGAGGCTAAAGTTTTTGTTTGGCAGTAGTTAATTTCAAACTGTCATGTTCGTAGTCAAGACTAAAGTCTTGACTACGAAATCAAAAAAATTAATCTTCTAAAAATCAGATGTTTTACTAGTGTGCTTTGGCTTTAAAATTTGGATATGAATTTTGACGCTTAACCCCAACGTAAATCCCCACATCTGATCCATGCACAACCAATTATTCAACACTAACATTGAGAATTCTCACGTTTTATTAACTCCGAATGAGGTAAAAGCAAAATTGCCTTTAACTGCATCGGCTGAACACACAGTTTTGAAGTTTAGAGAGGAATTAGAACAAATTCTAGATTTTCAAGACCGGAGAAAATTTATTGTGGTGGGGCCTTGCTCAATTCATGACCCAAAAGCAGCATTAGAATATTCTGAAAAGTTGAAGATTTTGGCTGAGAAAGTCAAAGATAAACTGCTGTTGATTATGCGGGTGTATTTTGAAAAGCCAAGAACAACTGTAGGTTGGAAAGGGTTAATTAATGATCCTGAGATGGATGATTCTTTTCATGTAGAGAATGGTTTATTAATTGCTCGGAGTCTGCTTTTACAAATTGCCGAATTGGGATTACCTGCTGGTACAGAAGCACTTGATCCAATCATACCACAATACATTAGTGAACTAATTGCTTGGTCTGCAATTGGCGCACGCACAACTGAATCACAAACACACCGAGAAATGTCCAGTGGACTTTCGATGCCTGTAGGTTTTAAAAATGGTACTGATGGTAATATTCAAGTGGCTTTAAATGCCCTGGAATCAGCTAGAAACCCACACAACTTCCTCGGAATTAACCCAGACGGACAGGTTAGCGTGTTTCAAACTAAAGGTAACGCTTACGGTCATGTGATTTTACGAGGTGGTAATCAACCTAACTATGATGCAGCCAGTGTTAAACAGGTAGAAGAAAAATTAAAGTCAGCAAAGTTATCACCGAGAATAGTTATCGACTGTAGCCACGGCAATACAAATAAAGATTACAAGTTGCAGTCTGCTGTCTTGGAAAATGTGATTCAGCAAATACTGGATGGTAATACCTCAATAGTCGGGATGATGCTCGAATCTAATTTGTATGAAGGTGGTCAGCCGATTAATTGTAAACGAGAGGATTTACAATATGGTGTTTCTGTGACAGACAAATGTATTGGCTGGGAGGAAACCGAGAAGATTATTTTAGCAGCCTACGAAAAACTTAATTAAAGTCCAAAAACCTGATTTTGTTGAGGTCAAAGAGCCAGCCTACTTAACTGGAGGCTTTGGGTTCCCCTCGCAGACACCGGCAAGGTGTGCGGCTGGCTCAAGTGGAAAAACTGGCCACCAAAAAAATCTACCCGCTCAAGAAATCTCCACTTCCTGTAATGCCAACTCGTAACCCTGGCGGATCTCACAATGGGGTTGGTGGCACTCTGGACATTTTAAGAGAGGATCAATTGGTTGGAATTCCACATTGCAAGTGGCGCAGTAACAAACCATTGGCAGATACTCTAATAGAAGATGAGCATCTTGAGCAATTGTGCCACTTTTGACCCGATCAAATGCCTGCTCCACAGATTCTGGTTTCATACCAGATGCTGCACCAACCTGAATTTTGATCTCATGGATGTGGTGTGCGCCCTGTTGTCCAGCTAGATTGACAGCAGTAGCGACAATATTTTGAATTAGTCCCATTTCATCCATAAATTTGTACACTTGTCAAGAATTTGGATGATTTTTACCAGTGCGATCGCCATTCCCGTTTCGGCAACAGGTGAGAGTGTTTCTCCCACTTCAAAGTTGACTCCGGACACTGTCACCAACCAAGCACTAGGAAAATAACCGTACATAGCCTGTGTGAGAGCCAAAAGCGATCGCCCATATGTCCACTGATCAAACTAGAAACAGAGGGGAAGAGGGATTGCACTTGCACTTCTTACTTACACAGTTACCAATCTGTCAGAGACTTGAGTTTTAGTCTCAGTATCCTGATAAACTTCTGCTTTCAGGGGCTTATAGATCAACTCGTACCAAGTGTGACCAACCGTGGCATCAAAGCCTTCTGGTTGCCCGCGCATGAACATGTGCAGGCACTTAGCCGACTTACCAGGTAGCAACTGCCAAGCAAAACAACTTTGTTTGCCTTCGTGGGGGTGAGATACAGATTCTATATGCAAATTAGTTGCCAAACCGTAAGCAGCATAAGGGGGTGCAGTTGAGCCAACAGCAAACCAATCAGGTATTGGGAATATCTGCTCAATGTCTTGTGTCTGCTCCATATTTATATGAGCAAAGTAATGCAGTCCAAAATTGAGATTGACTATTTCTGGCCCATCGACAATTCTGTCTTCTTCGGCTTTGGGTTTCCCTTTGACATAGAGTTCCTCAACTAGGTAATCGGCACCAGCGTAGAGACTGATTACCCGATAGAGTTCACAAATCAGGTGACGGTTGTGACCTGTTACCGGATCAGGCCCCATATAGTCAAAAGGTTCTGAGGCGATCGTGATGGTAGCACGCACAGGCCCACTGTTTTGCGATACCAGTCGATAAGCATGATTAAACAAAGATACTTGATAATCAGGTGCTTTTGGATAGGTAGGCCCAGGTAACTGAATTTCACTCACCTGCATACAGCGCTTTTCTGGGTCTTGACCCAGCCATTCACCCATAGCAGCCAGGAACGGATCAAGAATTTCCTGGTGGTCAAGCTGGACGCTAGTAGCAGCACCAGAAAACCAGTTTCTTTGGTTATCTTCGGGTGCAGGTATCAAATTAAACCACACAATCAGGCGATTATTAACTAATCTCACACCCCTCTCCCGACCGTCTGATCCGCGCACTACTTCCAAGTAGGGTTCGCCAATTCCAGATGGCATGGGTTGACCTCTGTCTAGGCGAACAAAAGCCGACGCCAACATCTCATCTTCAGAAACTGGTGGCACTGGTTTTGCTAGCTGAAAAACTAGAGTGTCACGGCTAGGATCATCAGGGTCAATCCTATCAACTTGAGCATTTAGTGATCTATGTGTCAAGTCCCGCAGGTCGCTTAATACAAGTTCTGTTGGGGAGATGTGGAATTGTTGAGCGATTTGCCAGGGTACGCTCACGTAACCACTGCGCCAGTAATTCGACGGATTAAAAACAGTTAATAAATTAAGGGATGGCATAATACTGCCCTCCTAAAATATTGATGCTGCAACAGCAAATTTAAGCAGTGCATAGACGCGGAGCGGCTTGTCGTGAGACATCGCATTTAGTTGCTCCATATTTGAAGCTAGGAGAAAAATTTGAGGAACTCGTGAGGAAGTAGAGATTTGTGGAAAATTTTCATGTCTGCTACTGGAAAAATTTATGTTGCTGCTGCATCTATTTTGGCTACTTGTGGTTCTATGATTAACTTGTGCGGTAGGTAACTCGTGCAAAAATACCACTACAGTTATAGAAAAATAAGCTGTGAGGCTGTTTTATGTCTGGAGTAAATTTTCAACAGCCCATTAACACCCCTACTGATCTTGTGGAGAAATATGCCACAGGCAAACGAGATTTTAGTAGGGCAGAATGAGGTGAGGCTAATTTAGCAGGTGTTGACCTTAAAGGCTGTGATTTGAGCTATGCTGACTTGAGTGCAGCTAACTTAAGCGGTGCTAATCTCAGGGGATGTGACCTCAGTTTTGCTGACCTCAGTCAAGCTAACTTGCAAGATGCTGATCTGAGGGGAGCTTTATTAATTAGTGCCAATCTCCGCCAAGCTAATCTCACAGAAGCTAACCTCGCAAAAGCCGACTACGATGTCTCACGACAAGACGCTTTGCGTCTACGCACTACCCATTTTCCCCCAAATTTTGACCCAATTCAGGCGGGTTTGCAGTTGAGACACGAAACCCCACCAGAGTAGTGGTTGCATGAAAAAATTCAGAGTCATACATAGCTCATGTCTAAAAAGCCGTTGCCAAACCCTTACACCAGCAATATTAATCACTCCGACAAATGGCAGCAGAGAATAGCACAAGTAGCATATCGCTTCAATCAACAGTACCAAAATCAAACCTTTGAACTACCAGCCGAAGTGCAGGCCATGCCCATATATCGGGAATGGATGACTGGCATCTTACCAGGTAAAATAGTCTCTCCGTTCTGGGAAATTGCACAACCCCAGAAGAATCAGCACTGTTTAGACATCGGCTGTGGTGTCAGCTTTTTAATCTATCCTTGGCGAGATTGGCAAGCATTTTTTTATGGACAAGAAATCAGTAACATCGCCCGCGATACCCTCAACTCTCGTGGTTCGCAGTTAAACTCCAAGCTGTTTAAAGGTGTGGAGTTAGGCCCGGCTCATCATTTAAACTACTCTCCAGGTCAATTTGATTTAGCGATCGCTACAGGTTTTAGTTGCTATTTCCCCCTAGAATATTGGCAGGAAGTGCTCTTAGATGTCAAACGGGTGTTGAAACCAGGAGGACAGTTTGTCTTTGATATCCTGAACCCTGAACAGCCATTAGCTGAAGATTGGGCTGTTCTGGAAACTTATTTGGGTGCTGAGGTGTTTTTAGAACCTGTAGCTGAGTGGGAAAAAACGGTGAAAGCTGCGGGTGCTAAAGTAGTTACCCAACAATCAGGGGAATTATTTGATTTGTACAAGGTGAGATTTTAAGCCGAAATTTTAGAGGTTGTTTGAAAAGTCGAAATTAATACCAGCCCCGACGATTAGAAATCGTGCGCCACTTGCTACAAGTCGGGAAACCCGCCCACGGCGCTGTCTCCCCAAAGCAGTGGCTTGGCTATACAGACAAAACCTGCCTTTGCAGGTTTCAAATCCTTGATTTTGTGTTAGACCGGGTCGGTGGACTTTGCCTGTGTAGTAGCGAATTATATTCGCCCAAAACTTTTCAAACATGCTCTTACGCTCATAGTCCTCTCCTCTACAGTTCATGAACAGATACTTAAATTTTCAGACAAGTATTTTGCTACTACACCATCAGGTATTCTCAGCCTGGCATAATCACCCGTCAATTGAATTTGTTCCGGTGGTTGACGCAGCAATATACAGTAACCTCGAACAGCAGCTTGATACTCTCGCCATTGCCTACGGATGATGGCACTAGCATCATCATTGCCTAAGTCTGCAAATTTTAGTCCAGCCCTACTGAGCCAAACTTCCACATCAGTTGTTTCACCAATTGTCTCAGATATTGAATTATTAGCGTTCATCATATTTATTCCCTTTATATTAAAATCGAAACTTGCCTATTACACTAGTGCTACATATAGTCTACTATTTGCAATTTTAGTAGGTTTTTGCAGTATACCTCACAGGTATTTAACTTTCTTTTACCTCTATATACCAGTAGATTAACTGTAGATTAGGATTTAAGTTTTCTACATCATTAGTCTTGATGATTTAACTCCAACATATCCTAATTTATAGGTAGTAGCAATCTGTTTTTTTTTGTAAAATCAATAAAAAATATGTATTTTCAAAAGACACCTTAAGTGAAGACTTCCTAAAATAAATTAGGATTTGATGCAAACTGGCTATACAATCAAATTCCATTTATGGGTTAGTAATGGATGCTCAATTAAGCAGTACTGAAATTAATTTGGCACGGGAAATTTTGCCAGATTACGCTCCTGCACAACACGCACTCGATGTCTTAGAAAGGCACAACGGCAATTGTGACACCTCTTTCGATGAGTTATGGGTAGAGAATCATGGATTGGTGGTGATGCCAAAAGGTAAATCTCTTTGGCAGGTAACGCTGCAAGTATTGCGTCAAGAAGTTTGTGGCGATGATGGCTTTCGTGGTCAGATCCAAGAATATACTAAAAATCCAGGGAGTACGCCTTTGTTGACAGGCTTAATTGTTTCCTTCGTGGGTTTAGCAGTAGCGCACGGTGTACCGATTGATCCAGCTATTGCTACTGTTGTAGTTTTATATATCCTGAAAATTGGATTAAATATCTTTTGTGAATACACTCAACCAGTTACGGATAACTCTCAAACCCTCCCTACAAGTGAGTAACCTCAAAAATGGATGTCCTTTGGGGTTAACTTCGTGAAAGCTAAAAAGGTGTCTGAGTTTGCAGATGGAGAGTTTTGCTTAATTGTGGATGGGTAAAAGTGAGTTCTCTGGCGTGGAGATGTAAGCGACTGGCAACTGCACGACAGCCATAAAGGCGATCGCCTAAAATAGTCACACCCAATCCTTGAGCATCGGCAGCATGAACCCTCAACTGATGGGTGCGTCCTGTTAGTGGTGTAAACTCAACGCGAGTGTAATTACCTTCTCTGGCTACCACTCGAAACTTGGTGACACTGGGTTTACCGTGCTGCCAATCGACTTGTTGATGGGGTCGATTTTGTGGATTTCCCCATAGTGGCAGGTCAATTGTACCTTGGTTGATTGCCACATTTCCAGCCAGGACGGCTTCGTAAACTTTGTCAACTAATCGCTGCTGAAATTGCTGGCTGAGTTGACGATGGGTTTTTTGATCGCGCGCCAGGAGTAAAATACCAGACGTTTCTTGATCTAAGCGATGCACGGTTGCAAGATGTTCACCGTCTGGTAATAAACAACGCAAACGGCTGAGAATGCTATCCTGGCGATCGCTATAACGACCTGGTACAGAAAGTAAACCTGGGGGTTTATTGACAGCAATCAACCATTCATCTGCATACAGAATTTCTACCCCCTGTCGTAGAGACGCGGTTAATCGCGTCTCTACGGCTTGTGCCTTCTTCATCCCTGAAAGCAAAAACCCCATCAATGGCTGACAACGTTCTGTACAGGCCTCATAGAATTTGCCCCGGATTTTAGCTTGATTTGCTGATGAGGGGCCCCACCAAAATTCTGCCATTGCCAATGGTTTGAGTTGATGTGTGGCTGCATAGTGGAGTAACTTGGGAGCACAACAATCCCCTGTGCCAGTAGGTAAGCCACCTGGCATTAATTGCTGTAATGTCAGAGATTGACCTAAAAAATTCATCAGGGAATAAGCAGCGTGCATTTGAGTTTGCAGTTGACGGGATAATGCTTGACGCTGCTGTTTCAGTTCCTGTATCCGTGCATCTTTAGTGGTAATCAACTGTTGGAGTGGTTGTAATACTGCATCCCGTTGGCGTTTCAGTTGTCGTCGTTCAATTCCCTGCTGACGGCTTGCTGATTCCAGTTGTGCCAAAGCAACTGTCAGCGCCTCCCCAGAGAGTGTTTCATACAGTAGCTGACGTTGTTGTTGTCGTTGATGTTTGCAATCACGATGGCAATCGCTCATTACTTGTAATTGCTGTTCAAACTCACGAGATAGATTTGTATATTGTTGCCGTTCTGGTAGTTGCTTGAGAGTAATTAATTCCTGCTTAATTGCTTCTAATTCTGCTAAAGTCTGGACTTCTGCCAATCCTACCTCCTCTCTTCCTGGAATTGGCGGCACCCAACCCTCAACCACACCCTGGCCAGATAAAAGACCAGAGAAGGCTTTCAGTACTCGTTGTTCGCCTGTTGGCAGTTCCACAAGTAATACCCCATACATCTTACCTTCACGCTCATACAGGCAATTTTGAGCCAGATGTAACATCAAACCAGAGGCGATCGCTACCGCTAAAGCCGTGCGGGGTAGTTTTAGCAGTTCACCAGTTTGCAGACAGCGTCCTTGATAGTGATAACTGGGAGGTAAAGAAGCGATCGTCTCCTCGGAGTTAATGAAATCAGCAAGCGGATGCAGAATTACCATTAGTAACTGGCGCTGAAGTCAGCGTAATAGTTTTATCTGTGACTGCGCGTCTTTATAACTTGCGTAATCTCCCTTCTTTTTAAAGAGTTTTGCAGCTTGTTGTAAATCTGTATTTGCACCTCGCTTATTTCCTTGTTTAGTTAAAAATACACCCCGATTGTAATAAGCTAAAGCATAATTAGGATTAATTTTAATTGCTTGGGAATAATCTGCATGTGCTGCTTTTTTATTGCCTCGTTCAAGATGGGCATTACCACGGTTATTGTAAGCGGCTGCATTTTTAGGGTCTAATTTAATTGCTTGGTTATAATCTTGAATTGCCCCTTGATAATCTCCGAAAGAAAAGCGATGAATACCTCTGTGGATGTAAGCTGTGATTAATTTCGGGTTAAGTTCTAAAACTTGATTATAATCTTCACTTGCCTCTAATTTATATCCTAATTCACTATGAGCATCTGCACGATAGAGATATGCTTCGGTATATTTAGGATTGAGGTTGATAGTTTTATCAAAATCTTTAATTGCCGCATATTTTTGTTGATTGCCAAATTGAACTAAGCCTCTTTGATAATAGGCTTTGGCATCATCGGGGTTAATAGCAATCATAGCGTCAAAATCTGCGATCGCTGCTTGTCTGAGCTTGAGGCGACGGCGGACAATACCTCGTTGTAAGAAGGCTTCGGTATAGTTGGATTTAAGAGCGATCGCTTTGCTAAAATCCTCGATAGCCTTTTTATGCTCCTTCATTTGGGTATAAGAAATACCCCGCCCATAATAAGCGTATGCGTTCCCAGAATTAAGTTTAATTGCCTTGGTGAAGTCAGCGATCGCTTCTTTGTATTTTTTTAACTCGTAAAAACTAAACCCCCGATCATAGTAAGCATTCGCATCCCCAGGATTCAGCAGAATGGCTTGACTAGAATCAGCTTGAGATTTTTGATAGTCTGCTAACCGATAAAAAGCATCACCTCGACGATTATAAGCTAGAGCATTCTGGGGATGTAATGCGATTACCTGGGTTAAATCTTTAACTGCTCCTTGATAGTTTCCCTTCTCATATTTTGCTACTCCCTGCTGGTGTAATTCTTGAACATTAGTCACAGGTTTTGATGTGAAGAAAAACCAGGCTGATATACTCACAAAAATACAACTAGCTATCCCTGTCAGAATTAACTGCTGTTTTTTAGACTCTAGATGTTTATTGTGTTCCTGAAAATTATTTAACTGCTTGAGATCATTTAAAACTTCTGTTGCTGACTGATAGCGTTTCCGGTAATCAAAACGCACCATTTTATCGATTATTTTAGCGAGTTTTTGATTGACTGGTGAGTTTCTGTGGCGCCAGGTAATTTCACCTGTCAACAGATTTTTTTTACTTGGTAATATGGCGATTTCGTTAGCTGTTAACCCCATAGTGGCAGCAATCGCTACCATACCTAAAGCGTAGATATCGCTGCTATATTGCGTATTACCATGTAGTTGTTCTACTGGAATATATTCGAGATTACCAACTATTGTAGTTACAATTTCTTTAACAGCACCAAAGTCAATCAAAACTAATTTATTGTCTGATTCTCGGCGAATAATATTTGCGGGTTTAATATCTTGGTGAATCACCTGATTACTATGCACGTATACCAAGATTTCTAGTATCTCTGTTAACAGACTAATAACTTGGTCTTCCATTAAAGGTGTTCCCGATAAAACTTCCTCAGTTAAAGCATTACCAGAAATGAATTCTTGGACTAAATAAAATTCTTCATTTTCTTCAAAATAAGCAACTAATGGCTGGATTTGCTCGTGTTCTTGACCTAATTTTTTTAAACTTTCTGCTGCACCTGCAAACAAGCGACGCAAAACTTTTAAAGCTTGAGGATTATTACTAGCAGGCTGTAGCTGTTTCAGGACAAATATCTTGTGAGGAACACTAGTATCTTCAACTAGGTGGGTTTGCGCCACTTCCCGCGCACTCAGGACTGCTAATATTCGATAACGTGCATCCAGAAGTTGACTATGCATGAAAATAAAAATAGTTTTATACGGAATTATCTGATTATAGCTTGCGTATTATTACTGCTTGTAGATTGATTTGTATAGAGGAAAACTAAAAATAGCCAAGTTCCATTGACGAATCATCAGTACTCTCACTCAGCTATAGTAATCCTCAATGAGTCACGAACAACCATATCCCCTGCTTCTCATAGAAATTAGGGATCAGAGGAATCAAATAGGATTACTATACTACTGCCTAATTCCTGAAAAAGTTTCTCTTTTGTCTTTTTTCTTGAAGTTTTTTATCTATAGGAATCCGATTTGATATCTGAAAAAATCTCAGTATGTGTAGGGTGTGTTAGGCGCAAGCCGTAACGCACCGAAAGCTTTGGGGGGGTGCGTTACGCTGTCGCTAACACACCCTACGTATCTGTTCAAAAATCAAATATGAGTCCTATATAACCTGTGGTGATTGGCTATTCTTTCTGGCGATCGCATTTAAAAAATTCTGACAACTGAGATGGGATTACTATATATAATATGGTACGGCGATGCCTCACTAGATTGGTTAGTGATGGAGAAGTCATGACTTCTCGAATACACCTTGATGTTATTAGGCAATGGTGAGATATATAAATGTTCTTTTGATGCTGATTATTGATACTTGCCTTCATAAACATCACCTAAAAAAGACAGAAACTTACAATTATAATCACTAGAAACCCCAGATAGAAGATTGAAAATCAACATATTTGGACAAAAGAAAGACCCGGCTACTACGGCCAAGCGTCAACTAATCAAGGCACTCCAACGCCGTAATCTAGCTGTTATACAGACCTTAGTTGCACAGTGGCAAAAAATTTTGGGGGTAGATAAGTTAACAGATTTGATTGTTAACCAGGTAATGGTCGAATGTGATGCTGATAGCCATAGTTGGTTTTTACAAACTTTTCTAGGGCAATCTCAGTATGAGCAAATGCAACAACAAGCTCAAAATAACGTTGTTCAAATGTTAGTGAATGTGGGCTTAGAACTTGGCAAAGACTTCAGTTTTGGGCTAAATAGTGAAATCATCATCAGCGATCGCACTCAGGAAATTTTACTTAGTCAAGTTCCAGCAAATCGTCAAGCATCCTTAACATCACAAATCCAATCATCTCCAGTCCCAGATGAAATTACAGCGATTGAACAGCAGTTAGGATGTGCATTTTTCACCAACTTAACTGAGATTGCATCTCAAAAAGTGCAATTATTGAGTAATTCTCAAGCAGCCGCATATCTGGGAGTCGTAATAGCTGGATTGGTGCAGCGTTATCCCTTATTGCACAAGGTAGACTTCCCGACTAAATTCATTTTTGGTGCTTTAGCAGGGCTACCACCAGCGCGAGTAATGGCAATATTGAATGATCAGCAAACACAACCCACCTTTAATGAGTGGATTATTTTCGAGGATTTACTCACCGCCTTGGGAGATCCTGAATCTCACCGCATCGCCGCAGAAGACGGAGGTATCAGCCTCGAACAACTGAAAAAATTAGATTTAGTTTGGTGCGGCGATCGCCGGATTGCGGAAATTATCGCTAGGCTGGAACAATGAATTTCTCACTACCAGCTAACCCAAAGGCACTGTGAATCGCCTGTAAAGCCTCTACACCCTGTTCTTGCGCTACTACACAGCTAATTTTAATTTCTGAGGTGGCAATCATTTGAATATTAATTTGGTGTTGAGCTAAAGCCTCAAACATTTTAGCAGCTACTCCTGGTTGCCCCACCATGCCTGCACCAACAATACTCACCTTAGCGATCGCGCTGTCAAGCACAACTTCGCCCCATCCAAATTCTGCTGCTGCTTGGGAAAGCATATTTTTGGTACTCTCCCCATCTATCCGGGCGACAGTAAAAGCAATATCCCGTCGGGGAACACCATCAACCATGCGACAGCGCTGAGATTGAATAATCATGTCAATGCTGATGTTGTGCTTTGCCAATAATCCAAACAATTGCGCCGCCATTCCCGGACGATCTGCAACTTGGCGAATCGCTAGACGCGCTTGGTTCATATCTAAAGCGACACCACGGACAGGGGGAATGGTGTGTGGAGGAGGGGCTATTGATATGACTTCGCCTGCTTCGTGATCTTCAATTTCAAAGGCGGTACGCAGTACAACGACAGCGCGATCGCATTCGGAGGCTGCTACTACACAACTAACTTTCACCTCACTGGTAGAAATCATTTGGATGTTCACCCCGGCGGCGGCTAAGGTAGCGAACATTTGCGCTGCGACACCGGGACGCCCAATCATCCCCGCCCCAGCAATGCTGACTTTGGCAATATTCTTTTCTACCATCACTTCAGCTTCATCGGCTTGGGATTGATTTCTCAATGCGGGGGCGATCGCTGCGGCTACTGCTTCTGCTCGGTTTAAAATTGGTGTATTTACGGTAAAGGCAATGTCATTACTATTACCTTCATGAATCGACTGAATAATTAAATCTACGTCTACCTTTTGCCGAGCAATTTCGCCAAATAACCGCGCTGCTACCCCTGGTTTATCGGGTACACGCAGCAGAGCTACTTTCGCTTGATTTGTGTCAAATTCTACACCATCCACCGGGCGAGCAATTTCTAAATTTACTAGCGATCGCCCTTGGGGTTGGGGCGATGTCACCCAAGTACCAGGGTCATCAGTCCAACTAGACCTGACCACCAAGGATACACCGTAATTACGGGCAATTTCCACAGCTCGCGGATGCAGTACTTTCGCCCCCAAGCTAGCTAGTTCCAGCATTTCATCACTGGTGATTTCATCCATCAACTGGGCTTCGGGAACCAGGCGGGGGTCTGTAGTTAAAATCCCTGGTACATCTGTATAAATTTCACAAAAATTCGCCTGCAAAGCTGCGGCTAAAGCCACCGCCGAAGTATCAGAACCACCACGTCCCAAGGTGGTAATTTCTAATTCTTCCGTGCTGGCTATCCCTTGAAACCCAGCTACTACAACGACCTTACCTAAATTTAGATGTCGCGTCAGGCGATCAGTTTCAATATGTAAAATTCGAGCGCGGGTATGTTCAGCTTCAGTAACAATTCCTACCTGAGCGCCAGTCATCGAAATTGCAGGCTGTCCAATTTCCTGCAACGCCATACTCAGCAAAGCAATAGTTACCTGCTCACCAGTAGACAGCAGCATATCCATTTCTCGGCGATTAGGATTTTGAGAAACACCATTTGCTAGCTTCACCAGTCCATCGGTGGTTTTCCCCATCGCGGAAACTACTACAACCAGAGAATTTCCCGCC
The DNA here is from genome assembly GCA_019359495.1 of Goleter apudmare HA4340-LM2. Lineage (GTDB taxonomy): Bacteria > Cyanobacteriota > Cyanobacteriia > Cyanobacteriales > Nostocaceae > Goleter > Goleter apudmare. Next base: position 25,034 of record JAHHHF010000090.1, read on the forward strand.
TTCGCAGTCTTGTGAACGCGCTGTGCAACAGCCTGTATACGTTCAACTGAACCGACAGATGTACCACCGTATTTCTGAACTATGAGCGCCATAACTTTTCTTTAATCCATTCGCCTGCTTTGATCAATGCCCCCACTGGTTTAGGAAGCTGTGCAGCATTGCCAGTTATTTAGTTTACAGAAAATTGCGCTCAGTCTGAAAGTGCTTGTGATTTATGTTATCGATTAATCATATTTGTCTAGCTTGACCAAAAGTTCAGCTCCCCTACTTCCTGGAGAAGTAGGGGAGCTGAGTCTTGAAGATTAGTTGTCAAGATTTCCCTTCTTTAACGACCTAGAAATACAGTTGGTGAGGAAAAATAGCCAGTATCCCGAAACAAGGTAAATACACCCTTGTAGATGTTTCTGATGATTGAAGTTATTAACAGTAAATCTGCCACTCATTCCTATGGCTTACTACTTTTTGCAGAACATCTCAAGCTAGATTATGCACTGAGAATGTTTATTGAATCCGGCTGCGATAAAGCATGTTAATTAAGAAAAAACGTGCTTGTTCTAGTGGTAAATGCCTTGGTTTACCTTGATAGACAATTTGATACTCATTTAGGTCTGGGCCGTCTCCATGACCAGAAATGAGCTTACGGTGAAAGGCTTCTTCTGCCAGTTGTCGCACTTCATCCCTGAGAGAAGCTTGTGTAGTGTTCATGCTTTGCTGTCCCCTCAATACCTTATTTTATTGAAAAATATTTCCGCGATAGATTGCACCATTCAAAAGTTATATATTCTCTGCTTTATCAAGTTGTCATGACTTTAAACGGCGTGTTACTTCAGCACTAAAAAATCTCATGGAATTAAATTATGCCTTGAGATAGCTGAAAACGCCTAGCAATGGGGTTAGGCTGAGACTGTCCAAATTAATGCCAAACAGATGACGCTGATACCAAATCAAAAAGTATCCCATCGTAATTGTTGACTGCTCACAGTTAATGGTCAATAACTTTAAGCACGATAATTTATTGCTTGGCAGTTCCTCAATTAATTGGGCATCAATAAACGTAGGCACACTGAATGACAATCAGTCTTTAGTAGTAGTTACCACCAAACACTGATCATATTCATGACTAGAGATTTATACAGAAAATACACCCTCGTTGCCTTAAAAAAGAGCTTTTGAGATTTACTCTTGTTTCATAGTCCACCCTATGTCGTCCGTATATTTTGGGAAAAAACTCGGTACGTAGGTGGAAATAAAGTTAGTTATTTATCATTTGTCATGAGTTCAGGATCAAAAGCTATATTCCTATGACCTATGCCCCACTCCCATTTTCTACTCCCTAAGCAAAGGTGAAAAATCAATGCCTCCAGAAACAAGCACCGATGTCATCCGTATCAATGCGAGAAAAACTGATGTATTTGATCTGTTTAACTTCAAGTATTATTCTGGCCCCAATCCCTGTTTGGATACAGGGGCGCTAGTATTTGATTTTGCACTGACTGAAGCTAGAGAGCCTCTGCCCATAGAAGAGTATGTCTCAATTATTAGCGATCGCTATCCACATTTAGGCGAACAGACATACGCATCCTACTCCCATCTTTTTGCTCACACGCTCTCAGAAGTCAATACACTCAATATGGGCTTACACCTCAACCGTTGCAGTGTCCAGTCCTATCCCCATTATCTCCGGATTAGCGTCCAAGCACTGCATGAACGTACAAGTAGAGCCACAGCCTACTTTGTTTGGGATTGGTTTGAAGCCATTACTCAACGTGAAAACTTTTCATTTGAGGAACGACTAGCTACGCTTCAAAGAGGATTCCGCCAATCTGTCTATGGTGGCCCCACTGTTTACGCCTTATTGCGAACCGCCGATGAACAAGGAATTCCCGCTTTTTATTTGTGGGATGAAGGACTCATGCAATATGGCTATGGTAGAAAACAGGTGCGTGGCGTAGCCACAACATTTAACTGTGATAGTCATCTCGATTCAGACTTCACCACCCGCAAAGATGACTGCAAAGCATTTTTACAAACCTTAGGTTTCCCCATCCCTAAGGGTGATATTGTCATCTCCCAAAAGGAAGCCTTGGCGGTAGCCAAAGAAATTGGTTATCCAGTAGCAGTTAAACCTGTAGTCGGTCACAAAGGCATCGGTGTGACCGCCAATGTGCAAGACGCTGATGAACTCAAATCTGCTTATGATAGAGCATTAGCAGCTATTCCAGAAGCCCAGCCCATCAGAATCATTGTCGAAACCAGCATATCAGGCTCGGATTTTCGCTTGCTATGCGTCGATGGCAAATTTGTCGCCGCCACAGAACGCCGTCCTGCATTAGTTGTTGGTGATGGTCACTCAACAATTAAAGAGTTAATTCAGCATGAAAACCGCAAACCTGCACGACTAGATTCACCCACTTCACCCATGACTAAAATTCAGTTGGATGAAGCAATGGAATTGTATCTAGAAGCTCAAGGTTTGTCATTAGACAGCGTGGTTGAGAAAGACCAGACTGTTTACCTCCGCAAAGTTGCTAATCTCTCAGCAGGAGGTATAAGTATCAATGCCACGCACACAGTTCATCACGACAATATTATTTTGGCACAAGACATTGCCCAATACTTTCAACTAACTTGTCTCGGCATTGATGTAATTACTAAAGATTTGTCTGAATCTTGGAAGTCCGGTAACTTTGCCATTTTAGAAATTAATGCTGCACCAGGTATTTTAATGCATCTTAACCCTTCTGTAGGTGAAAGTATTGATGTTCCTTCCCATCTCTTAGGAACCTTTTTTGAGTCAGCTACAGATGCCAGAATCCCAATTATTACCTTTAATAAAATTTCAGTGACCGAACTGCAAAAAACCATTGACCACATTCTGCAACAATATCCAGAATGGACTATTGGCGCTGTTTGCCATGATACCGTTTTCGTGAATCGTTCCGGCAAAAAGTTCAATCAAGAATATAACAGTAATATCCAAAGTTTGCTGCGAAATCCTAAACTGGATTTACTAATTGTCGAGTATAGAGAGGATGTTTTAGAAACAGAAGGGATGTTTTACAAAGGTAGTAACATGGTAGTTTTAGATAACCCCACCGAGATAGAAATGATGTTAATGCGAGATATTTTTGATGGTTCTACAGTAATAATTAGAAAAGGAGACGATATCTCAATTAAACGCAAAGGGTTAATTGAAGACTATACCTTAGGTGAAGATGAACCATTCATCCGCGTTTATTTGAAAGAAATCGGCACAATTTTGTAATTTAGTAATATCATGTCCAGCCCAAAATCCTGCCCCAATTGCATTTTGGGCTGTCAGACAAAAATTTATTTCACTGCTCTATCTCTTGCAGCATTGACTAAAAATTTAATCAGTTCATACAATGAATAATGGGTAGACAAAGTTTTATTGTTGATAACTTGCCACATATACTGTTCATCAATGTATATCACTTCTACTGAAATTTTTGTTTTTGTAGCATCTTTGGCAAAAGAATACTTTCCGCTTTGAGTAACCGAAAATCCCACTCTTTGTAAAGCACGAACAGTCCAAACTGCAACGATACCCTCACCCACCACACATATTTCTCCTTTGTGGGGTATATCAAGAGAAAATTGTCCAGAAGCAACATCAAACTCTACACCTTCAGTCTTGAAAGTATCAGCAAATGCACCGCTCAACACTAAATCTTCCGGTGCGCCAACGTGTAAAACACCATTAGTTGCTAATAACCAAACCCTATCCGCCAAACGTAAAGCCAAATCTAAATCATGGGTAGAAAGGAGAATCGCTTGATTAGTTTCTCGTGCTAACTGGCGCAGCAATCGCATAACTTCCACTCGACGTGGTAAATCGAGAAATGCTGTTGGCTCATCGAGTAACATCACGATAGGAGATTGAGCTAAAGCACGCGCAATCATAATTTTTTGCCGTTCACCATCACTCAATTCACTAACTTGACGTTGTCTTAAGTGTACCGCTCCGACAGATTTGATAGCCCAAGTGACTATTGCTTCATCTTCAGGCGTCAAGTTTCCCCACCAATCAGTGTAAGGATATCGCCCCATACTCACCAAGGTGTAAGCTGATAACATTCCCGCCTCAACTTTCTCTGTGAGTACCAAACTCAAACGTTTTGCTAATTCCTGTGGTCGTAAATGATATATATTTTCGCCTAAAAGTCTTACCTCACCTGATATTGGGGGTTGCATTCCGGCGAGCGATCGCAGTAATGTAGACTTACCCGCACCATTAGGCCCAAGTAAACAAACCAGTTCCCCAGCTTGCAAAGACAGAGAAATATCCGATGCCACACACCGAACAGTTCTTCGAAATGTCTTGTAACCAATAGTCAAGTTGTGAGTTGTTAAAATTGTATTACTCTCAGAATAATAACTCATAGCAAATTAACCTTAAAAACCCTCTACTTACCTCCGTGCCTACCTCCCTTCGGGTTCACCAGTCGCCTGCGGAGGGAAACCCTCCCGCAGCGCTGGTTCACCGCCTACCTCTGCGTTTCAAAAATCTTAAAAAGACTTCCGATAATTACGCCGCAGAATTACCCAAGTCACAACAGGAGTTCCAATCAAAGCCGTAACAGCATTTAAAGGTAAAACCATCTCACTTACCAAAAGTTGAGCAAACAAATCTGCAATTAATGCTAAAGTTGCCCCTAAAATTGTCACACTAGGGATTAATATTCGATGGTCAGAAGTATTGAAAAGACTACGACACAGATGAGGAATAGCCACACCTAAAAACGCTATAGGTCCACAAAACGCAGTAATTGACCCCGCTAAAATAGACGCACTTGTAATAATAGAAAATCGGGTTTTCTGCACTGTTAAACCTAAGCTACGCGCATAAGACTCCCCAAGCAAAAGTGCATTCAAAGATTTTGATTGCAACAGTGCTACCAACAAACTCATAAGTATCACAGGAATTAAAACAACTAACTGTCTCCAAGTCACCCCAGCAAAACTACCAAAAGTCCACATGATATAACTTTGAATCCGTTCCCTAGAACTAAATTGCAACAAAATACTCACAATTGCACTAGTAGCATAGCCAAACAATAAACCTAAAATCAGCAGAGTCATCGTATCTTGCACTCGGCGAGAAACAACTAACATTATTCCTAACACCGATGCTGCACCAATACTTGCGGCTAACACTAACCCAAAATCACTAATTATTGCCAAATCTGCTAATAATTTTGGTGTTATAACACTTGCTGTCAGCACAACCAACGCCACACCTAAACTTGCACCAGAACTAATACCCAATACAAAAGGCCCCGCTAAGGGATTCTTAAATAGGGTTTGCATTTGTAAGCCACTAACACCTAAAGCCGCACCTGCTAAAGTTGCAGTTAAAGCTTTAGGTAAACGAAATTTGAGAATAATATTCGTCCATGTTGCTTTTTCTGGTTCTTGTCCCAGTAAAATATTAATTACTTCCTGCACAGGGATATCAACTGAACCTAAAGCCAAATCTAGTAAAAATGCCAAGACCAAACCTACAATTAAAATTGAAAAAACTAAACCTGTGATGAATGTGGCTTTAGTTTTTAGTAGGAATATTAGAGATTTATATTTTTGAGTTAACATTATTTAATCAATTGGTGATAGTAAAATAGTTGATAATTAGGTAATAGCTCTGGATGTAGTATTTTAATTAAATCCGATAACACTACATGAGGATTGCTAATTCCCCCTTCCCAGTAATCATTACCACCACTTGCATTCACACGAGCATTATTATTATAAAGATTCCCTTCTTTTACAGCCTTAAAATCACTATAGCGACTATCTTCAGCTACTAAATCTTTTAAACTCCGCCAAGATTGGCTAAAATTCAACCAGTAATCAGCATTCGCTGCACGTTCTAAAACCACTTCAAAAGATAAAGGCAAACTACCAGAAGATTTATCATCACTCCAGAGATAATTTGCTCCTGCATCAGCGAGATATTTCGCTACATAACTTTTACCCGCCGGCATATACCAAGTACCCTTGAAGTTGAAACCAACAAATACAGTCGGATGATTTTTTACGGCTTGAGCTTTTTGGACTATTGCTGTATATTTATTAGCAATTTCCTTAAATATCTGTTCTGCTTGTGCTTCTTTATTAAAAAACAAAGCCGTAAATTTTAACCATTCACTTCTACCTAGTGGTGTATCTTCCATATATTCAGCATTTATTCCTACTTTCAAACCCGCCTCTGTGAGTTTGGCATAACTATCAGTTTGGGAATTTCCTGTACCAAAAGTTGTCACCAAGTCAGGATTTAATTCTAATATTTTTTCTATATCCACATTAGAATTATTCCCTACTTGTGCTATCTTTCCGGCTTTGATTCTCTCAACTACATCAGGAGTATTGACTTGTTTAGTATTACTAATACCAATCAGTTTATCAACTACGCCTAATTTCGCTAGGTGGGGTAAATGAGTAGTAGATAGAGAAACTATGGAGTTAATAGGAACTGTAATTACCTGTGCTTGATTAAATCCTTTTGGCGTGGGAGTTCCACATTGGACTAAAGCATATTGAAACTTTGTGTTGGCATTCTGCCAAGGATTTTTTATAGTGACTATTTTATAGTGTTTATGATACTCTACCACCAAGCCTATGGCATGAGTAATCTTAATTTTATTTGGGAAGTAATCAGTATTGGGTTCATAGTTTTGAATGCAGCCGTTATTATTGGTATTTGTGGATATGTTAATTGCCGTACTATGGCAAGCAATTACTAAAGTCGCAATGAGAAAAAACTGACATAAAAAAATAATTTTGGAATGAGGCGATTTGACAAAATTCATATTATCTAATTTTTTATCTATCGGTGGGTAGCGGTGTTCAATAACTTTATTACTTTTCAACAAATGTTGATTTGTAGGTTGAATGAAGGCTTCTTGCCCGCTAAAATAATAGATGTAGTTATGCTCAAAAGCTAATGAATATTAATATTGATATACCTGATGAAATGCGCGTTTATGTCGAGGCACAATTGAAGACAGGTACTTACAACAGCATCGGCGAGTATTTTCTAGACTTGGTGCAGCAAGACAAAAAACGTAAGGCGCAAGCGAAGTTAGAAATGCTTTTAATTGAAGGTATTAACTCCGACACTCAGGAAGTAACACCAGAATATTGGCAAAATTTGCGTTCTGCGGTTTTAGATGAAAATGGTACAGCAACACAAAGCAACGCATGAGCTATAAGTTAGTTGTCAGAGACCAAGCAACGCAAGATTTGCGGCAGCAGGCAAATTACATATTGGTCAATGGAAATGCAGATGTAGCGGTGAAATTTCTTCTGGCGGCAGAAATGACGTTTGCTCAGTTGGCAAAAACTCCCGGTATGGGAAAAGTGACGCAGTTGGTTGTATCTAAATTGGGCGAAATCAGGCAATGGTGCATCAAAGATTTTAAGGATTACTTGATTTTCTATCGCATTCAGGATGCTACTGTTGAAATTCTGAGGGTATTTCATGGAGCAAGAGATTTGGCAGATTTACTGGGCGAATTAAACGAAGATTTTTAACACAGACCTAATTTAAATAGACTTCGGTGGATAGCAATGTTCAATAACTTTGTTACCTTTTAGCAAATGTTCATTGACGATAGTTTCAGCTATATTTGAGTGAACGCGGGTGTACCAAGTTCTATCATCAGAATAAAATACTACTGGCCCTTGTTGGCAAACTTCCAAGCAGCCAGATGTTCTCACTTCTATATCTAAGCCGGCATTTTCAACTGCTGATTTTAAAGCATCAAATGTAGGTTGCCATTTGCGTGAAGGAAGACAGCGAGTAGAAGTACAAACTGAGATATAAGAATGCTTCAGTGGATTTTTGCTAAACGGGATTGGTTGAATACCCAATACATAAATATCTCTTAATTCCTGATAAAGAGCTAACTTTGAGAAATCAGGTTTACCTTCTGGTAATAAATTCTCACCATCAACAAAAGGATTAGGTAATAAAATCGTCATCAATTGTTCATCTGCACCATTCCAAAATTGAATCCCCCAATTTCTGGGATTTCCTTCTGTATTCAACCGACGATAAAAAGCCGCACGACTAACTTGACGCTGCTTTCTAACTTCTATAGGGGTTCTACAAAGAGGCCCACCAAAATTAGTATCAATACACAAATGCAAATGCCAACCTTCAGTCGCTACTGTCAAATATCCATCGTAGAGAATACAAAGTTTTGGTGCAACATTAAATTCTAATTCCAAAACACTACCTTGGACAATATGCCCCACCCCTACCTGTTGCCAATTCTGCTCAAATAAAGTGTAAAGTAACGATGACAAAACATCACTTCCACAATCAAAATATTCATACTCAATTGTCCCACCTGTAGACAAAGCCTCAGTCACAACTTGATTTAACGGTGTAACCAAACAATTAAACTCACTCATTTCTAACTCTCCTCTACTTTTCTGCATGATACAAAACCTTAAAATGTAGAACTCAACCCAACCTGAAAAACTCTCCCTCCATCAGGAAACCCAGGAAACAACTGATAACGCTGGTCAAATATATTATCTACACTACTTGTCAGTATCAAACTATCACTTAAAGGGACGCGCATTTTGAAATCTAAAGTAGTGTAACCAGACAAAAACTCTGTATTGGTGTTATTCGTTGGATATCCATTTAAAGAATTCATGAGTAATCCTAAATACCAACCTTGAGGATTTTCATAAGAAACCCCCAAATTTAATTTATCTGCGCCAGCAAACCTCAATTCTTTATCAAGTTCCGCCGAATTAGAACTTGCTAAAATCCGGGGATCATTAGCCGTATAGTTAGCAAAAGCGTAGAAATTTTTTGCCAGTTGTAAATTTAAAGAACCTTCAATCCCCGTAGTTCTGACCAATCCAATATTTTCCCATGTACCTGTATTACCATTAACAGGTGGTGTCAACCTTTTAAAAGCAATAGTATCCGATACTGTATTACTAAAGAAAGTCAAGCGTAATAAGCCTATACTACCTAACTTTTGGTCAATACCGATATCAAAACTATCGCCTTTTTCTGGTTTGAGTTCAGGATTACCAATATTCGTAGGATTATTGTTGAATAAATTAGCAATGGTCGGGGCGCGAAAATTTCTGATATAGTTGGCTCTGAGTGTAATAGAGTGAGAAATTGCTAACTTTGTACCCACAGATGGAGATGTGAATGAACCATTTACCAAGCTACTGAAATCTTGGCGCACTCCTAAATTAATGCTAAAACTAGCAGTGAGATTATTTTCATATTTGGCAAAAATTCCCCCTTGACTAATACCGTCATCATAGTTTTCTCTATTTACATTAGTGCCATAATTAAAAGTCGTATTACGTACATTTACATTTCGGTAATCGAAGCCATAAACTAAACTCTGATTTTTAGTTAAATTCCAACTATGTGTGGTTTGAATGCCGTAAGAAACTTGGTTGGAATCAAAGCGATTTTGAGAAGAAGGTGCGCCACTGCGGTTATCAAACCGAGTATTGAGGAAATCAGTGTAAACTCTAGCTGTTAAGAGCGAATCATCACCGGTTCCCAATTTAGAATTCCATGTTAAATCCGTGAGAAATTCATCTGTGTATTTGCGATTATTGTCTGTGAGAGAATTGAAAAAGCCTTGACCAAATTGTGGCTCAGGAATTGGCACTCCTCCTGGTGTTCCCTGTTCTTTGCTTAAGTATAGGTTTGAGAGAGTTAAGGTATTGTGCTTTCCTAAATTTGCCTCTAGCTTGACATTAAAGTTATTAAATATGACATCATTATTTGTTCTAGTTCCCGCAAAATTGGCTTCAGGAATTGTAAAAGGATAGTTATTTTTTGCTTGGGTACGGTTATAACCTACAACCCAAGAAATCGCCCCCGCTTTCCCACTATTTTGAATACTTTGTTGCTTTAGTCTATAAGCGCCAATATTGACTTTCGCTTCTGTGGTGATTTTCTCTGTAGGACGACGGGTAACAATATTAATCACCCCACCTATCGCATCAGAACCATAAAGAGTAGAACCACCTCCTGGTAAAACTTCAACTCTTTCAATATTATTGGTGGTAAATTCTGAGAGGTCAAAACCACCGCCACCAAGATTATTAATCGGTCTACCATCAAGCAATATTAATACTTGACCAGTATTAGAACCGCGAATAAATTGACCACTTAAGGCATTAACTTCTGTGCCAACTGTACCATCACCCAAGATACCAGGAAGAAATCGCAGTGCTTCTTTGACAGTTCTTGCACCTTGTGCTTCCATTTCTTCACCCGTAATTACGTAAACCGGACGGGTAGAATCTTTCACAGTCCCTTCGCTGCGGAAGGGTGAAAATACAGGTTCATTTAAGAGTTTGTCAATAACTGTTAGTTCAATGTCGGGTTCAGTTTCTGTTGTGTTTTGAGATATTACTTCTACAACTGGTTGTAAGTCTTTGGCTAAACTTTCTTGTTGTGCAAACTCGGATATTGGTAGAACTTCTGTGGCTTTAGTACTATGATTTTCCCACAGTATCCCCTGGGTAAATATCAAACTAGACACAACAATTTGAAGTCCGCATCTGGGAACATAATTACTAGACATTGGTGATTTAAGCAAACTATATAACTAAAACAATTGATGTTTGTAGGACAAAAAGCTGATTTTGAGTCAGCAAAACCAGGATAAGCATAATGAGATTAGCCACCACTTGTGCAAGGGTGGAGGGCTGATGGCAAAGCCGTATTGCATTTGCATGATAATGATTATGATTATCACACATTTTGGAGAATTACAAAATTTATTTGGGGAATGGGGCGCAGGGATGCCTGGGAAAAGGTATCCGTCCTCTTTGCTGGTAAAAGTTGTGGCTCCCACCTTCTACCTACTTATTTAACTGCCAAAGTTGGATTTCGTAACAAAGATGGTTATCAAAGATTTTGCGTGCTGCTAATCCTGCGACAATCGGCTTTTCCAGCCAGCGCTTAAACGCCAAATGACCAAGTGCGTGTAATGGCGGGAGAGCGATCAGATCGCTATCGCTACCACATCAGCTATATATTTGATAGTAGTTAGCCGAAAAGTCCGGAAGTTGTCAACACACAAGTCAATGGTTGGTGCAATCTGCTGCGATTGAACGCAGATATAATGCTTGGGGTGAATGGTTGTGTCCTGTTTGTCTGGTGCGAGTGCATCCGTTTCTCAGGACTCCTATACTGTATGGGTTAATTCCCGCAGGGTCGATGAGGATAATTTAGGGAAAGTTAAGGAACTAGTTAAGTAGGGTGACTCAAGAAAGTTAAGTGTATGCGTTTAATAGAGCCTGAGAATAAAGATGACGAACAGGTAGAAATCCCCTTGAAGCTGCGATCGCATCTTTATGTAAAGATCAAAATGCTTTAAAATTTACCCCAGAACTTGATGCACCGTTAAATGATTGTCCTCTAGCAACACTCTAGTGAATTTAGTCAGTTTCATCATGAGGTAAATTCTATGGCAATGGTTTTAGATCAAGTAGTTCCTTTTGGGAGGTCAATGGATGAATATATAAAAATGTTTAGTTTAACAGATGCTGATTTAAATAAAAAAATTATCGGCATTGGCGACGGGCCAGCCAGCTTTAATGCAGAAATGACACGTCAGGATAAAAGTGTTGTTTCCATTGACCCACTTTACCAATTTTCTGCTGATGAAATCTTACAAAGATTTAATGCAGTAGTTGATACCATCATCAACCAAGTTAAGGCTACACCTCAAGATTGGGTATGGACTTATCATCAATCTCCCGATGACTTACAACGCAATCGCGTAAAGGTAATTGAAGAATTTTTAGGGGATTACAATCATAGTAAAAACAGCGATCGCTATATTACAGGCGAATTGCCACAATTATCCTATCAAAATCAGGAATTTGATTTAGCACTTTGTTCACATTTATTATTTTTATATTCAGACCATCTCGATTATGAGTTTCACCTAAAATCAATAGGTGAAATGCTACGTATTGCTAAAGAGATTAGGATATTTCCTCTTTTAACTTTAATGTTGAAACCTTCACAACATTTAGATGAAATCGTGAAATATTACACTGCAAAAGGTTATATGGTAGACATTACAAACGTTGAGTATGAACTACAGCGCGGGGGTAATCAGATGTTGAAAATCGTTAAAAACTAGCACTCTACCACATTGAATCCCTCATAGCGGTACTAGTCTGGGTAATCAAAACAAAAAAGAGGGAGAAACATTAGTCTCCCTACTTAACCAACGTCTATCTACTCCTTGAACGATGACGATAAAACATTTAAGGATAAAGTCCTCTATCACTCAACGCTTGAGCCACTCTACCTACGCCCAAAGTATAAGCTGCTAGCCGCAGAGGAATTTGCCGCACCTGAGACTGTTTGATTACCTGATGGTAAGCCTGCACCATCAAGTGTTCCATTTCCCTATTTACCCGTTCCTCATCCCAAAATAGATAAGAGAGTCCCTGTACCCACTCCAAATAACTCACCACCACACCCCCAGCATTCGCCAAGATGTCTGGTAGCACTGTCACACCCCGCGCCTCTAAAGACAAGTTAGCCTCCAGAGTCACTGGGCCATTTGCAGCTTCTGCAATAATCTGCGCCTGCACCTGGTCAGCATTTGCTTCAGTAATCTGGTTTTCTAAGGCGGCTGGAATCAAGACATCGCAAGGTAAAGTTAATAAATCTGCATTACTAATTGGTGTCCCTTGTGGGAAACCGACAACACTCTTGCGATTTGACGCAGCGTAGGCTTTTAAAGCTGGGATATCCAGACCATCAGCAGCAAATACGCCTCCCGCACCAGTGGAGACAGCAATCACCTTTGCACCCTCTTGGTAGAGTAACTCAGCCGCCGCACTACCCACATTACCAAAACCCTGAATAGCAACTCGCACCCCTATAAGAGATTTACCTCTGTCCGCCAATGCTTCACGGACAATAATCATTGTGCCGCGTCCGGTTGCCATTTCCCTTCCCCGTGAACCACCAACAGAAATGGGTTTACCAGTCACCACCCCTGGAACAGCATGACCAACATTCACAGAATAAGTGTCCATCATCCAGGCCATCTCACGGGCAGATGTACCCATATCTGGCGCAGGTATGTCTACAGAGGGGCCGATATCTTTAATCAACTCACTGGTATATCGGCGGGTTATTCTCTCTAATTCGCCGACACTGTAGCGTTTGGGGTCGATAGCAATACCCCCTTTTGCGCCACCATAGGGAATACCCAACAATGCACACTTCCAAGTCATTAACATTGCTAAAGCTGACACTTCCCGTAGTGTCACCGCCGGATGGTAACGAATTCCGCCTTTGTAAGGGCCTAAAATATCAGAGTGCTGCACTCTGTGTCCTGCTAACACTCGCACTTCACCATCATCTAGTTTCACAGGAATAGAAACTGTCACCACCTTGCGGGGATGGCTGAGTATTTCTAAAGTTCCTTGGTCTAGTTTTAATTCTTTCGCTGCTGCTTCTAGGTAGCTACAAGCTTGATCAAACGGACAAATATGTGCGGGAGAAGCGGATTCAAGAGGCAGTGTTGACATTGAAACCATAAGATTTTCTCCTAATTGCGGTGTCCCCGCCAACCGGATATATATCCCTAGGCTATCCTCTTTTTTCTGAATAAAATTGTATTTTGTAGTTTTTGTTACATTTTTATTGTTCTTGGTGGTGTATGGCTGTTTTGTGACTCCGGGATCTAGCTCAACTTTATCTATTTTTCAGCGATCGCGTCAGTTGGCGCGGCTCCACTAGTGTCCATGTAGTGATTAAGTTGTGGTGAAAACTTCAGCAGTGAAGCTCCCATGCAGACCATAGGGAATATGATGCTGGAGATGCAACCGGGCGATCGCCCCTTTGGAGAAATCACTGGCATCTAAAATTACCACATCTGAACGGTGATGGGCAGCATCATAAACTAGGGCTAGTAGCCAGCCATCGTCTTCCTTGGTGCAACCAGAACGGGGTACAAAAATTGGCTCACCTACAAAGCCACGAGGTGCAGCACTCCAGAGTTGTTTTTCGCCCGACTCTAAATCAATCTTGAGAATTGCTTGCAAGGGTGCATTCCCAGTTGCTGCATGAGCCGCACCCATATATAAATAACGATATGGGCGTCCTACATGATCTGGATGGATGGTAGGAAACTCGCAACAACGACTAACAATTAACTCCTGTTGCACTGTCTGATTTTGCAGATTCAGATGAAATCGCCAGAGTTGACCGGGTGTAATTGCGTCAAAATCAACTTGTCTAAAGTCGCTTTCTGGTTCTACTTCTGGTAAAGATGCGTAGCAAATCGAGTCAATCACAATTTCACCATCTTTTTCCCAGGCATTGGCATGATGGAAGATAAAACCAGATTGAGTTTCTAAAATTTTTATTCCTGTCTGTCCTGGTTGAGGAATACGGGGAATAACTATAATGCGAGTTGGTTGATTTGCCTGCACCTGAATACATTCCCCAGCGCTACGCATTCCCAAGGCGAAAGGTAGGGGATTAAAACTGACAGGATTTTGAAAGAATATGCAGTAATTTGGTGTGATGACAAAATCATGGATAAAGCAAAAACCCGGTACACTGTGAGCGTGCTTTCTTACAACTTCACCCTCTGGGTTTAGCTCAAAAATTGTAATTGTGGTGGATATTCCCGGCTTGATGGCAAAGTTTACCAAACAAGGAGCACCACCATCTTGATGGGAACTGGGGTCAATCCGGGGATGGGCGCTAAAAGCTTCACCCTCTGTCAACACACCATGAAAGTATTCTTTCCCCAAAGTTTCTAAGGTGTAGGGATCGAGGTGATGGGGTTCTGCTGCTTCCCACAATGCCAAAAGTTTTTTACCCCAATAGATAACATTGGTATTAGCAATATTTTTGAGTTTAAAGTCAAAGATATTAGCTAACCAACCGCCAGGTTTTTGTGTGCCAAAGACACCACGATAAAGAATTTTGCCAGCTTTTTGTTCTGCTAAATAGCCAGTGGTGTGAACAAATCGGTTACGAAAATGAGCACGACCGTTGGAGAATGTAATGTGGCTAATCATGCCATCACCATCGAAGGGGTGATGAATCTGTTGCCCATTGACATCTAATAAACCAGGGCCATTTCTAAACAGTGTTCCTTGCAGTTCTGGAGGAATTAGCCCTTCTATATCCTCAATTTCATAATCCTGCTCTTGAGGTAGAGATTTATATCCTCCTTGCCAGTCAGTGCGACTGTAGGATTTTTCTGTAAGTGTGCTTGCTGAAATGTCGCTAATCTGCATATGTTTCTGATTTTTTATTACCTTGCATAAAGATGCAAAAAAATTTGTCAGGATCAAGTTTTTGTTTTCGTCTTTGGGTCTTTATGCCAGATAATTTCTGGTTTAACTAAGTAAGTCGGTGGGAAAAAACCAAACTATGTGAAGAAAGGTGAACCCAGCTAAAATCCTCTTCCCTTCTGCCTTGCCATAACGACAATTTTTCACACTGAGCTACTTAATTACTACCAACTCTGGTTGTGGAAGTATCCCTCTCTGGTATCAAATCAGGTAATAATGTTTGTGCCTCATTCTTGGCTGATGTCTCAGCTTGCTCTTGTGCATCTGGTAGCCAGTGGAGAAATGGTAGAGGTAACAATGTGCTGAGGTTAGTAATCATCACCAATAGCCACAGTGATTCAAAGTTGGTCTCAGTAATTCCCAGCCAATGCATAATTATTGACCCAAATTCATAAGACACCATTCCTGCTAAGTTTGACACTGACATTAACAAAGCAAATAATGTTGCTTCCACTCCTGGGGGACAAAGCCTGGCGGCTAGAACTAACACAGGCATGAAGGCGATTTGCCCCATGACGGTGAGAATCAGACTATCACCCAAACTAAACCAGTGGTCATCTATACCTATAAGTCGGTTAGTGTGAGTGACTAGTAGTAGGGTTGTCATCCCTAAAGCTGCTGAGAGGACGGTACTCCAACCAAAGATGACGCGAAAAGGGATGGTTTTGAGGAATCGTTGAAAAATCCCAACTCCTATCAACGATGCCAGACTGGTTACTAAGCGTACCCGCCCCAAAAATTCAGGTTCAAAGTGCAGCTCGTTGGTAGTGAAAAAGAAAAAGGCCGAGTCTGCGGTTGGGGTTGCTTGCCAGATAAAAACAAATGCTGTTGGTAGCCAAATAGCTTTTTGGGTAATGGCTTGGCGTAATTGCCCCAGTTGATGTTTTATTTTTAAAGAGGCTTGCTGATCAGTATCTTGGCTGATGGGAGATTCGGCAATTAACCATGCTACCCCTGAGACTAAGAGGGGAAATAAGGCGGTAATCGCAAATACAGTGTGTGTGCTGAAATGCTCTAAGAGCATCCCACTGAAGTAGGCTGTAATCAGACCTCCGAATGCAGAAGCACCCCAGCAGAGGGATTGTAGGGAACCTGCATCTGCTTGGGATTCTATTCTGGCGCGTTCGACAACTAGTGAGTCAACTATCACATCACTGACAGCAATGGAAAGTGAACCAAGAGCGATCGCTGCTGTCGCCGCCCAGGTAGTATGAACTATTGTGGCTAGACTCAACCAGGAGATAGTGCCCAAGATGCCAGACAAAACCAAGTAAGGACGCCTGCGATAGCCAAATATGGGCACGCCATCGGAGATAAAGCCATACACTGGCTTGATCACCCAAGGTAGGACAACTAACCCCAACATCGCCGATACTTGTGTGGGACTCAGATGCAATTCATCCTTCAGGAAAAAGCTGACGGCTAGACGCGCTAACCCCACAATCCCTTGCACAAAGTAGACGGTGAGAATGGCAATTAATTCGGCATTGGGTTCATGACCGAAGAAAATTTTGGCTTTTACTGAGTCTTTGACCTTGGACAATCCAGAGGAGTCGATCAGCATTTGATGAATATTTTTTAAGTTTTATCTACTTTCCTATCATATCCAGATTCTTGGAGTATGGTTTGTGCGTGCAGCATCAGTTTTGTCAAAGCGTGCATTTTTCACTACTCATATTAGTCCTGACTACTAACTGTTTAAATCGGGCGGGCGATCGCTTTTGGTGGTATGGAGGCGAATCAGAAACACCAGGTGACTGGAAATCGCAGCAACCCATACAAACAAAGTCCGCCTTTCTTTCGGAACGCGGACTTTGTTTGTATAACCCCAGACTTTTGTAAAAATTGTCTGATAAATTGCCAACTTATGTATTCACATCCAGCAAACGAGAAGTTTCTAACCGATTCATCCACTTTTGTAAATAAATCAGATTTGCTGTTTCCTCAGATGGCTCTTGACTATCCAAAGGATAGGGCATTAATCCTAAAATTGTGGCTGTAGTCACACAGAACATCGATTTTTGGAAACTCATACAAATCTGCACCCGCAAATCATCTTCTCCCCTAGGACTACGACGATACACTACATACAAATACTCTGGGAGATAATGGCGCATATCTTGCATCAACAAGGTAGGAGGAATACCCGCGCCACCTATGGGTAAGGGATCGGCGTATAATGCACCATATTGAAACCGAGCTTGATCGGGGGGAATTTCATACGCTTGGGCGTTGTATGTCACTGTCCCAGAAAAAGGAGTTCCCCGAAAGAAAACTGCTTCTACATAAGGTATAGCTGTGTCTGCCAAAAAGGTCAAACCTACGGTTTTGGGAATAATTTCATAGACTTGATCCTGAATTTTTACCTCGTAGGTAATGGGCTTAGAGGCGGCTGCTACTAAGCCTGCTTTAATATGCTCTACAACTTGGGGAATGGTTGTGATTTTACCTTGGTCATAAAGGTCTGATAAACTCAAGAAAATATCAGCCATGACGCGCCAAAATTGACCTAACCCACTGTAGTAAGCAGAGACGCGTAACTGTTCATTTAAAAATTCTGGAAACAGTTGATTTACGCTTTTAACAATGGGATTATTTTTAAATTTAGCAGCGATGACTTCTTGGGCAATTTTTTGAAATTCTTTTGTGTCTAAATATGTATCTAAACCGCCACCACCGTGCCACATCATAGCTTTCATGCAGTACTCGGCATACTCAAAGTTAATTCGATCATGCCACCAGTGACGGAGTAATTTCTGCCAATAAACCTCGCCATTAAAATATTTAAAAAAGGGAAAAAATACCAAAAATTGGTGTTCTGCTATGTAGATGAGATTATTGGAATAAGCATCTAAAACGACACCATAACTTTTGAGAATTCCCACTACTTCTAAAACATTTTGTGGGTTATCATTTAGTAATGCTTCGCCTTTTTGTAGGCGTTTAATATATTCAGATAATGGGCTATTATAAGGTTTGTTTTTGATAGTTACCATTGCTATTTCTCCAAATAATATTAGGAATGGGTAATGGGGCATGAGGCCTGAATTATTCTCCCACTCTTCCCCTTTTCCCTTCCCTCTACTTCCTCATCTCCCTATTCCCCATCTTTAGGCAAAGACACTGTAGCGACTACGTTTTGTGTATGAGCCATTGCGGTGATTGTGGGTTCAGTCCAGCGAGCTAACCAAACGGGTTGGATACCAAAGATGACGATCAGCACGGCTAAAATCAGAGAGGGAATGCGATCGCTCCAATATAGGCGAGGTAAGTCCATGACTTGTGCAGACAACCGCCCAAAAAAGGCGTTGTTCACCAGAATCAAGAAGTAAACAGCAGTTAAACCTGTCCCAATCATACATAGTAAGGTCTGCACAGGAAAAACTGGAAAACTACCCCGAAAAATGATGAATTCTGAAATAAATCCGATCATTCCGGGAATCCCTGCACTAGCCATGACTCCCAAAACCATTAAAGTCGCAATTACAGGCATACCACGTTCTGGGTTCATCAGTCCCCGAATCACATCTAAGTTACGGCTACCAGCTTTTTTATAAATCACCCCTACTAACAGAAATAATAGTGCGGAAATCAAGCCGTGACTCACCATTTGGATGACAGCACCCAACACACTCAAAGGTGTCGCCGCCGCCGCCGCTAAAAGAATGAAGCCCATGTGTCCAATGGAACTGTAGGCTACCATTTTCTTCATATCTTTTTGGGCGATCGCACAGGATGCACCGTACAATACACTCACTACTGCCCAAGCTGCTAACCAAGGAGCCAAGTAAGTCCAAGCCTCTGGCAATAAGTTCATGCCAAATCTTAGTAAGCCATAGGTTCCTAACTTCAACAATACCCCAGCTAGTAACACCGAAATTGGTGTAGAGGCTTCCACGTGGGCATCTGGTAACCAAGTATGGAAGGGAACTAGAGGAATCTTGATCCCAAAACCTACTAAAATCCCCGCTAGCAATAAAAGTTGAGTTGCTAATGGTAAAGACTTGGCATTTAAGGTTGCTAGCGCAAAGTTAGAACCACCACTCAACCACACCATACCAAGGAAGCTTGCCAAAATCAGGATTCCGGAAAGCGCAGTATAAATGAGGAATTTTGTAGCCGCATAACCCCGCTTTTCACCACCCCAAATGGCAATCAATAGGTACAGGGGAATCAGTTCCAGTTCATAAAACAGGAAAAATAACAGTAAATCCTGTGCTAGAAAGGCTCCAGTTACCCCAGCACTGAGTAGCAGTATCAAAGAGTAATAAAATCTGGGACGTTGCAGAGATTCATCACTACTATAAATAGCAATGCCAGTCAATAGTCCTTGCAGTACTAGCAAAGGCAAAGATAAACCATCTATTCCCAGGTTATAGTTCAAGCCCAAGACATCTATCCACGGTAAAGACTCAGCAAACTGTTGACTGACTTCCCCAGGATTAAATTGCATTGCTAGTACAACTGTCCAGACAAAAGTAATACTGGCAAATACTAAAGCTAATCTACGGGACAGCTTCCCTGTAATTTCAGTAGGCCAGAAACCAATTAAAGCCGCACCAATTAACGGCACTAAAATCAAAACACTCAGCATATGTTAGGAAATGGGAAATGGGAAATAGGGAATGGGAATAGGCAATAGCTAGATAATTTACTATTGACCCTTGACTCTTCACAAATGACAACCCTCTCCTAGCGGAGACGCTACGCGTAGCTTGCTTCCCCAAAGGGGTACACTAGTTAACTTGATTTTTTCCGACCTTCTTAAAAAGGCAATTTATCTAATAGACCTAATGACCAGCTAATGAAAAATCCCAAGATGCTGACAACTGCCAGAATGGTCAACATGTACCCTTGGGATTGACCAGAAATGCTGTATTTTAAACTCTGCCCACTAAAAATTGTGGCAAAGCCAACCAAGTTGACTAGACCATCAATTAAATAGCGATCGCTCCATGCAGAAATTTTAGAAAGTAGGGCTACTGCACTGACTATGGTGACTCGATAAACTCGGTCTATGTAAAAATCATAACCCAACAAGTCTTGTACAAATCTCCAAGCCAAAATTCTCGACCTCGACCACGCTTTGTGCAAGTACATTCTTGAACCGATGGCTACGCCAAGTACGGTGGAAGAAAGGAGTATCAATAACACGTATAAATCAATTCCTTCCCAATCAGGCAGCAAGTACCATTGCTGTAGCATCAAGGGTAACAACAGGGTGACTATGGTCAAAGACACCATCGGCAATGCCATTTGCCATCCTACTTCTGGGGCGCGACGGGTTTTCTGTTGCGGTTTATCCCAAAAGATATATCTAAACACCCGCGTTAAGTTCAAAGCTGTCAAGCCATTCACCAACACCAATACCCCAATTACCCACGGGCTAACTCGCACCAAGCCATCTGCCCATGCCAACATCGCCCAAAAGCTGCCTAGGGGTAATAGTGTTACCATCCCTGCCGACCCGACAATGAAGGCAGTGGTAGTTGCGGGCATCCTTGACCACAGACCGCCCATTTCCGTAAGGTTTTGGGTGTGGGTAGTATAAATTATCGAACCCGAACTCATAAATAATAGGGCTTTAGCGATCGCATGACTTAACAGCAACATCAAAGCTACACCCCCTTGCTGCAAACCCATCGCCAAAAACACTAAACCCATATAAGCACTAGTGGAATGGGACAGTGCCCGTTTAATATCAATTTGCGCCAAGGAAACCAATGTGGCACCAATTGCGGTCACTGTACCCATAATTACCAAAGCATTCAACGCCACTGGTGATAGCACCAATATTGGCTGTAATTTATACAGCACATAAGCACCACCCGCTACCACTAGGGAGTTCCGCATGATTGATGCGGGGTTCGGCCCTTCCATCGCCTCATCTAACCATAGATGTAAAGGGAATTGAGCACATTTACCCGCAGGCCCAGCAATCAATGCCAAACCTAGTAGAGTTGATGTCACCGGATCGAGGTTTGCTGTTTGTGCCCACTCGGCTAAATCAGAAAAATCTAAACTGCCTGCCAGGGTGGAAAGTGTCACCACACCCATCAGCAGTAATAAATCTCCCACCCGTTTAGTCCAAAAGGCATCCCGCGCTGCCGTTACTACTAGGGGTTGGGCGTACCAAAATCCTACCAACAAGTATGTAGAAAGCGTCAGGATTTCCAACAGGGCATAACTGAGAAATAAGGAATCGCTGATCGCTAAACCACTCAAAGCCGCTTCAAAAAATCCAATCAGTGCAAAAAAACGTGCCAACGCCCAGTCTTTTTCCATGTAGCCCAGGGCATAAATTTGGGCCAGCACACTTAATCCTGTAATTAAAACTATTGCCCCAACACTGACTGGCGAAATTTCCAAAGAAAAGGATAAATCTAAATCTGCAACTTTGAACCAAGTAATCAGTAAACTTTCTGGTTCATTGTCCCAGATATCTTTAAACACCCACAAGCTATGAGCAAAAGCTAAAAGGGTTGTCAACAAGTTGAAGTAGGCCGCAGGTCTAGGCCCTGTCTGCCGAATGATTCCCATTGCCCACGGCAAAGTAAAAATAGCACCTAATAAACCATAAAAAGGCACTAACCAACTTGTAATGTAAAGAAAATGATCCATCTAATTTTCCTTTGACGACTGAGTATGTTATGCCTTGTTTTAAAATCAGCTTATTCAAAATATAATCTCTATATTTAGCTTGACATTATACGGTTCAAAGAACTGCATATCACAAAATAAAAAATTTAATTCTCTATCTACATTTTACTTATAACATTGGAATTCCTACTTCTACATTGTCAGTTTATGTCGTTTATTATAAAAACTTATATAACTTTTAGCCTGTGCTTGTATAGATAGGGTCAATCGAAGAAAAACGTTTGCAGTCAAACATTCTGACTCTCGTAGTTCCTCCAAATCCAGATTTGCAAAGTTTATTAACCAGGTTTTAACAAATGTAATTAAAAAATTATAAAGCCGAATTGGCTACTCTAGCAATCCGTGAAATTTCATTAACTAGATGGGAACATTAAATTTCGTTAAGTTTTCTTAAACAGTTTTATTATAAACTATTATGGTAAGTTATATTGCCAGGGACGCCAAGCTTTCCTATGCTTAATTTGGAAGTGTTTTCTTAGCTCTAAGATCAAGCTCTCCCCGTCAAAATTTTCAAACAACAGTACTAATCGGATTAATTTTTTAGGAGTTCTGCGATGCCAATTGCAGTTGGAATGATTGAAACAAAAGGCTTTCCGGCAGTAGTAGAAGCTGCCGACGCGATGGTGAAAGCCGCTCGTGTCACATTAGTAGGCTATGAAAAAATCGGTAGCGCACGCGTTACCGTAATTGTGCGTGGAGATGTTTCGGAGGTACAGGCCTCAGTAGCAGCCGGAGTAGAAGCAGCTAGAAGAGTGAACGGTGGCGAGGTAGTATCTACTCATATTATTGCCCGTCCCCATGAAAACCTGGAATACGTCTTACCGATTCGGTATACGGAAGCTGTAGAACAGTTCCGCACCTAAAAACTGGTTGAATAAAGGAATTTGCTTTCTTTGCCTTCTTGAGTGCTTCTGTTATCCAAGTCTAGAAACTCGATTTAAGGATTAAAACTAATGTCAATTGCAGTAGGAATGGTAGAAACGCTAGGCTTTCCAGCAGTGGTAGAAGCAGCGGATGCAATGGTAAAAGCAGCTCGCGTCACCTTGGTAGGCTATGAAAAAATCGGGAGTGGTCGGGTTACAGTAATTGTCAGGGGAGATGTTTCGGAAGTACAAGCTTCTGTAGCAGCCGGTGTGGAATCAGTGAAGCGAGTCAATGGCGGACAAGTCTTATCTACGCATATCATTGCGCGTCCTCACGAAAACTTAGAATACGTCCTGCCAATTCGTTATACAGAAGACGTAGAACAGTTCCGGGAAAATGTCAACGCAATTCGTCCCTTCGGCAGAAGACCATAACGTGTAATGCAAGTGGCTAAAGTTCGTGGCACAGTAGTGAGCACCCAAAAAGATCCAAGTCTTCGTGGTGTCAAACTACTGTTGTTGCAGTTAGTAGATGAAGATGGGAACGTCCTGCAAAAATACGAAGTTGCAGCAGATACTGTGGGTGCTGGAGTAGATGAGTGGGTACTTGTCAGTCGAGGCAGTGCCGCTCGTCAAATTCAGGGTAACGAACAGCGTCCCTTGGATGCAGCAGTGGTGGCGATCATTGATACTATTCACGTTGAAGATCGTCTCATTTACAGCAAAAAAGACCAATATTAGGTAGTCATTAGTCATTAGTCATTAGTCATTGGTATGAGCTAAAGACAAATGGCAGAGCGCAAAGTTTGTAGACGCTTCTGCGGCTTCCCGCAGGGTGCGCTGGCTTCCGGCGATTAGAACTTTGTAAGAATGGCGACTGACAAATGACAATACTAGGAGGAATCTCGAAATGGCAGTCCGCAGCACGGCGGCACCCCCAACCCCGTGGTCAAGGAGTTTAGCAGAGCCACAAATCCATGAAAGCTCATTCGTACATTCCTTTTCCAACATTATTGGAGATGTGCGGATAGGTGCAAATGTCATCGTTGCTCCTGGAACTTCGATTAGAGCTGATGAAGGCACACCTTTTTATATTGGTGAGAACACCAATATTCAAGATGGTGTCGTGATTCATGGGTTGGAGCAAGGGCGAGTAGTTGGCGATGACCAAAATAAATACTCAGTATGGGTTGGTAAAAATGCTTCTCTGACCCATATGGCATTGATTCATGGCCCCGCCTATGTTGGAGATGATTCATTCATTGGCTTTCGCTCCACAGTATTTAATGCCAGGGTAGGTGCTGGGTGCATCGTGATGATGCACGCGTTAATTCAAGACGTAGAAATTCCCCCAGGTAAGTATGTACCTTCGGGAGCGATTATTACTACCCAACAGCAAGCCGATCGCTTACCAGATGTACAAGACCAGGATGAGGAATTTGCTCATCATGTGGTAGGGATTAATCAGGCTTTACGGGCTGGTTATCGCTGTGCTGCGGATAGCAAGTGTATTGCACCCATTCGGGATGAGAATGCTAAATCTTATACAAGTAGTAACGGTATTACAGTTTTAGAGCTAGAAAGGAGTAGTGAAGTGGCGAGCAATAGCTTGGGTGCCCAAACAATAGAACAGGTGCGTTATCTGTTGGAGCAAGGTTATAAAATTGGCACGGAACACGTAGACCAAAGAAGGTTCCGCACTGGTTGTTGGACTAGTTGTCAGCCCATTGAACCCAGAAGCATAGGCGAAGCGATCGCTGCCTTGGAAACTTGTCTGAGAGACCACAGTGGCGAGTATGTCCGCCTATTTGGTATTGACAAAGGTAGACGGCGTGTGCTAGAAACCATAATTCAACGTCCCGATGGCGCAGTTGGCGCACCTGCAACCTTTAGAGCGCCTGCGACTCAATCTCATAGCAGTTACAACGGCAACGGCAATGGTAACAGTAACGGTCATAGCAGTGGCCGCATCAGTGGCGAAACCGTAGAACAAGTTCGCCAGCTGTTAGCAGGTGGTTATAAGATCGGTACGGAGCATGTGGATGAGCGGCGATTCCGCACAGGATCTTGGCAAAGTTGCGAACCAATTAACTCTAGCTCCGCCAATGACGTGATTGCAGCCTTAGAAGACTGCATCAACAACCATCAAGGTGAGTATGTACGCTTGATTGGCATTGACTCCAAAGCCAAACGGCGAGTATTAGAGAGCATTATCCAACGACCCAACGGCCAACCTAGCCCATCTGGTAGTCAGAAATCATTTACAGCTAGTACATCGGCGACAGCAACAGCGACAGCAACTAGTAATCGCTTAAGTACAGAGGTAGTTGATCAGCTCAGGCAACTATTAGCCGGTGGGTACAAAATTAGCGTCGAACATGTAGACCAACGACGTTTCCGCACAGGTTCTTGGACTAGTGCTGGGCCAATCCAGGCGACTTCCGACAGAGAAGCGATCGCGGCATTAGAAGCCAACCTCGCCGAATTCCCAGGAGAATATGTGCGCTTAATTGGTATTGACCCGAAAGCCAAGCGCCGAGTACTGGAAGCGATTATCCAACGTCCATAGTCATAGGGCATAGGGCATAGGAAATAAACGACAAACTGATAATTGACCATTGACCTTGTACGCGATTAATCGCGTCTCCTGACAGTAGATGCTCGTAGAGCGGTGAGCCAGTCCGGTGGACGGGTTTCCGAGCCACTACGTTGCGGAGAGAAGTTGCCGGGGAGATGTTCTTTCCAGCAAACTTCGGGGGGAACCCCCCGTTGTAGCAAGTGGCGTTAGCCTCTCACGCCAAGGCTCGTAGCCATTCCGGAGCAAGTGGCGTCGGCATAAAGGAGCCAGCGCTGTGGGCGGGCAACGCCCGACTTGAAGCGACTGGCGTGAACTGGCGTTAGCGTAGCGGTAGCGAGTCATCGAGCGTCGGTACGAGCGCCACCCGTAGGGCTTCTCGTAAGAGTATAATTGCGTCTTTCCTGATCCTTGACTAACAAAACTTTTTCCGGCTTCCGAGGTGACAATTTCCATGTCTGTGCCGCCACTGCGCCTCAGCAATAACTTTGATCCTTACATTAGTGGCGAGGTGATTATTCATCCTAGTGCAGTAATTGCACCAGGTGTGATACTCCAAGCGGCTACAAACAGTAAGATAATTATCGGTTCAGGGGTCTGTGTGGGCATGGGGTCAATTCTCCAAGTCTATGAAGGTACTCTAGAAGTGGAAGCAGGAGCTAACCTGGGAGCCGGTTTCTTGATGATTGGCCAAGGTAAAATTGGTACAAACGCTTGTATTGGTTCAGCTACAACCGTGTTTAACTGTTCGGTTGCACCGGCACAAGTAGTGCCACCAGGTTCAATTCTGGGAGACACCAGTCGCAGTATTGCGGAAGCAAAGCAACCAGAAACACCCATAACTCACCCCATAAGTACACCTGAACATGAGGAAGACGACTATTGGGCAGCAGGAAGTAGTAAAACAGAAAATCAAGAGGACAAAATAATTTCCTCAACTAAATTCTCTGCTACAGCATTCCTGGAGTTACAACACCATGCTGTTTCTCCTTCTCCGTCGCCTGCTACTCCAGAAAGCGAGTCTCCGGCGATTAAAGAAGACCCCAAACTTACTAGTCCGACAGAACTTAATCAGGACTCACAAAAGAACCAAATTAACACCGAATCTGCTAACGGTATCGGTACTCAAATTTATGGTCAAGGGAGTATACAAAGGCTGTTAATCACATTATTTCCCCATCGGCAATCTTTGAGTGAGCCAACTTCTGACAATCAGTCTGAGTAAGTGTTAAGAGTAAGTTGTTAGTTTCGTGAGTATCCTGGAGACTTCACATGGAAACATATAATCAACGGTCTGTTAACACATTCCAGGCTTCCCAGCGTCGAGACAGCTTCAAAGACACTGCTTTGGGGTTAGTCTCTACCCTCAGCTTTCCGGCGATCGTCGGTACGGCAGATATGATGCTGAAATCGGCAGGGGTTCACCTTGTTGGCTATGAAAAAATTGGTAGCGGTCACTGTACTGCCATTGTTAGAGGTGGTATCGCTGATGTGCGTCTGGCTGTAGAAGCTGGTGTGCAAACTGCGGAACAGTTTGGTCAGTTAGTTTCTAGCTTGGTGATTCCCCGACCTTATCCTAATCTGGATGTGGTACTCCCAATTACCAACCGTCTCAGTCAAATTATGGACGAAGGTAGTTATAGCCGTTTGAGTAACCAAGCAGTTGGTTTGGTAGAGACGCGAGGATTTCCGGCCATGGTGGGAGCCTGTGATGCCATGCTTAAAGCTGCTGATGTCCATTTGGCATCCTATGAAAAAATTGGCGCGGGTTTGTGTACAGCCATTATTCGTGGCACTGTAGCTAATGTTGCCGTAGCAGTAGAAGCTGGGATGTACGAGGCGGAACGTATTGGGGAGTTAAATGCAGTCATGGTAATTCCTCGACCACTGGATGAATTAGAGCAAACCTTACCATTAGCAAGTTGTTGGATAGAAGAACGCCAAGCATTAAAGTTACCCATTAGTATCAAAGAGCAAGTTGCCGAAATAGAAGTGCTTCAGTTACCAGATTTAGGCAAGTTACCGATCAAGATTATCGAAGAAATTACAGAAGAATAATGGAATGATGAATGATGAATTATGAATTTAGAATGTTGAATTGTCGGTAATCCGTACTCGGCATTCAATATTCAGCATTCATCAGATGAAAGGCATCTTACGCTTCGTTGTTGATGATCATAACTGGTTAACTCTATAAATAAAATACCTTTATCGTAATAGCGAGAATAGAGTTTTATCTATACTAATAACTCATAACTTTTGTAGAAGTATAGTTCCATCATGGGGTAGTGTTCAGTGATACTAGATTTATATCTATGAATTGCTCTTAGAGGAGAATCACCCTTGAACCAAGCGACGTTACACCAGTTGAAGGTGTTCGAGGCAGCAGCCCGGCACGGCAGCTTTACTCGCGCTGCGGAGGAATTGTTTCTCACCCAACCAACCGTTTCTATGCAAATTAAGCAGCTCACAAAATCAGTGGGTTTGCCACTATTTGAGCAGGTGGGTAAGCGCCTATATTTGACAGAGGCGGGACGAGAATTATTTGCTACTTGTAGACAAATTTTTGAGGCTATAGCCCAGTTTGAAATGAAGGTAGCAGATTTAAAAGGGCTAAAACAAGGAAAATTACGCCTAGCAGTAATTACAACAGCTAAATATTTTATACCACGTTTGTTAGGGCCATTTTGCCAACTTTATCCAGGCATTGAGATATCACTACAAGTAACTAACCATGAACGCATTTTAGAGAGGATGGTAAGTAATCTGGACGACTTGTATATTATGAGTCAAGTGCCAGAAAATATAGATGTAACTTGCCTACCATTTTTAGATAATCCTTTAGTAGTTTTTGCACCTGTTAATCATCCATTGGCAAAGGAAAAAAATATTCCCATAGAACGCTTGGCTAGTGAACCGTTTATTATGCGGGAACCAGGTTCAGGAACGCGCCGCGCTGTCCAAAGTCTGTTCGATGCAAAAGGGGTAACAGTGAAAGTTAAGCTGGAGTTGGGGAGTAACGAGGCAATTAAACAGGCGATCGCTGGTGGTTTGGGAATTTCCATTTTATCTTTGCATACTTTGATACCAGAGTCAGCAGAGTTTTGCATTCTTGATGTGCAAAACTTTCCCATTCCACGGACTTGGTACATGGTTTACCCATCTGGTAAACAGTTATCCATTGTTGCTAGGACATACTCCGAATATTTACTAAATGCAGCCAAGAAGTTTATCGACGAAAACACTCCTCAGGCTTGGGGAAAATTTCAGCAACATCATGAATAGGGCATTAGGGAGCCCGTTGCGTGGGCGGGTTTCCCGACTTAAGCAAACTGGTGTCATTAAGATGCTGTAAAGCTGATGCAGCTTAATTTAGAGACGGTTCTTGTCAGGACTTATCCAGGTACGAGGTGAGGATAAGTGTAAAGGGACTGCGGGATTCCCATCGCTTAAATAAATTAATGTCGGCTATGTCAAAATGAAGATGATAAAACCATAAGGTGAGCGATACCTACGGCACACTTCGTGAACGCTCCAAAAGCTAGATAAAGGATTGACCTGAGCAATGGCAGACCCAACCAATCATAATCAAGCAGCTCCCAGCACTGTTGACCAACAGGCTCCCAGTGTCGCCCAAGAACACGCTCCTAGCACTAACGCACCAGTAGCCACAGACCTCCCTACTGCCAATACACCAGACCCCAAAACAGCGAACCCAGAAGATAACCCCAACGCCGCCACACCCCCCAAGCGCGAGAAACCCCCAGCCGCAGCCAAAGCCGCCCCAGGGGAAAAACCCGCCGCCGCCAAAAAGGAAAAAGCCCCGGCTGTTGAAGATAAGCCGTTTGTGGAGTTCATAGAGCAAAACTACCTACCAGCAGTACAAAAGGCTATATCCGAGCAAGGTGTGCCAGACTTACAACTGTCTTTTGCTAAACAGAAAGTTCCCTTAACTGGCTTTGACTCAGCCGAAGAATACTGGCAAATTATTGGTAGCTGGCAGAACGGGCGGCGTCAATTTAACCTATACTTCCCTGATGAAGATATTCAAGGGAAAAAAGGATTTTCCTGTAATGAAGGTAAAAAACCTAGTACTCTTGAGTCATTTTTAATTGATGAACGCAAAATCACCCTTGATTTGCTGGTGTTTGGTTTAGTCCAGCGCTTGAATGGTCAAAAGTGGCTAGGTAGAAATTAGTTATTGGTCATGAGAATAACTACTCGGTGTGTTTCTATCTTTGTATTTGGGGAGTTATTCATATAAAAAGCGATCGCATCGCCCCTTTCATACAAGTTGCGATGCGATCGCTTCCTATTCAAAATCGCTTTAGGCGGTAGGCGGTTGATCGGCAACCCCAAACAACTAATCATCTCGATTTACTTGTTAGTTGACGGAGAATATCAAGTCCGGCAGTTCCGAAATGACGATGCCTGCGGGGAACGCATCGAATCACCAACATTTCCAGACTTGAATTTAACCGCCGAACAAATTTTTGCAGTTGGAGGCGTGCAAGTGTCAAAACCACGCAGTTAGAAGCTTTGCATGTGGTTATATCTCGTGAAAATGGTAGGTGACGGCTCCAGTGATGGGGTCGTTATCTATTTTGACGTAACCTGATTTGAGCATTTCCTTAAGCACGGCTTCTACTTCAGCGAAACCGACTCCTGTAGCTTTGACACCTTGAGTTACAGTGATCGCTCCACCCTTCACTTCTGCGGCTTCAATTAATTTAACCATGAGTTGATTTTTGGTTGGGCGGTAAACTTCAGAGATGACAGAAGGTTGATTTAAAGGCACACCCAAGGGCGACAATCCAGCTTTGAGTCTGAGGTTTTGTTCATAGTCATCAACCATACCAGGGATCAGCAGCAAATCTACGACCTGTCCAACACCAAATAGACCAAAAGTGAAAAACCACAACAAACCCGTGCCTATCTTGCCATTGTAAAAACGGTGCAGCCCACCCATGCCGCAAAAAAAGAATCCCGCACTCAAGATGTAAGAGACAAGCAGACGGTCTTTGTGGGCGTTGTTTTGCTCATTCATCTTTATTTTCGACCCCTTAGATTCCCTCTAGTTGTTAAAGACGGTTTGCCGACGCTGTTTTGTTTCAGCTACAGATGATTTCCCTTAACTACCAATTGGCGATGAGCAATTCCGTAAGTGTTGGGGTATTGTTGCAACTCTTAATGTTTTATGTACAAGTTTTCACGCTACACCTTGGTAGACTGAAATTTATACAAATGGTTTATTGTCGTCTAGTTACGCCTTGTGAGAGCACGACCCCTGGCTTTCTGGTGTACTCAAGGTAATAAAGACAAAAGAGAAATCAAGACATGGTAGATTCCCTAAAAAAACCAGGCTTTGAAGAATTGCGGCCAGGAATTAAAGTCCCGGCGAAGGAAACACTATTAACACCCCGATTTTATACCACCGACTTTGATGAAATGGCGCGGATGGACATCTCCGTCAATGAAGACGAGTTGCAAGCCATTCTGGAAGAATTCCGTGCTGACTACAACCGCCATCATTTTGTTCGGGATGCCGAGTTTGAACAATCCTGGGATCACATTGATGGGGAAACTCGCAAGTTGTTCGTGGAATTTCTAGAGCGTTCCTGTACTGCTGAGTTTTCTGGCTTTTTGCTGTACAAAGAACTGGGACGCCGCTTGAAAGACAAAAGCCCAGTTTTGGCAGAGTGCTTTAACCTGATGTCACGGGATGAAGCACGTCACGCCGGCTTTTTGAACAAAGCGATGTCGGACTTCAATCTCTCCCTAGATTTAGGGTTTTTGACTAAGAGCCGCGACTACACATTCTTTAAGCCGAAATTTATTTTCTACGCTACCTATCTTTCAGAAAAGATTGGTTATTGGCGATATATCACCATTTATCGTCATTTAGAAACCCATCCTGAAGACCGGATTTATCCGATTTTCCGGTTCTTTGAAAACTGGTGTCAGGACGAAAACCGTCACGGCGATTTCTTTGATGCGGTGATGAAATCCCAGCCGCAAATGTTGAATGATTGGAAAGCACGCCTGTGGAGTCGCTTCTTCCTGTTGTCGGTATTTGCCACAATGTATCTCAATGACATCCAGCGCCAAGATTTTTATGCCTCCATTGGCCTGGATGCACGGGAATATGACATCTACGTAATTAAGAAGACCAATGAAACCGCAGGACGGGTATTCCCGTTGATGCTGGATGTAGAGAACCCAGAGTTTTATCAGCGATTGGATATTTGCGTCAACAAGATGTCAAAATTGATGGCGATCGCTAATTCCAAAACTCCTAA
Organism: Goleter apudmare HA4340-LM2; assembly: GCA_019359495.1. GTDB lineage: Bacteria > Cyanobacteriota > Cyanobacteriia > Cyanobacteriales > Nostocaceae > Goleter > Goleter apudmare. The sequence continues at coordinate 56,800 of JAHHHF010000090.1, forward strand.
ATTCTTCAAATTCTTCCAGAAATTGCCAATTTTGTCTTCTATGGGTTGGCAATTCTTACGGCTGTACTTGATGAAGCCAATTGATGCCGCTTCTGCTCAAGGTTTAGCTCGGTAATTCAGAAAATTTTGTTGAAAGTTTGAGTGGCTCTAAAACAGAGCCACTTTTTTGTGGCAAAAATAAAAACGACTAAAGTCCTGACTAGGAGCCTGTTGTCAATATCACCCTCAAGGGTACTATTCATATATCAGTGAAATTATGTAGCTTGGATACGTACTACAGAGGTAAATATATGACTCTTGTATCCACCTTTGAACTTTTAGTAAAACCTATAGCACCGGTAGGAACAGGCCCCGCAGTTGTAGCGCGGACTATTGTCCAAGGTTACTTTTTAACCATTGCCAATACTAGCAATGCGAATGTCAGACTCAGGCTGCAATTCGCTGCTACTACACCAGTGTTAAATGTAGCTGACACAGTAACAATCACTGATGTTACAGGTACTAATATCTTTAGTGATCTCACCCCTGTTGTAGGTGATCCTAAAAAATTCACCTTTAATGTCGGCATTCCTGCTCACGACACAGCTTTGATTAGCTTATTACCCGATGTGAGTCAGCCAGCAATCCTCGCAGCTAGAAACCTAGAAATTCGCGGCTATGTGGAAATCTTCTTAATTTCTCCTGTTGCACCCAGATCTGTTGACTTGCTGTTAACACCTGAACACCGAGGAACATTCCTACCTCAGAACTTAGCAGCCGCTATTCCTGACTTCGATCAGTTAGCGTATGCTCTACCTACCGCTAATGGTAGTAGTAAATTCACACTCACAGGCCCAGCAAAACCTGTTAAAGAACTCAAGAGCGAAATTAAAGAGGTCAAAGAAAAGAATGAAAAGCTGGAGATTAAAGAAATCGAGAACAAAATACGCGATGTAATTCAAGAACCTAAATTGTCTGAAACAGGGCCAATACCAGATTCCCCCGTACCAGTGCTTTCCAATGGCGCACAACAAATACTCGGTCTGATGGCGCAACGTATTGATGACCTAGAAGTGCGACTAGCAAATGGGCAATCTTTTATCGAGTCTCAAGAACGCCCCAGCGTTGGTGAACAAATAGTCAATCCAGTAGGGAACTAAGATTTATGCTAGTAGTTGTCGCCAGTCGTCATGATAAAGCCGCCGGGGCGCTGGTTAATCGTTGGGCGGCTCATGGTGCTAGCCTGCTGACAAGTGAGGATTTGTCGATGGCTGGATGGCGACACTATCTAGGGTCTAGTGATCCTGAGTTGCAACCTGTGGTTACAAATGAGGTATGGGGAAATAGGTATCAGCAACCAAAAGCGGCTTTGGATATGTATTCTACAGCAGTAGTGGGTGGTCAGACGATACCTTCTCTGCGAGACGCTGCGCGAACGGTAAGCTCCGCTAACACCATCGAAAAAATCACTGGTGTCCTCATCCGCCTACCCTGTATTTTTGAGCCAGAACTCCCCCACATCATCCCTGAAGACCGGGCGTATGTGGCGGCGGAAATGAATGCGTTTCTGATTTCTTGGCTATCTCGGCTAAAATGCCCTGTTTTGAACCGACCGACGCCAACGTACCTGTTAGGCCCTGCTTGGCGTCCCGAACAGTGGATTTATGCAGCTGCTCAAATAGGTATTCCGGTACGTCCTCGAAAGCGGAAAGTTATCTTATCACCGCATGTTACGCCCCCAGTCATTGAACAACCTGGGTTCACGGTGACTGTGGTGGGCAAACACTGCTTAGGTACTGTCAATAAAACCCTGGCACATCATGCCAGAAATCTCGCTGATGCTGCGAAAGTTGACCTATTGACAGTTCATTTTAGCGATGATCAATCCCCAGCAGAGTTTTTGAGCGCTGACCTTTGGGCTGATATTTCGGTACCAGAAATAGCTGATGCCATTCTAGAGTACTTACGTGGAGGTAATGCTCAATGCTGATTTTGTTGTGGGGTATTGCCCATGAACCGCCTTTAGCAGCAGTCCACTCAGAATTGACTCGTTTGGGTGTACCGACAATATTGCTTGACCAAAGGGATATTTTAGAGACAGAACTTGAGCTAAATGTAGGTGATACTTCTGGTTCTATCATTCAAGGTGAAATCCGTACTTGGTGTGAAAAAGTTGACCTGAGCACCATCACCGCAGCTTACCTGCGCCCCTATGACTCGCGCCGCCTCCCCCAAGTTACTGCATCTGGTGTCAATAGTTTAGCTTGGCAACATGCGATCGCTTTTGATGATGCTTTGTTGTGTTGGGCAGAAATTACACCCGCCTTGGTGATTAACCGTCCGGCGGCTATGGCTCCCAACAGTTCTAAGCCTTACCAATTAGAACAGATTCGTGCCCTCGGCTTTCAAGTTCCTGAAACCCTAGTCACTACCGACCCGGAAGCTGTACGAGCCTTTTGGCAACACCACGGTAATGTAATTTACAAATCAGTTAGTGGGATTCGCAGTAAAGTTTCCCGTTTGGGTGCAGAACATCTAGAACGCCTGACTAATGTCTCCTGGTGTCCTACCCAGTTCCAGCAGTATATACCCGGCAGAGATTATCGTGTGCATGTGGTGGGTACGGAGGTTTTTGCTTCCGAGGTGATTTCCCAAGCTGATGATTACCGCTATGCAGCCCAAGATGACGAAACTACCGAGATTCGCGCTTGTCGGATTCCAGAAGAAGTGGAAGAACGTTGCTGGGTGATGGCAAAAGCGATCGGTTTACCTCTGTGCGGTATAGATTTACGCCGGACGCCGGACAATGAATGGTATTGCTTCGAGGTTAATCCTTCTCCGGGTTTTTCTTATTATCAACAGGCTACAGGTCAGCCAATTAGTAATGCGATCGCTCGTTTGTTGATGAGGGGGAATCCCAGATGAATTAATGGTTTACTATTCTCCCTTTATTTGAATTTCAAATATACCATTTACCCCAAAATGCACTTGCAACTTCATTATTTCCATATCTTTACAAATCTAATTTTTTCAGCCAATGACCTATGAGATAGCACTTAATCACTGGGAGCAAATTACTAATGCTCTCGTCATAAATACTATCAATAATTTAAATTTCCATCGATGCACAAGAGATTTTTCAAAAAGCTGCCACTCTTATTAACATTCTGTTTATTTACTAGCTTGTTACCTGCTTCTGGTTCAGTTTTATGTTCAGCAAATGCTGATGAAATATATACTAAATCACATCGGAACTATGGTTCAGATGGCAGCAAAGGCAGTGATGGCCGAGTCGGTAGAAATGGCCGCGACGGTCAAAGCCAAACTATTTTTACTGATGGTTCACCAGTCAATCTTGAACTGTCGGGTCAGGATGGGGAGGATGGGGAGGACGGTAGGCGGGGTTATCAACCCCACTGTGGTAGCCAACCACGCAATGTCAACCACAACATTAGAGCACCAAATGGGGGTAATGGTGGTAATGGCGGTAGAGGTGGAGATGGGGGCAATGGTGGTTCTCTGAATGTTAATTACACTAATTTGGCAGACTTGCGGCAAATTCTTGTCCGCGCGTCAGGAGGAAAAGGCGGACGTGGCGGACGGAGTGGCTATGGTGGAGAGGGTTGCAACTGTCGTACACGTCGGTGGGAAATAGAAACTTGTGAGGGTACTCCTGGTACTCCTGGTCATAAATGTACTAAGAAAACTTATAGATGTCACGATGGCAGAGATGGTGAATACGGTATTAATGGCAGCAATGGTAACCAGGGACGTTTGGGAACTTTGAGTATTATTCAAGGTAAAGAACCCTTAGCGAGTGATATGCCAACTTTGCAGTCAGCAATTACGGAATTGTCAGGTAAAAAATTAGACCTTTCCAAGAACAAGTGGAATATCCGCACAGGCGCTGTTTCATTACTTGCGCCTGGTTCTGTAATTGCTGACGAGTATAGGGAATTTGCACAACGCCTAGAAGGGTCTTTTCAACTCGTTTGGCAGGAGAAACAAGCTATCGCCAGTTTTGCAAATCAAACTGCAACCCTGAGTTTAGACGACAACAAACAAGTCGCAATTACTTTTCCTGAAGATTTGTGGATTGCAGGTAGCAGCAAGACGGAATCTGACTTAACAACCTTTACCGTTAACCATGCAATTCCCAAGAAAGATGTCACACGGTTAGCCGTAGCAGAATTTCTTGGCGCAGAACAAGACCTCACCTTAAAAATAGTCGATTTAGCAGCCAAATCTGACGCAATTCAATCTCAGTTTCGCGTGAAAATGCGATCGCGGGATAATTCTGCTGGCTTCTCTGACTACCAAACTGTATACGACGGCGACATTCCTGCCGAACTCGTCACCCGCGACTATAACCGTTTTATCCTCGCTTTGGGTAAGCTGAAAATTCCTACTGCTGCTCTTCGTCCTGGCGTTAACGTTGATATTGAGGTTGTCGCTACCCGTTCTTTAGGTGAACGTTCTGCAAAGCAAAGTATTAACTGGCAAGGTACAATCCGCAGAACCAGGTGATTTGATTAGTTTTTCATTTATTCAGCAGATTTTTTCCCATCGGAAACAATCTGAGCCAAAAGATAACCTATAAAGTCCAGAAACTGATCCAATAAACTGCCAATAATACCAATGTAAAGTATCCCCTGGACTATGTAAGTAGTGTTGCCTACTTTATAAGCATTCCAAACCAGAGCACCTAGTCCTTTTTGCCCAATTAACATTTCTATTGCAATCACTGTAAACCATGCTACCCAAACGCCAACTTTCAGCGCATGAAATAAATGAAATATAGCTACGCGAAAATTGTTATTTTGTCTATGAAAATGCCGCATTCCTATAGCCGTATTAATAATCACCGCCCACAGAGTGCCAATAAAAACTACGATGATGACAGCAGGTTCATTTTCTCTAAAAACCAGCAGCATAACTGGTAGCAAAGCTATAGGTGGGACACTATGGGGTATATGAAATATCCGCCGGAATATCTGGTAGACTGTACCATTTACGCCTATTAAGTAGCCAATGAAGCTACCCAATACGGCGGCAGGAATGTAACCTACAAATAATTTTTGTAGGCTAGCCAAAATATTTAAAAATATAGTTTGTTCCATGCCTCAGTTCTCATTCGTAACGTTTCGGGAATACTGCGGCAATCAAAAGTATTGATTAGACAATTGAGAGGAATGTATACAAATCTGCTTAAATAAAATTTATCAGAAAATGCGAGCGTAATTAATAGATTAAATAATATCTCAATAATTCACTCTTGGAATGGTGCTACTCCAAAAGTGTAAAAAACACTCTTAAAACTATTTAAAATAATCCCAGTTAACACGATTAAAAATCTTACTTTATCTCCCCGACCTCTACTCTATGGGTATCTACAAGAAATCGGGGAGCTAAATTCAGGGTTATTTCCCCAAATTCCGTTTCATTTGCTCCAATTCATCTTGAGTTTCCCAACGGCGAAACTTCTCTTCTAAGTCATCAAAACTACTTGCAGAAGTACTAGTAGAATTCCACCAGCCTTGTGTTTCTAAGCGCTGCTGGGTTTGGGCTTTAGCACGGGCTGTCTGTGCTTCAGCAGCTTTAGTTTGCACCTCTTGTCGCCGCACCTGAATTTTGTGTAGTAGTTGCTGAGATTGCTCAATACGTTCTTTTAGCCCTTGCATGTGTCCCCAGCGCTGATTACCTTCGCGTAATAGGGCGGCTTCTCTTGCTTGAGCCGCAGTTGCTAAATCCTCTCTACCAGAGGCTTTAGCTTTTTGCACACGGATATGCCAACGCTGAATTTCTTGGGCGGTAGACAGAATTTCATCTTGCGATCGCTTTTCTTGTAATTGTAAATCTGCAATCAGCTTTAAAGTGTCTTCCTCTTGCTCGCGCAGTTGTTCTAACAGCGCTTCTAACTCTAAATGAGGATTATTACGCAAAAATTCTTCTAAACGGTTTTCCAGAAACCGACTCAAATCATCAAATAAGCCCACTGCCAGAACTCCAGAGTTAGGGTGTACTCTTATTGTAATAATTATTGTTGTAATAATTATTGTCGTGGGGAGAAGACCTCACTTGGCGCTGTTCCCTCCCTATCGGGCTGGCGCTGGGCTTCCCGCACCACGCGAAGAAGTTCAAAAAAAAACAAATTCGGATGAGGAAACTTTTCAAGAGAGAATTTTGAATTGGTATTATTAGCTTATGCAATACCAGCTTTGAGGTTTTTTGTATACACCTGATAGAAAGATGACCTGTAAGAATAGTAGGTCTAAAGTAGTTATATATGGTAAACACCTGGTATATCTGGAGGCTTGGTCTTAACCAAGCCTTTTTCGTGTCTCAGAGTTATATTTAAAACATTTTATACTCTCATTAAAAATTAATAGTAAATATTATAACCAAGTAGTCGTTTAGCAGTTTCTAGGATATTTCGACACATCCTCTAGGAAGATGTTCTGGAAGCAGACTAGGTTTAAATTAATCTAGTACGTTGTTAAGCACAGCAATGATTAAGGTTTGGTCGTTAACCAAACCTTTTCCTCATGAATAACCAAATCATTGTTTAGCAGTTTTGAGACTTTGCAAGGACATTGACTCATAATCATGATAAGTCTAAATCAATACTAATGTAGTAAGAGTTAAGTATATATTTTAAGCTTATCTAAACTAAGCTGTTTTTATAAGTAATCAAGTAATCTCCTAGCAGCTTTTAGAATATTTAGATACATCCTCTAGGAAGATGACTTGTTTGAAGAGTAAGTCTAAATTAATTTGAGATGTCTGTTTAAGCACTAGGATATGGAGGTTTAGCTGAATGCTAAACCTTTTTTTTATCTACGTGCAAATGTAATTTACTGGGTATGATGCTTAGTATGTTGCCCACAAATATGGTAGTGAGGCTGACAATGGGATGTTTATTGAGAACAGACTGTGCGGCAACGCACAAATACATGCGTACTAATATTTTACTACCTAATTGCACTATATAGATAGATAATATGTAATTACTGCATGATTGCGGATTTCATCATGTCCGACAAATGCGATTCTCATAACTGGGAATAAAGATGAATTACCCCTGGGTACAACCAGGGGTTTTTATTTAGCTTTGAAAAAGCGATCGCTTCATCAACTCCCTTGGTTAAACTGAGGTCAGCTGAGAGAATAGGTAATCCCAATCAACCACAGCTGGTCTTGCTCCTTGATTAACAATCTCAAAAACTTGCCTCTCGGTTGATGGATGAAGGATGGACTCTACACAAGCTGCTGCCACATCAATACGGCTGGCATCACCTTGGAGTGTATCTCCCTGACCAAGCACAACACCTAACTTGCCTCCTGTGTTGGCTTTGAGTAGAGTGTTGAGGTCATATGAAGTATAAGGGCCATCTATTAGGCGTCCAGGACGGATAATAGTATAGGGTAATCCCGAATTAATAATGGCTACTTCGCCCTTTTGTTTGGCATCCAACACACCATATGCATTCAAAAGTTTCCACGGAAATTCATTCTGACGCAGAATTCCGCAGGAAGAGACGAATACAAATCGCCTTAAATTCTCAGGTGCCGCAGCTACTAAGTTGCTCACACCTTGGGCATCAACATTGAGCGGGCTATTCTTTGCCTTGCTGATACTATACTTGGGGTCGAAAAACAGCTGCACCCATTCGATTAAGTTGGGTTCTGATTCAAACTCCCATTTACTTGAAGGAAAGGCAGTAGTGCCAGTACAACAGATAATCTGAGTCACGTTCGGCATCGCTGTTGGCAATGTATTTGGGTCGCGGATGTCACCAACAGCAACTTCTACTTTGTTATCAAACATCTTTGTGGCTTTTGCAGCATTGCGTGTGAGGACGCGAACCCGGAAATCGTTCTCTATAAGCTTGCCTACCACAAGCTGTCCCACTCCACCAGTTGCACCTACAACTAACACCAAATCATCAAATGAAGAAGTCATAATAGCCCCTAATTAGTTATGCAGGTATCACAGTAGTAGAGTGTCTCTCCACTGCGTGTCATGCCCTCCTATGCTGACTTACTTCTGATGAACATGCATGTATTGAAAGTAGGAATTTAATCTGAAAACCCTCTTAATCAACAACCCAGTCAAAACGACTGGGTTGTTAAGGAAAATATGGTGGGGATATTCCCCGAAAGGTTAGGTATAGGAAGTTAGCATAATCATTGATATCCTAATGAGGACTACCACACGGCAATTAGCAGTTCCGGAAAATCTCAAAAAAATCTCCAAGTCTTCAGCATGAGAGCGGAGGCAAAACCCACTAAACCCAAGCACTAAAGTCCTGACTACGAAAGTGGTACAGGTTTTAATAAACGAAGCCAAAACCGAGAACCACCTCCGGGACGGGGCATATAACCTATACTTCCTCCCCAACGTTGTATTGTAATTCGGCAAAAATAAAGCCCTAATCCTGATCTACCAGATTTCTCCTTGCCTTGAGAAAACTTTTGGAATAAAGTTTCTACCATCTCTGGCGGTACACCCATACCTTCGTCATCTATCATCAAAAAGATATATTTACCATCTTGTTCTAAACCAATTTCCACAGTGGACTCCGGCGGGCTATGACGAAATGCATTTTCTACCAGATTTGCAATCACTCTATCCAGCCGTGATTGATCTCCCACAACTTTCCAATCTGCTGTCACGTCTATGTTAGCAGCAAGCTGTAACTGCATATTATTGAGCGTAAAACTAGGGCTTAATAGTTTGATCACTTCCTGTACAGCAGTCAAAATATTGGGTGCGTTTTCAGGATTGAGTGTGAAAGCTTCCAGTGACTTTACCTCAGATGAGAATGCATTTAAAACTTCTCTGATCAGCATTTCTTGCTTAATGGATTGCTGTCTGCCAACTTCTAGACGTTCTTGTCCTTTAGGTGTCAAGTTTTCCAATTCTAAAAGAGCTAAACAGCAATTAATACTACTTACTTGCCCAGCAATGTCATGGATAATACAATGAATTAAGACTTCTTTTTTTTGGTTATCTTTTAATGATTGCTGATGGCTTAGTTCGTGTTCTCTAGCTTTTTGGATAATATACTGTTTTTCTTGATAATAATCTTCTAAAGACTCAATTAATAAGATTTTTCGGTTATTGAGACAAATTGCTGACGCTTCAAAATGGTAATCTTTACCAGACAAATCTTTGTCAGTCCATAGACCTGAGCTTAGTTTTGGATGAAGATTACTCTGCCAAAACTCTTCAGCATCAATTAAAAAGTTTTCTAAAAACGGAAATGCTTCTGTTGGTATTAAAACTTCCGTACCCGATTTAAGTCTAGGACGACAAAAGCGGTTTAACCAATGTGGTACTGTCCCAGAAATTTTATATAAACCGAGGTCAAGTCGCTCTAACACTAGAATATTTAAAGCTGCAAATAGGTCTGCTGTGATAGAGTCGTTCATGATTTAACACTAAAATCAATTGGTTTTATATGTAAATTACTGATTTAATATCTTAGATAACTTTTCCTGCAACAGGCTAAGATTATTTGCTTGTTGTTGAGTCAATGTCAGATGCTTTTCATCATGGGTAGCATCTAACAGCAATACCCAATCCCCTTCTTCTGCGGGGAAGATATGGACATCTGCACACATACCATACTCGGTTTTCATGCAGGGTAGAAATAAAGGTACATCATCTAATGGCAATATACCTTCTAGAAAAAAAACCTGCTCTCCTATATATCCACCTTTTCGGAGGTTAATAACCCCATATTTTTTTAGCTGGCCACCCCAAGCAGACAAGCAACCATCTTTGGCAACTAAAAGATAGGCAAGGGAGCGTTGTTCTAGTATGAAGTTGAGCAGGTAAGCAATAATAGGAGTGGGGAAATCTAGCATTTATTCATCCATGATTTTTTTGGCAAGAGTTTGAAAAACTTCTTCGACACCCAAACCATTTTTAGCACTGGTTTTAACTACTGTCCAACCCTGCTTGATCACAGCATCTATATCTGTATTGTCAATTTCCCATTCATCTTTCATATCCCATTTATTCAGGATCATAATAAAGGGAACTTTTCCAATTGTATCTTCTACCCTCCTTTGCAAATTTAAGGCTTTTTCTAAAGTATTCGTTCTCGTGCCATCTACTACTAGTAAATAACCAGATGAACCTCTGAGGTAAGACATTCTTACCTTTTGAAATTCATCTTCCCCATAAATATCCCAAAGAATCATATTCACTGTTTTTTCTTGAATATTTACGATTTTTCTATCAATTTTTACACCGACAGTAGTATGGTAATTATCCGAGAAAATGCTGTTAACAAAACGTGCCACCAAACTGGTTTTACCTGTGGCAAATGCACCTACCATACATATTTTTTTCTGGAGCATAAATTGATGTTGCTTCAGTTAGTGTTCTCAATTAAGAATATCCGAAAAGATACTCTACGGTTAGCCATTTTGGCTTCTGGTGTTAATTCTGGTTTCAATGGGAGGCTAGAACTCACACCCACGACGTTAAATTTATTGGAGTTGATTCCTTTAGCGATGAGATCAACTCGAATTTTATTAGCACGAGCTTGACTCAGTAATTTGTTGGTTTGTTCTGTTCCCGTTGTATTGGTGTGTCCTGTGACTTGAATGCGTATATCTTTACCCAAGTATTTGGTAACATCTAAAAGTTTATTGGTTACTACTACTAAATTTGTGAGTTTATCAGCTTCACCAGCTATCAACTCTGTCTGTCCTTCCGAAAAGAAGAGCATTTCTTGTTCAATTTGCTGTTTATAAGCTTTGAATTGTATGAGTTCAAGTTCTTCGAGGTTTTGGTCATTAAATTGAGTCACACCAGGAATAAAACGCCAAGATTTACGCGCTTCTAAAATCCATTGGCGGGGTGCGGAACCAGTAGCGTAGAGAATACCTTTTTTATCAGCTTTGAGTGATACACTTTTTGGTGTTTGGAGGAATTCTTTAGCTCTAGTAGCGATAAATTGTGGTTCTAATGATAGGTAAAATTTCCATTGACCAATGACTTTTTGGGGATTGACATCTGCTTCCTGTAAGAATGTTTGAGGGTCTACTGCTAGAGGATCAAGCATCCCAGAAACGATATATTTCCCATTCTGTTGCTTGCTACTAGTCACAACAATTCCTGGCTGAGAATCGAGTTTGTCTAGATAGGAATACCAACGGAGTTGTTCTCTGAGTGCAAAAAAGCCCCAAACACCGACAGCGATCGCTATTGTGCCCAAAAAAGTCCATGCATAGATATAATTTCTTCTAGCTGGGGATTTATATCTAGCTGCCAAACAGGCTTGTAGGTAAGGCTTACTGGGGTTAAACGGTTCTGTCTCCCCTGTGAAAGCATGAATTTCTCGATTCAACCTGCGGTGAATTTTGGCGATCGCTTCTTGTAAAATTAGTCTTAAGTTTTGCGGAGGGTTTCCCCGTACAATCCCTGCTACTACTGCTTGTGGCCCCTCTTCAATCCAAACGGTCAGTTCTCCAAATTGTAAACTTTGCAACGCTTCATCTTGTTGGACATTGAAAGAGTCTTTGACAAAGTCTTGGATAGCTGTCAACATCGCTGACACTAATTCCGGATCTTGGATTTTTACCTGAGTCGCAACAACATGTTGTAGCAGTAATCCAGTCTGTTTATGAATGAGAAATACTTGTTCTACTCGGTAAACTAGTGTACGAAGCAACACAATTTCCGCGAAGGATTTCCCGGTTTTTTGTGCTTCTAATCTCCACTGTAAACTCTGTGGTGATAAACTATGTTCTAAAGTTTGATTCAAGGATTGAATCATCTCATGGAGAACTGAAGAAATTGCCTTACGAGCCGCCGGGCCGATGATGGGAAAAAAGGTGTCTGAAAGTATGTCTTGGTCTTTTTTAACAGAAGTTTGAATAGCTGTCTCTACGGTTGATACCATCGCTTCACCTAACTGTTGATCTTGCTGCGATCGCAAGATAATTGCTTCCGGTAGCAATCGGCTGATATCTTCTGCTGCAATCTGGGGATTTTCTAATCTTTCGTAGAGTTGATTAAGTTGAGTTGGCTCAACACCAAGTAACAAACTACGAAGTATACTTAATTCATCGTTATTTTTTACAGGATTATTATTAGTAGATAAGTCCGAATGTTGGCTACTATTACTCGAAATTTGGGTAAATATTTTTGCCATTTTGTTTGTGGAATTTTTACTCATTATTAGTATTCACCGATTCACATTTTGATACTAAGGTACATCTTGTAGTAAAAATTGATCAGAAAACACTGAACTCTAAAGCGCTTAGTTATGCTGTGCGTATATTAGTAGGACAATACCTTGACGCATCTACGCCAATTCAGAATTTAGGGAACCAGCCTACTTGAGGACTATCTAACGCCATAGGTTACAAATAACAAATGACCTAAACCTTACTTACAACAACCGAATTTATTGAACAATTAAGAATTGGTATCAGAATTGAGCCGAATAGCTAATTCTGTAAACAAAGATGCCAAGCTAGAACGGTCAGTTTTATCCCTACGTAGTTCCTGAGATTCCCGTTCCAATAACGCCAAAATTTCTTCATATTTTTGCCGAATATCATCTTGCAAATTATTCGATTGGCTCAGAATCTGTTCACGCAGTTCCCGATGGTTATTAGTAGTTTGTTCTTCAAATTGAGCAAACTTTTTTTCTAAAGTAATGGTGAGATTTTTCTGTTCTTCTGCAAGTGTTTTTACCCCTGAATCACGTTCAGATTGTTCATTTTTCAACCTTTCTGTTAGAGACTCAACCTCTTTTTTTATGTATGTCTCCAGAGCATCTAACCTTTTTCTAGTCTCATCCCGCACATTGACAAATTCTTTAGATAGACGTTCTTCTAAACGCGTAAACTTCTTTTCAACCTCTCGAATTTGATTACCAAAAAGAATATCTCTAACCTTATCTAGGCTATTGATTTCTCCGAGATTTTTACCACTATGAATTAACCCCCCTTGTTCTGGTTCTCTAAAATTATTATTGGTATATTCTTCAGGTGGGTTCATATATTTAATCCTTTTTCAGTCTGTAAAATTGCTTTGGCTTGTAGTTATTTTACAGATTAGTTGGTCAATTGTGACTACGTAAAGTAGAATCTTTAAGCACAATAGCCAACCGCAGCTTCCCTAAGATACAAATAACTTAGAGCATGTTTGAAAAGTTTTGGGCGAATATAATTCGCTACTACACAGGCAAAGTCCACCGACCTGGACTAACACAAAATCAAGGATTTGAAACCTGCGGAGGCAGGTTTTGTCTGTATAGCCAAGCCACTGCTTTGGGGAGACAGGGCCGTGGGCGGGTTTCCCGACTTGTTCGCGCGGCGTCTCCCCTTGGGAGAGGCGACTGTCGTCGGGTTTCCCGACTTGTAGCAAGTGGCGCGCGATTTCTAATCGCCGGGGCTAGTATTAATTTAGACTTTTCAAACAACCTCTTTAGGTCAGGATTGATAATTACTATGTTAAATATAAGTAAAATTTATGTTTTTAGCAGTGTGGTGATTTAGTTTCTCCCCATCCCTTACAGGTTGCAGAGGTTAGAAGCTCCGGTTTTTCAGAGTTCCTGATTCTGGCTTGGATGCAATAACCATCGTTCCGCCCCATTGAGAACGGCTATATTCATAGAGTGCAAAAAGCCACCTAAATCATAGGTGACTCAATTTGCTTAGAGTCAGTTTAGTCGCCAAATTTATAGGAACTGGCGTTAAGAACCTCGCAACTTATATTAGGAGCAGTGATTATTCATCTATACAATTGGGAATACCTAAGACAGCACAAGGAAAATTAGCACCCAGTGCTTTGACAATAGGATCTTTGATAGATCTACAACCGAGAAATAGGATGTCGGCTGCTGCTAATTCTACAACTTTTCTGATTTCCGTAGCTACATCACCGAATCTGAGATGGGATTTAAAGGAACCTTGCCATTCCTCAGCTAAACTGCGTGCTTGCCAAATAATTCTGTCGGCTTCTTGGAGAGGGGCTAACAGTTTTTCTTGTAATTCTGGTGCAAATGCTCTCAATTTTGGTTGAGTTAATACAGATGTAACGGATTTTGATAAATTGCCAACTGGGCACTCTAAAGTTGGTAAATGTATTGCAGAATGAAAGATATCTGGATACTGACTGTTATAGCTTTCTTTGACCACATAAACAGCTTGCACTGTGACTTGGGTGTTAGTAGCTAAACGTGTTTGGTGGGCAATCCAGCAAGCGATATCTAGTGCGGTGTGACTTTTAGGAGAAGCGTCGTAAGCCACAACTAAGTTAATTGATTCTGCTGTTTGGGCTTGCTTTGGCTCTGGTAGCAATACCATTTGTTCAATTAGGTCATCACGTCCCAAAGTGTTTTGTAGACGAACTAACATTGGCTTAATTTTCACAGCTTTAACTTCTCCTCAAATTAAATAAATTGCTAATGAGAAGTAGGGCACCTAATTTTAGATTTTGCAGAAAGTTGTGAGGATGCTTGACTTTTTTAATCAACTTTCACAAGATGGATTTTAGATTGAGTAGCGACAACCAAAATCTCCAATCTGAAATCAGTTAAGGAAACCCCAATCGCAGCTGGTATTACAGCCAAGGTTTTGGAGGTTCCTTCCATTGCCGACGGAGTTAGCTGACGGGCTAAGACTGGAAGGTGTCTCTCATAAGATTAGCCCCAAACATTGGTTCCTCCGTTCCAAATCCAATCGAGATGAATTTGAATTAGGCCACCCACTAAGAAACAATTATAATCTAATTTATGCATCTTCGCCGAAATATCGGTCAAGAAAATTCAGAGCGTGGTTGCGGAGTGCAAAATATTCTTTAGAGTTTCGCATAGCTGCGCGATCGCGTGGATGCTCAAACGGTACTTCTAATATTTCCCCAATTGTCGCTGCTGGTCCATTAGTCATTAATACGATGCGATCTGACATATAAATTGCTTCATCTACATCATGGGTAATCATCATCACTGCTTGCCGATTATGCTCCCAGATATCTAAAACTTGTCGCTGCAATTTACCACGAGTTAGCGCATCTAGTGCCCCAAAAGGCTCATCCATTAGTAACATTTTTGGGCGAATTGCCAAGGCTCTAGCAATCCCAACTCGCTGTTTCATCCCCCCAGAAATTTCATCAGGATATTTATCGGCTGCCGTCGTTAAGTTTACCATTGCCAAATGTTCATTCACAACACTAATTTTTTCAGCACGACTGGCATTTTTGAGCACTTCATCTACTGCTAGACGGATATTTTCTTTAACTGTTAACCAAGGCAACAACGAATTATTCTGAAACACCATCATTCTGTCTGCACCTGGTTTTCTAATTTCTTGCCCATCTAACCTTACTGAACCAGAAGTCGCTTTTTCAAAACCACCGATAATTTTTAACAATGTGGATTTACCACAGCCAGAGTGACCAATTACAGAAATATATTCATCTCCATCAATTGTCAGATTAACGCCATTAAGCACAACAGAATTATCTTTATCAGGTGTCGGATAAGACTTAACTAAATTTTCAATTTCTAAAAATCCGGTGCGGGGCATAACTTTGTTGTGTGTATCAATGTTTAAACCATATTTGCAGAAGAAGCCTTTTTTCCAGGCGATCGCAAATAGATATCTTTGATTTTTTGGCTTTGCTGATTGAAGCTATGAATTTGTCTCACGCAGAGTCGCATACTTCGACTTCGCTCAGTAAACAGAGGCGCAGAGAGAATGAGATTGTATTCAGCAATACCCAGTTAATTTATGGCTGTAGGACGGCGAGTGACTAATTGTTGGAGTTTGCCGACGGCGTAGTCTAAAACCATGCCAGTGACACCAATTACTAACACAGCTAGGAATACTGAACTTAAATTTAGACGACTCCATTCATCCCAGACAAAAAAGCCAATGCCAACACCACCAGTGAGCATTTCTACGGCGACAATTACTAACCAAGCAATCCCTAAACTAATCCGCAAACCTGTGAAAATATAGGGTAAACTTGCAGGCCAAATAATTTTGGTGATCTGTCGCCACCGGGGCATTTCTAATACCCGTGCCACGTCTAAATAATCTTTGGAAACGCTGGAAACTCCAAGGGCAGTATTAATAATGGTCGGCCACAAGGAGGTAATAAAAATCACGAAAATGGCTGAAGGTTCTGCCAAATTGAAAATAGCTAAAGCGATGGGTAGCCAAGCTAATGGGGATACGGGTTTAAATATTTGAATGATGGGATTGAAAGCTAGCATGGCTAGTCTAGACATGCCAATCAAAAACCCCAAGGGAATTGCTACTATTGCTCCCAAGCCGAAGCCTAACAATACCCGTCGCAGACTGGCTAACAACAACCAACCAATTCCTACGTTGCCAGGGCCTCGTTCGTAAAAGGGATTGAAAATGTAGTCTAAATTTGCAACTAGGGCTTCTGGTGGGGTGGGCATCAGCTCATGGTTAACAAGGGCAACAACCCACCACAACAAGATGATTCCCAAGAATCCCAACAGAGGCAATAAGACAACATCCCTAACGATGATGGGTTTTGCCTTTTTCCAAGCCGCTTGCCCAGCGACTGCAAAAACAGCAGCTAAATTCAGTTGAAATACCATTCATAACCTCAACAGATTTAAGTGCAGGTACAAAAAACTAGAGCAGTACCAGCCTTGGACACTGATGAGATCAAAACATTACCAGAATGCTGTCTCTTCAGTCTCCTCTCAATGCCTACGAAGTTAGCTGACGGGCTAGGGCTGAGAGATGCCCCTCTTTTAAAGCATAAAGTGTTTATACTTTATCCTTCAGTGAAGATACGCCCCACAATGTGGTTCCTCCGTTCCAGCGCTATTAACTGTGACCTGCTGGATTAGGCTGACTTACTCAATTTATAGTCGATGATCGACAGACACAATATAGCATTTTTCGGTAACATAAATTTTGTAGATATAAATACTCCTATCCAGTGTTTTGTTTGGACTGATCAGTCTAAGTAAGTTTTATCATCTTTAAGCACCTCGTTAACAAAACTCCACCTCTAGTAGAGATGGAAAATGCAGTACATTCCGGTAATTGGGTAGTGATGATCTTGAATGAGTTTTGCCCAAAATGATATATGTGATACAATCTCAACTTAAATCGTTAGAGAGCTAACAAAGCAACTAAGCAACAATCAGTGTATAAAATATATAAATTTTTACCACAAGCGGAATCTACTGATTTTGGTAATCAAACACTATCTTGGTTAGAATTACATATAGAATTTAAATCACCTATTTCTTGCCCAATTTAAAAATCAATGGATTTTAGTCAATTATTGGCTGAAAAAACTAACACTATCATCAATAAGTGGGTGATAGCAGTTCGCAAAGATGGCAACATTGAAAGTGCTGATAAATTGCCTTACACAGCGATTAAAAATCATCTTCCTGATGTTTTAGAAGCAATGGTAACAGTACTTTCAAAACTTCAGGGGAATGATGTGAAGTCAATAGTTACTGCTAGTTGGCAGCATGGAGTGCTCAGGGCTACACAAGGTTTTGATCCGGCAGAAATTGTGCGGGAATATCATCTATTGCGCTCAATAATATTGGAGACGATAGAAGTAGATTTATTACAGGGTACACCTGCTCAGATTATTCGGGCGATACGTTTAATTGACACTGTAATTGATGAAGCGATCGCCCGGTGCTTTAATAGTTATTTTGAAGAACGCTTGCGGGAACTCAAGCAGCTATATTCGTCACTAATGCTGCATAATGAAGAACTAAATCGTTTAGTGAGTGCTAACGAAGATTATCTTTCCCATCTAGCCCACGAACTGAAAAACCCTCTGTCTTCAATTATTAGCTACTCGAATTTGTTTTTACGTGAACAACGAGAGCAAATTAGGGAAAATAACGACTATACAAATCTAGAACATATTGAGCGGGTATTACGCAATGGTAGATACTTACTGCGTCTAATTAACGATATATTAGAAATTTCACGCTACGATGCGGGCAAGATCAGACCCAATCCCACAGCCGTTGATGTACGTGCGCTAATTTTCAATGTCTATGAAATGTTAGAGCCTCTAGCTAGAGAGAAAAGTTTACAGCTAGTGATTGATTGCGATCGCGCTCCTCTTCAAATATTCACAGATGCTCTACAATTACAACAAATTGTGACAAATATTGTGAGTAATGCGATTCGCTACACAGAATCGGGGAGAATCATAGTCTTATGTCAGGAATTGGAAAGTCAAAGATGTGCGATCGCAATTTCTGATACTGGCATTGGTATTGCGCCAGAAAACCAAGTACAAATATTTGAACCATACTTTCGCGTCGGTTCTAGCGATAAATCCTACGTCCCCGGTAGCACAGGTTTAGGTTTAGCAATAGTTTCTCGTTTAGTAAAAATACTGCAAGGCGAAATTAAACTAGTCTCCGAAGTGGGGGTTGGTTCCACCTTCACGGTGATTTTTCCGTTAGAAATAAAAGTGTGAGTATTGAAAACCACATCACTCCAATTTTTAAAAAAAGTTGGGGTGATTTTCACAACAACCCTTGTGTTTCTAACTTCGTCAGTGCATCCTCAGCAGCAGCTTTTCTAGCATCTTGTTTTTTGCCACCTTTACCAACACCATACGCCTTACCATTGACACGTACTTCGACAGTAAATTCTCTAGCATGAGGTTCTCCAGATTCAGAGATCGTGACATATTCTGGAGGTTTACGTTCAGGGTTGAGGTGAACATTCTTTAAAGCCCACTGCTGAAACCGATTTTGAGAGTCTACATTCGAGCCAATTGGCTCAGGTACAGAATCAAATAAAGGTTCTACAATTGCACGGACTGCTTCAATTTTAGAATCATTATCTAAATAGTAAGCACCAAGGACTGCTTCAAAGGTGCTACTGAGTAAATTACGATTTTGATAGCCGCCATCTCTAATTGCACCTTTACCTAACTGCATTCTAGAATCTAAACCCACCTCAATAGCGAATTTTGCTAATTGCTTCTCATCTACCAATGCAGAACGTCGCCGTGTTAATTCATCTTCTCCCTTTTCTGGATGACGGTTGTAAAGATATTCACCACTTAAGTAATTCAGTAAAGCATCGCCGAGAAACTCCAGGCGTTCATTGTGTTCACCTTCTCTTGGGTTTTCATTGACATAAGAACGGTGGGTAAGCGCACGACGCAAGAGTTTTTCATCACGGAATATTAGAAGTTTGTGCATTCTTATCTACTGATGCATAGTTAAAAATTTTATACAGCCTGAATATGGTTTGGTTAATCCTTGAATCAAAATCAAAGGTAGTGCATAAAACAGGAGTCAGAATACAGAATTCTTCTTATAAATTTGGAATGATTTTCGCTGTGTCATGCTGAATACAGCAACGCCAAATCAAGCTACAGGCTGCAAGCTAAAACCCATTGAAACTAACACATTTTACCATTTTCAAAAAAGTGATCGCTTCCCTACGCAGCAGAAAACCCTGATTTCCGGTAAGATCAACTTCTGAGGACTGTGGATTGGGAGAAACTAGGGGTGGCTACACTCGGCGTAAACATTGACCATATCGCCACTATTCGACAAGCCCGGCGGACGGTGGAACCAGATCCCGTAGCGGCGGCGGTGTTGGCAGAATTAGGTGGTGCAGATGGTATTACTGTGCATTTGCGGGAAGACCGGCGACATATCCAAGATAGGGATGTGCGCCTGTTACGACAAACCGTGCGATCGCATCTTAATTTAGAAATGGCCGCTACAGATGAAATGCTGGCGATCGCCCTCGATATTAAACCAGATTATGTGACTCTAGTCCCCGAAAAACGTGAAGAAGTCACAACAGAAGGCGGCTTAGATATCGTTGGTCAAGTTGCTAGAATAGGTGAGATTGTTGATAAATTGCAAAGCGCTGGCATTCCAGTTAGTCTGTTCATTGATGCCGAAACTGCACAAATTGAAGCATCTGTCAAGATACAGGCAAAGTTTATCGAACTGCACACTGGGCAATATGCTGAGGCAAAAAATGAAACAACTCGCCAGCAAGAATTAGCTGTGCTAGCTAAAGGGTGTGAACAAGCAATTAAAGCTGGATTGCGAGTGAATGCAGGTCATGGACTCACCTACTGGAACGTTTATCCTGTGGCTGCGCTTTCAGGGATGGAAGAACTCAACATTGGTCACACTATCATCAGTCGGGCAGCTTTAGTAGGTATAGAAAGAGCCGTCCGTGAGATGAAACAAGCTATCAGGGGGAATGGGGAATAGGGGAGCCAGTTGCGTGGGCGGGTTTCCCGACTTAAGCAAACTGGCGTCATGGGGCAATAAACTCTACTCCACAACCGAATACCCTCATATTTTTTGAATTTTGAATTTTGAATTGCTAGAGGGGTTGTTACTGCGAAATCTGGAAATTAGGGAGCAAATATTCAATCAAGATTTAAGTATGAGCGCAACACAGTCTAACAACCTGCCGCTTTGGGTACAGGATCGGGATATAGTTATCGCTGCTAGCACTGATGCTGAATGGCGATATCAGACACCTCCAGATTATTCCCGTTCTCAAGAGAATTTAGCCCAAGAGAGTACACGTAGTCACCTAGAAGGTACACTAGAAGCGATCGTGCAAAACTTGGTGAGAACCTTCGAGATGGAGGTATCTTTTAAAACTAACCCACAGCAATGGTTATCTGTGGTGAACGACCGATTTCGGGTCAGTACAAACGGAGGAGTAGAGTACACAGCAGCAGATTTATCAGCCCAAGGTACTTACAATCTGTTCATGGCTGATTCAGAACATTACAAAGCTTCTGAAGAAAGTTTTGAATCATCAGCCAAACTCTTCCATACAACATTTCCCCAAGGATTTCCCTGGGAAGTGCTGGAGGTGTTCTCAGGGCCCCCAAACGTGACATTTAAGTGGCGACACTGGGGACATTTTCACGGTGCATACAAAGACTTTGCGCCAACTGGAGAGACGGTAGAAATCATCGGCATGAGCATTGCCAAAGTTACCGACGATTTGCAAATTATTTCTCTAGAACATTACTTTGACAACACCCTGTTTCTCGAAAAGTTGAC
This sequence comes from Goleter apudmare HA4340-LM2, assembly GCA_019359495.1. GTDB lineage: Bacteria > Cyanobacteriota > Cyanobacteriia > Cyanobacteriales > Nostocaceae > Goleter > Goleter apudmare. The sequence continues at coordinate 77,847 of JAHHHF010000090.1, forward strand.
AGCAGGTGGTAAAGACTCAAGTAGTGAAAATCAGGGAAGTGCTTGTCCTTTTAGTTTTTGGTTCCAGAAAATCAAGAAAAGTTAAATTTTAAGGGTACAGGGTATACACTGTGCCCTTAAATATCTATTAGTAAACAAATAGTCAACAAAGAATGAAAATGCAAACATACTATTACGTTTTGGCAAGTCAAAATTTTCTCCTACAAGAAGAACCCATAGACGAAGTTTTAAAAGAGCGTATCCGTTATTACCACGAACAAGAAAAAGAAATTGATTTTTGGTTAGTTAAGCAACCCGCTTTCTTGGAATCGCCAGAATTAGCAGATGTTAAAGCAAAGTGTCCCCAACCATCTGTAGCAATTATTTCCACTAACCCCCAATTTATTACCTGGTTGAAACTGCGATTAGAGTATGTGATTACAGGCGAATTCTCTGCACCTTCAGAGACAATTCCCAACGCTTTAGCATCTTTGACTAGTGTAGGGTAAGGCATGGGGGCAGCCCTGCGTTCGGTCGCCAGACTTGTAGCAAGTGGCGTCATGGGGCATGGTTCAAAGTTATTACCTCTGCACCCTGCTCCTATTGCCTATTCCCTAATTTTCTCTAGGGGGAACAAAATATATTTCTATAAAATCTTGGAAGACACCATAATTTATTTAGCTAATTTTTGTGTACAAATCTCAGATTTTACCAAGTGCTTTAGTATTAGCGATGTCTACGACGAGCTTCGCTTACGCTGGATTAATGGGTGGTGTAAGTTCTGTAACCGCTCAACAAGCTAATCCGGTTTGTCAGCCTCCGAATACTGGTGAGTATCTTTTATTGGTTATTAGTCCCACAGTAGAGAATCAAAGGCAACTGCGTAATGCCTTACCCAATGAAATTAAAAGTACTGTTTGCCAATATCTCCAAGATACAGTGACCCGCATTGGCGGATTTAATACGATTGACGATGCTAATCGTTGGGCAAGATATATTAACAATATTGTGGGGCTATCTGCTATCATCACCACTCGGCCCGGAGACCAGCAAGCACAACAGCCATCTACAGTTACCTATAACCCTCAAACTTTGAAAGAAGGTTATGCCGTATTAGTAGACTATTTCAATCGTCCGGAACTAGCAAATAGCATCCAGCAAGTTTTGGGAGGTAATGTTGGTTTTGTTTCCTATGGACAACGCCCTTACTTACTGGCAATTCACACCACTAATCAACAAGATGCCTACAAAACACTACAGAAGCTAAACGAACGCGGTTTTGTCTCCTATCTAGTAGATAGCCGGAAGGTGGTGCTACTCAGGTCAGTTGTGCGGTTGTAGTTGGTCAAGGGTCAAATGCCCAATGACGCCACTTGACGCCAGTCACCTCAAGTCGGCGGAGCCGCCCACGGTGCTGGTTCCTATATGCCGGGGAACCCTAGTCGAGCAGTGGCTCCCCAATGCCCTTATTGAGTACTAACCATCAATAAAGACCTAGCTAACAAAGAGATAGTTATACCCAAGGCTGACCCAGCTATCACCTGAACTGGTGTGTGTCCTAGCAATTCTTTGAGTCGGTCTTGGCTAAATTCATGCTTTTCATCAAATAATTCTGCAATCATTTGATTGAGAATTTTGGCTTGTTTACCAGCAGCTTGGCGGACTCCAGCGGCGTCGTACATGACGATGATGGCAAAAACCGTAGCTAGAGCAAAATCAGGAGATGCCCAACCCAAAGTTTGCCCTACACCAGCTGCTAAAGAGGTAACTAGAGCTGAATGGGCACTGGGCATTCCTCCGGTTGTGACTAAAACACGCACATTCAGTTTACGATTTTTGATGAGCTCGATAAATAGCTTCAAAGTTTGAGCAATCAAACAAGCCACCAGAGCAACTAGCAGCACCCGGTTGTCTAAAATGTTGCCTATGTCCTGCATGGTATTTTGGTTAGGTTAGTAAATCTTAGCAGCAGTTGTTTTTTAAGGAAACATTTGGATGCAACCCCAAATCCAAAATCCCAAATTGACCGTCGCTACACTCTCCCTAAAAACTTAGTGATTGCGACTGATGATATAATGGGCGATCGCTTTGAGTGGTTGGGCTAATTCCCCAAATGGCTCTAATTCTGCACAAGCTGCTTCTATAAGTTCTTGGGCTTTAGAGCGTGATTCATCCAGTCCCCACAGGCTAGGATAAGTGACTTTTTGAGCTTTTAGGTCTTTACCAGCAGTTTTCCCTAATTGCTCCTGAGTCTCGGTGATATCAAGGATATCATCCACAATCTGAAACGCCAGACCAATATTCTGAGCATAGCGACTCAGTCGTTGCACATCTTGTGATGATGCTCCTGTTAAAATACCGCCACAAACTACGCTAGCTTCTAAAAGGGCGGCTGTTTTGTGGTTGTGAATAAAATTCAACGTCTCTAGGGAAGTATCTGACTTACCTTCCGATTCTAGATCCACTACTTGACCACCCACTAAACCAGCTGCTCCCAGGGCGCGTCCTAAACGGGCTATGACTTGCAATACTCTTTCTCTAGGAACCTGTTGGGGGGTTTGAGTCGCCACAAATTCAAAAGCCAATGCTAACAAGCCATCCCCAGCCAAAATAGCGACATCTTCACCATAAACTTTGTGATTTGTCAACTTTCCCCGGCGGTAATCATCATTATCCATCGCTGGGAGATCGTCATGAATCAAGGACATTGTGTGGATCATTTCCACAGCACAAGCTGTAGGCATGGCTATGTCAATTGTACCGCCGGTCATTTCGCAGGTAGCAAGGCAAAGAATCGGACGTACACGCTTACCTCCAGCTAATAGAGAGTAGCGCATTGCTTCGTAAATTCTTTCGGGATAAATAACGGGAATTGCTTGATCTAAAGCAGTTACACAAAGCTTTTGTCGTTCTTTGAGATAAGCTGATAGGCTGAACGTGGACGCCTCTGGTGACTTATTAAACTTATTAGTTGCTACCATGCTTAAAAGTCCTGAAATTTTGAAATTTTTGTCATATACGTCACAATTTTAAGGTGCTGTGGAGCTGAACGAGTTAATAACTGGGAGTTAAGAATTAGGAAGAATAACTCATAATTCGTCGCTGCTAACTCCATGTCGCTTGGCATAGCTAACAAATGTATTTTGCAGCAAAATAGCGACAGTCATGGGGCCTACACCACCAGGGACTGGGGTGAGAAACTCAGCCACACCAGCAATTGACTCCAAATGGACATCGCCGACTAAACGACTTTTGCCATTGGGATCTGTGACGCGATTCATCCCCACATCTACCACAACAGCGCCCGGTTTCACCATGTCAGCAGTGATTAATCCAGCTTTTCCTGCTGCTGCAATTAGAATATCAGCATTCTGGGTGATGGACTTTAAGTCATGTGATCGTGAATGGGCAATAGTTACGGTAGCATCAGCTTCAAGTAACATTAAAGCCATCGGTTTGCCCACCAAAATACTCCGTCCCACCACTACCGCTTGTTTCCCTCGCAAAGGAATGTCATATTCTTGTAACAGCCGCATCACACCATAGGGGGTACAACTGCGTAAACCTGCTTCTCCCCGCACCAGTCTCCCCAAGTTCACCGGATGCAATCCGTCGGCGTCTTTATCAGGGTCAATTTGATGCAGCAGGGTAACAGCATCTAAATGGTTTGGCAAAGGTAACTGCACGAGAATCCCATCAACTTGTGGATCTTGGTTGAGTGCAGCAATTATCTCTTCTAGTTCGCCTTGGCTGGTTTCTGTAGGAAAATGCTGACCAAAAGAAGCAATACCCACCTTAGCGCAAGCCTTTTCCTTATTGCGGACATAAGCTGCCGATGCTGGATTGTCACCCACCATCAGCACCGCTAAACCAGGAGGGCGACCAATTTGTGATTGTAATTCTGTAATGCGTTCTTGCAGTCCTTGGTGAATTTTTTCGGCTAACGCTTTACCATCAAGAAGTTTGGCAGTTTTTGTTTCCATGAGAGTTCCCTGAAGATTCGCCTTGAGTTCAAAGTCTAACCGCGATGCGGAGTGAGTTATCAATGATCTGTTATTTTTTACTAAACTTTGACTTTGACTCTCAACTATGATTGTTTTGCAGTTTGATGCCGTAGCGTCTCCCAAAATGCAACACCATACTGTTTATCTTCTCAGATCAACTGCATCATTAGGGCATAGGGCATGGGGAATTGGGCATGGGCAATAGGCAATAATTTTTGACTCTTGACAAGTGAAAAACAACAAATGACAAATGACCTTTTTTCCCGTCTGGGACTGGCGTCTTTATTAGTAGTAGGGCTTTCTAGTTGTGGTCAATTGCCTCCCTCTGGCTTGAACCTTAGTAATCTGCGAATTGGCAGTAATATCACGCCAATTCGAGATATTCAACCAGAACAAGATAATCAGGCTACAGTTTACGTCCAAGGTAAGGTGGAAAAGCAAGTACCCCTTTTACAGCGATGGGCATATCAAATCAATGACTCAACTGGCACAATTTGGGTTGTTACCAATCAAACAGGCCTAGAAGCAGGACAAGAAGTCGTGGTCAAAGGTAAAGTTCGCTACAAAAGTATACCTTTGGCTGGCAAGGAATTTGGAGAATTGTATGTAGAAGAATAGTATTAATTATTGCTTTTTTAATAAAAAAACATGCAGAATCAACAGGTACATGTAGCGATCGCTATTCTCCATCAACAAGATAAGTTTCTCATGCAACTGCGGGACAATATCCCCAACATAGCTGCTGCTGGTTGTTGGGGATTGTTTGGCGGTCACATTGAAGTCGGGGAAACAGCAGATATTGCCGTTCAGCGAGAAGTTTTGGAAGAAATCGGCTATACCCTAACATCATTTGCGGAATTTGGCTGTTATCCAGACGAAAAAATTGTGCGTCATGTCTTTCATGCACCTTTATTAGTGGAATTAGACCAACTGGTTCTCAATGAAGGCTGGGATATGAGGTTATTAACACCAGAAGATATTCGCCAAGGTGAATGTTATTCGCAAAATGCAGGCGAAGTGCGACCTTTGGGGCTGATGCATCAGCGCATCATGTTGGATTTCATCGAGAAAAATACAAAAGATCATCCCTGAGTAGTGTTTTTAAACGCAGGAGGTCACAGAGGTTTGCTAAATTTCTTCACTACGAATTGAGAATGAAATGCTGTACTGAGATGTTACGCATTTAAATTGTATATTTCGCGTTTAGGTTGTCAAAAGTCAAGAGTCTAAAGTCCAAGCTATCCCTTAACCTTGGATTCTTGAAGAAAGGACATTCATAACGCAAGAATATTCAATATAAACTGAAAGTTCCTGTGGAGTCGCAACCGATGCAATCAGCAAACAAACTACCACGATGGTTAAATATCGGCTTGGCATTTCCTATTGCCATTCTCAATGGTTGGCTATTACTCCAGGTTATACAGTATTTTCAACCTCTAGTAAGTATATTTGTCACGGCCGTTATCCTGGCTTTTGTGCTGAACTATCCTATCCAGTTTTTTCAACAACGTGGGGTGCAACGGTATTTGGCAATTGGGGGCGTGCTGCTTTTAGCTGTAGTCATTTTAGTTGCCTTAGGTATCATCCTCGTACCCTTGATCATCCAACAACTCAACGAACTAGCTAATATTTTGCCTAGTTGGATTGAATCTGGCACTCAACAACTACAAGCATTCCAAGATTGGGCATTGAAACAACAGCATTTGCCGATTAATTTGAGTGGCTTAGTTAACCAAATTCTAGACCGATTATCTAGTCAAATTCAGTCTTTCACAGGTAAAATTCTCAGTTTTGCAGTCGATACTATCGGTATTGTCGTCAATGTTCTGTTGGCAGTAGTTTTAACTGTTTACATGGTGTTGAATGGTGAACGTTTGTGGGATGGAATTTTTCAGTGGTTTCCCTCAAATATTGGCCCAAAAGTACGACAATTATTGCGCGAAGATTTCCATAATTACTTTATTGGTCAAGCCACATTGGGGGCGGTGTTAGGAATAGCAATCACACTAGGGTTTTTTGTATTACAAGTGCCTTTAGCATTACTTTTTGGTATTGGCATTGGTTTATTTTCTCTCTTCCCTTTTGGGACAGGGATAGGTATTGCTATAGTAAGTTTTTTGGTGGCTTTGCAAAACTTTTGGTTAGGGGTAGAAGTCGCAGGTGTAGCAGTCGCACTTGACCAAGTAAACGCTAATTTTGTCGCACCGCGTATCTTGGGTAATTTGACTGGCTTAAATCCTGTTTGGGTAGTAATTTCTTTGTTGATAGGAGCGAAATTAGGCGGGGTTTTAGGTTTGTTAATTGCCATACCTTTCGCCAGCTTTATCAAGGATATAGCAGATAGTTGGCGAGCGGGGGAATTTAATCAGGTAGATGAAATTGAGCCGGAGTCTGTTCAAGTTGTGAGTGAGATTGACGGTTTAAATTTAAATGCAGAGGGACGTAGAGTTTAGCGCAGAGGAACGCTAAGTTTATTATTGGCAATCATCAAATTGTGATGAATCTTTAAATCAGGATGGCTAAATGGAAGGTAGAAGATTTATTCGTAAAATTAGATTACAAAATTTCCTTTCCTATGGTACCGGCGGGGAAGAGATTGAATTACAACCGCTCAATGTATTAATTGGTGCTAACACTTCTGGAAAGTCAAATTTGATAGAAGCTTTAGGAATTTTACGAGCAACACCTACAGATTTACCCTCTCCATTCCGCCAAGGTGGAGGAATTAATGAGTTTTTGTGGAAAGGTACACAGGCTAGTTCTGTAGCAACAATCGAAGTTACCTTAGATTATCCTCCAAGAACTCAGGTTTTACGCTATCAAGTTAGCTTGACAGCAGTTGGTCAAAGATTAGAACTAGTTGATGAAGCTTTGGAAAATGAACAGGCATATCAGGGAGAAGACGATGTTTATTTTTACTATCGTTACCAACGTGGTCGTCCTGTTATAAACATTAACAAGATAGATAGTGATGGGGAATCTATAAGGCGTTTTCTACATCGAGAGGATTTAATTTCAGATCAGTCAGTTTTATCTCAAAGAAAAGACCCAGAACTGTATCCAGAACTCTCTTATATCAGTAATCAATTTTCTAATATTGCTTTATATCGTCACTGGCAGATGGGACGATATTCAGAAGCAAGAACTGCTCAAAAAACTGACCTGCCAGAACATCCTCTGTTAGAGGATGGCAGCAATCTAGGTTTATTTTTAAATAACTTACAACATCAAATAGGTAATAGAAAGATTATTGAATATTTGAGAAATTTTTATGATGCAGCTGAAGAACTAAGTGTAAGAATATATGGTGGTACAGTCCAGATATTTATTCGTGAAGAAGGTTTACTGCAACCAATTGCCGCTAATCGTTTATCTGATGGAACACTGCGCTATTTATTTTTAATAGCTTTATTACTTGACCCTACACCACCACCTCTGATTTGTCTTGAAGAACCAGAAATAGGCTTACATCCAGATATTTTACCTACTATTGTAGAAATGCTAATTGCAGCATCTAAGAGAACACAATTAATCGTCACAACTCATTCTGATGCTTTGGTTGCTGCTTTGAGTGAGTATCCTGAATCAGTGTTAGTTTGTGAACGAGATGAAAAAGGTAGTCACCTACATCGTCTTGAACCTGATAAACTCAAAAACTGGCTAGAAAATTATACTCTTGGAGATATCTGGCGCATGGGTGAGATTGGGGGAAATCGATGGTAAAAGCGATTCGGATTTATATCGAAGGTGGCGGTGATGGTAAAAATACAAAAGCTTTAATTCGTCAAGGATTTAGCCAATTTTGCAAGTACCTAGTTGAACTTGCAAAAACTCAAAAAATTCACTGGGATATTATCATCTGTGGTTCCCGCAATAACGCCTTACGTGATTTCAAAAATGCTTTAACATCTCATCCCGATGCTTTTAATGTGCTGCTTGTTGATGCTGAAGCACCTGTGACAATACAATCACCTTGGGGACATTTAAAGATTAGAGATAATTGGGATATTCCTTCAGGAGTAGATGATAGTCATTGCCACTTAATGGTTCAAGCAATGGAAGCTTGGTTAATAGCTGATATTGAAACTCTCAAAAAATTTTATGGCCAGGGTTTTAGAGAAAATGCTATTCCCAAAAACTCTTGTGTAGAGAACATTGATAAAGATAGCTTAGAACCAAGTCTGAAGTCTGCGACTCGTAACACTACGAAGGGTGAATACCACAAAATAAATCATACATCTAAGCTGTTGGCTTTGCTAGATGTAGCTACTGTCCGCAATGCTTCCCCATACTGCGATCGCCTCTTCACCACATTAGCAGAAAACATGAATGTCACAGCTAACAATCCACCAGATGCAAAATAAAGAAATTTTGATTTATATTACAATTGTGTCGAAAAAATCTTACAGAAGAAATTCAACAACCTTTTAATAACCTTTGGCTAACTCAATCTTTACTCATGGACATAACAGAACGTGGTAAACATCTGTTCTGTAACACCTTGGCTTGAGTAACATGTCGTCTACTAATCCATTAAAGTTTAACCGCCGTCAATTTCTGCTAAATTCCACGATCGCAGCAGGTGGAGTTATTGTCACGAATATTGTACCAAAATCACCAGTGTTCGCCCAAGCACCTGCAATTATTACATCTGATAAAACACGTCCTACCATACCTTATGGTGTAGCTACTGGAGATATTAGTGAGGATAGCATTATTGTTTGGAGTCGGAGCGATCGCCCGTCAAGAATGTTGGTAGAATATTCCACTAACGAATCTTTTCGCAATGGTTCGCGGGTTTTTGGGCCGCCTGCTCTAGAAGATAACGACTTTACAGCCAGAATAAATCTGCGAAACTTACCACCAGATCAACAAATATTTTATCGGGTAACTTTCCAAGATTTAGATTATCGCAACGTCTATAGCGCTCCTGTTAGCGGTACTTTCCGCACTCCTCCCAAATACAAGCGAGATATATTCTTTGTGTGGGGTGGAGACACTGCTGGACAAGGATGGGGTATTAATCCTGATTTTGGCGGGATGAAAATCTATGAAACCATGCGCCAAACTCAGCCGGACTTTTTCATCCATTCTGGCGATAATATATATGCTGATGGTCCGATGCAATCAGAAGTGCCCCTAGGTGATGGCACAATCTGGAAAAACATTGTCACAGAAGAAAAATCAAAAGTTGCAGAAACCCTAAAAGAATTTCGTGGTAACTATCAATATAATTTGCTCGATGAAAATGTGAAGCGGTTTAATGCTGAAGTTCCCATGTTGGCACAGTGGGATGACCACGAAGTCACAAATAACTGGTATCCTGGAGAAATTCTTAGCGATAACCGCTATACAGTCAAGGATGTGAATACCCTAGCAGAAAGGGGAAGACAAGCATTTTTGGAATACATGCCCATTGACTATAAAACCAGATTTGATGCTGATAGAAGTAAGATATATCGCTCTTTTAATTACGGTTTATCATTAGATATTTTCATGCTGGATGAACGCACCTACCGGGGGATAAATACCCCTAACCGTCAGCCAGTGCAAAGTAAAGAAACAGACATGTTGGGACAGTCACAATTGCAATGGTTGAAGGTACAATTACTCAAATCAAAATCAACTTGGAAAGTCATTGCTAGTGACATGCCTTTGGGCTTAATTATTCGAGATGGTGCTACGGATTTTGAAGCTTGGGCAAATGGTGATGGACCCGCGTTGGGAAGGGAATTAGAGATAGCGGATTTACTGCGGTTTATCAAGAATAGAAATATTAAAAACGTGGTTTGGTTAACTGCTGATGTGCATTATGCCGCAGTCCACTATTACGACCCTAATAAAGCACAGTTTCAAGACTTTAAGCCTTTTTGGGAGTTTGTCGCCGGGCCTCTCAACTCCGGTACATTCGGCCCCAATCAATTAGAAAATACCTTTGGTCCACAATTGATATTTCAAAGTAATCCTCCTGGTATGGCATCAAATCGTCCCCCTAGTGCAGGTTTACAATTCTTTGGCGGCGTCAAGATTGATGCTAATACACAGGTGATGACGGTAACTCTGCGTAACTTAGTAGGGGAAACTATTTACAGTGTAGATTTGCCACCAGAAAGGTAAAAATGGGGCATAGGGCATAGGGCATAGATAACATGTGCTTTAGCCCTATTATTTATCTTATTATCAGCATTGGAGAATCAATATCTAACAGCCAATTTTCATCAACAAATTCTAAATTTTCATTGTAAATCAGAACTAATTCACCAATCTTGTGGTTGTGATTATTTGGTGTTTGCTTAGGTTCAATGATAGGAGAGAAGAGAAAAAACTTTAGTTGTAAAAAGCGTTCTTTATGAGTAATGCCAATAGAACTGCTCACTAACTGTGGATTTAAGTCAAGAGGCAAAGTAATTGTTTCATAATATTCATCTTGCTCATCCCAGTATCCACATACTTGATAATCACATGCTTGCAAATGTTCTTGAACAAGTATATTGGTATTTAATTTTTCTAATATTTCCGTTAAATCGCGCCAGACTTGATGATTTTTTAATTCGAGTCTTGTCATAGTGATGGAGGTTTAATGTTCTGTTACCAAACCAGGGAAGTGTAATACACCATCAATAAATTTTGCGTGAAATCTGAAATCGTCTCCTTTTCCTAAAACTTTAGATTTCAAATCGTAGCCCGACTCTTGAGATGTGACCAATCCAACATTACCGCGAGGAGGTACTTGCCCTTTCTCAATGGCTTTTAAATGTTTCCCTTTTTGATCGTATTTTAATCCTAGTTTTATTTGTTCACTTGCGAATGAAACTAGCAGACCGTTAGTGGAAAGATATACAGTATCAGGTTGGACATCTGCCCAATTATTGGGTAAAGCTTCCATTAATTTAATCTTGAACTGACTGATTTATACTGATTAAATCACCTGTAAACCCTCGGACTGCTAAAGCCAGATGAATATTCCTTAGCCCTTAATTTCTCGTTACTCACTTCAGTTTTACCCCTACTCCTCAGCGATGGGGTAGTTTTATTGTATACCAGGGAGAGGATGAGGTTTTGTACCGCTTTCAATAAAAAAACATTGAGCGATCGCACTCAATCCGCCACCACACGTTATCATCGGATCTTGTGGCAATGCCTGTGCGTAACTCCTAGCATCTATGACTGCTTCTGATTCTGACATTCAGCCAACGGAACCTATTACCCCCACTGCGCCCCACGCTGATACGCGACTGGTAGACCGCAGTAAGCTGAGTAAGATGTACCAGCACTATGTAGAGATGAAGGATAAGTATCCTCATGCGTTGCTGCTGTACCGGGTGGGAGATTTCTTTGAAACTTTTTTTCAAGATGCTGTCACTGTCTCGCGGGAATTGGAACTAGTTTTAACGAGCAAACACGGCGGAGAAATTGGTCGTGTCGCCATGACTGGTGTCCCCCACCACGCTTGGGAACGCTACACCACCCAACTGGTGGAAAAAGGCTATGCAGTGGTGATTTGTGACCAGGTGGAAGATGCTGCTGAAGCTGTCGGTTTGGTGCGGCGGGAGGTGACACGCATCCTCACCCCTGGTACTCTGCTGGAAGAGGGCATGTTGAAATCTAGTCGCAATAATTACTTGGTGGCTGTGGTAATTGCGGCCAACCATTGGGGTTTGGCTTATGCAGATATCTCTACAGGGGAATTCCTCACTACCCAAGGTAGCGATTTAGAACATTTGACTCAGGAATTAATGCGGTTGCAGCCTTCGGAGGTGTTGTTTCCTACCAATGCGCCAGATTTGGGTAGTATCCTGCGTCCAGGGGAAACTTCACCCCATTTACCCCAATGTTTACCACCATCTTTTTGTTATAGTTTGCGATCGCAATTACCGTTTTCTCAAGGTGAAGCCAGACCGAGATTATTGCAGAAATTTAAAGTGCGATCGCTAGAAGGTCTAGGCTGTGACCATCTTCCTTTGGCTGTGCGCGCAGCTGGCGGTTTGTTGGAATACCTGGAAGAAACACAAAAAGAAAACTCAGTCCCCCTACAACTTTTACGCACCTATACCGTTACCGATTACCTGATTGTTGACCATCAAACCCGCCGTAACCTAGAAATTACCCAAACTGTGCGGGATGGCACTTTTCACGGTTCCCTACTTTGGGCTTTGGATAGAACTAGCACAGCCATGGGTGGGCGGGCACTGCGGCGATGGTTGTTGCAACCGCTACTCGATATCAAAGGCATCCGGGCGCGCCAAGATACCATCCAAGAATTAGTAGAAAATACTGCCCTCCGTCAAGATTTACGACAGTTGTTACGGCAAATATATGATTTGGAAAGGTTGACAGGACGTGCTGGTTCTGGGACAGCCAATGCTAAAGATTTAGTAGCTTTGGCAGATTCCCTCTCCCGTTTACCAGAATTATCTCGCTTGGTAGTTGAGGCCCGTTCTCCTTTTCTGAAAGCTTTGCAGAAGGTGCCGCCCATACTAGAAGAGTTGGCACAAAAATTACACGTTCATATCGTAGAATCACCACCGCTACATATCAAAGAAGGGGGATTAATTCGCTCCGGTGTGCATCACCTGTTGGATGAGCGCAAGGCGACTGTAGAATCAGACCAGCAATGGATTGCTAATTTAGAAGTTGAAGAACGGTCAAAAACTGGGATTCCGACGTTAAAGGTGGGATTTAATAAGACCTTTGGTTACTACATTAGTATTTCCCGCACTAAAGCCGACCAAGTACCATCTAATTACATCCGCAAGCAAACCTTGACCAATGAAGAACGCTACATCACCCCAGAGTTGAAGGAACGGGAAGCCCGGATACTCTCAGCGAGGGATGATTTGAATCAGTTGGAATATGAGATTTTTGTCGAGTTGCGGGAAGAGGTAGGTAGCCAGGCGGAGGTAATTCGCAACCTATCTAGGGCGGTAGCGGCGGCGGATGTTTTGTCTGGTTTGGCTGAATTGGCGGTGCATCAAGGTTACTGTCGTCCAGAAATGGTAGCGGGGAGAGAGATATTAATTACCAATGGGCGTCATCCGGTGGTGGAACAATCTTTGCCGGCGGGGTTTTTCGTGCCGAATTCGACACGGTTGGGTCAAGAGTCAAGAGTCAAAAGTCCAGAGTCATTAACAAATGATTATCCTGACTTAGTTATCTTGACTGGCCCAAATGCCAGTGGTAAGAGTTGTTATTTAAGACAGGTGGGTTTAATTCAGTTGATGGCTCAGACTGGGAGTTTTGTCCCGGCGAAGTTGGCGAATTTGGGAGTATGCGATCGCATTTTTACACGAGTGGGGGCGGTGGATGATCTAGCTACGGGTCAATCTACTTTTATGGTGGAGATGAATGAAACAGCAAATATTCTCAACCATGCAACTTCTAGGTCATTGGTGTTATTAGATGAAATTGGCCGGGGGACGGCGACTTTTGACGGTCTTTCCATTGCTTGGGCGGTGGCGGAATATTTAGCAACCGATATCCAGTCCCGGACAATTTTTGCCACCCATTACCATGAGTTGAATGAACTGGCGGGGATGTTATCGAATGTGGCAAATTATCAGGTGACGGTGAAGGAATTACCTGACCAAATTATCTTTTTGCACCAAGTCCAACCGGGAGGCGCTGATAAATCTTACGGTATTGAAGCGGGAAGATTGGCGGGTTTACCTGCGGTGGTGATTCAACGGGCAAAACAAGTGATGGGGCAGATTGAGAAGCACAGTAAAATTGCAATGGGTTTACAAAATCTGGATTAACTGTTGTTGTCAGTTTATGAAGAAGAATTTAGTAGTCAGAAGCCAGAATACAGAATTAAATTCTGTGCGACTGGCGGATAAATGTTGGTTTAAAACCGGACTTTGTCCCGCTACGCTAACGCCCCTAGTAGTTTGTCAATTTTGTTTTAAGGGATTTTTGGTAGTGTGAGCGTCTCGCTCACGCGGACAAGATGCCGGCACTACAGTCCATCATTTTTATCTTGACAGACTACTAGTGGGCGAAATAAAGAAGAAGAATTCAGAATACAGGAGCGCTCCGGTCAGCATTCTGAATTCTGACTCCTGATTCCTGTTTATTTAAACTCCATCCCTTCATGGGTGTAGTGTTCTGATTTTTGAATGCTGACTCCTGTTTATGGGCAAACTCATGCTCCCGCAACTAGAACGTCATTTTTAGACATTAACTTTTGTTAACAACCTCATAGCTAGCAGTTACTTTCTGCTGATGTTCTAAACTTTTATCTCGATTTTGAAACTCATCTAACAACCTATAAAAAGTATTAAACCCTTCTTGTTCATTCCCACAATGGAGCATAATAATCTTTGCCCAAGAGTTAGAAGTTGACACATGATATTTTTTCTGTAACCAAGGCTGAAACTCCCGATAAAAATCCATTTCCTCCTCCGTTGCTTTAACTTCTAATTCTCTTAAAGCAGTTTTAAAACCGACTAAAAAATGAAACAGGTCACTAACAGAAGCACACCCGATGTACATTCCTGGTTTAGCTTGGATTTTTTGCAATATTTCAAATAATTTGCTCATTTTAATTTTTCCTGATCAGCTAGTAACATTTCAATTTTAAAGTTCATCTAGATAGTCAATCAAAAACTCTCCACTGGGACATTGAAAATCATTTAGCCAATCCTCTTTAGTTAATCCCTCTGTGGAAAGATTATCAAATATTCTTTCTTTAACCTCTACTCCGTAATGAATTCCATTCAGTGTAATCGAATTGGTTATTCCCTGATTTTCAAGGCGTGTACTAATTATATAATCTTCACCATAAGCAGTTTGAACTTTAACAATTGTGCCATCAATATCATTTTCTTTTAACCACTGCATCACAGCAGTAGCGAATTCGTCGCATTTATACATTTCAAACTGTCCAACTATCTTACCGACTTCCTGATAAATCTCCTCATCAGATAACTGACTCACATACTCACCCCAACATTAAATAAATATAGTGGTTCCCGTGTACTTGAAGCACAGCCTTAAGGACATGGCACTGTTCTCGTGTCCTAGCGATATATGTTCGCATCTGCATGAGAACCGCTATATATTCAATAATAGTATTATGCGTAACGGTATATTTCTGTCCTCCATCTCGAAACATAGGATAATTTATGGACTCAGCTACCCATGACAATGATTTTTATGCTTGGACGCAAGAGCAAGCACACCTGTTAAAAACAGGACAACTACATCAAATAGATTGGCAGAATATTGCCGAAGAAATAGAAGATATGGGGCGTTCTGAAAAACGACAGTTGGAAAGTAGATTAGAAATATTAATTATGCACTTATTGAAATGGCAATTTCAGCCTAATTTACGTTCTCGTAGTTGGCAGTTAACCATCAAAGAACAACGGCTCCGTCTGGAAAAACTGCTACAAGAAAACCCTAGTTTGCAATCAAATATTGCCGAAGTTATAGAAAAAGTTTATCCTTTAGCTATCTTAAGTACAGAAAGAGAAACCGGATTATCTTTATTCCCTGAAACTTCCCCCTACAACCTAACAGAAATTTTCTCATCAGAATTTTTACCAGAATAATAATAGTCAATATCTCAATTAATGCCTAAGAAAATTAGGGATTTGAAACAATGGCTACGCCAAGTAGTTTTACTGAACTCCCAGGAAAAGGAAGCCACACTAACTGGATACATCCCTTATATGTTGGCAAGCTGACGGTTTCAGGGAAAGATAGTTCGGACGCAAAACCCTACCAAGAAAAAGATGTGCAACAAGCTATAAAAGAGGTAGAGGAGAAACGACAGCAGGAGAAGCAGGAAGATGAGTAAATTTAAGTATCAAATGTTGATTCAATGGTCGGAAGAAGACAACTGCTTCTTAGTTGGATTTCCTGATTTTCCCGGACAGCGTTGGCGGACTCATGGCGATACTTATGAAGAGGCCGCGACAAACGGCATTGAAGCGTTAGAGTCTTTAATTATGGTTTACGAAGCCACAAATGAACCCCTTCCACAGCCAACAGTGAATCAAGCTGCCTAATTGTGCTTGTTACCAGACGTGTCAGAATTGGCGATGCGATCGGCTACGCCCCAACCTAGGCGATCGCTCTTACTATATTCAGTGATTCAGTGTCAGATCAAGGGTAGAGCGATGAATCTGTATTTACACGGTATAGTTGGTGATAAAAGCCCTGCTACAGCCAAATATAGCTTGATGACAGATCCAGGCGATCACTTGAATTTGCGGAGTTTGGGTTGAGAGGTGCGCTCGCCAAAAATTGCGCCGCCGCACAAAAAACAGGAACGCTTTGCATCCCTACTCCCCAATCCCCAATCCCCAGTTGATGATGAAGCCTACTTCAACAAAAACTCCTTCATAAACATCACTGTCGCATAAAATTGATAGTCGATATTTTTCTTTTTACTAAACCCATGTCCTTCATCTTTTGCCATTAAATACCAAACTGGCACCTGATTCTTTTTCACCGTTGCTACTATTTGTTCTGCTTCATTGAGAGGGACACGGGGGTCATTCTGTCCGTGAATGACAAATAGCGGTTTCTTGATGCTACTGGCATTATTTACAGGGGAAATCTTCAGTAAGAATTCTCGCATTTTGGGGTCGCGTTCATCGCCGTATTCTACTCGACGCAAATCACGGCGATAACTTTCTGTTCTTTCTAAGAAGGTGACAAAGTTAGAAATGCCGACAATATCAATGGAAGCACGAATGCGATCGCTATATTTAATTGCTACTGCTAGGGACATATAACCGCCATAGCTACCCCCTGTCACTAAAATCCGGTCTTTGTCTAAGTCTGGTTGGGTAGCAATCCAATCTAGGAGTGCGCCAATATCCTTAACTGAGTCTTCTCGGCGATAGCCGTTATCTAAGGTTAAGAAGGTTTTGCCATAACCACTCGAACCCCTAACGTTGGGAAACAGGATAGCAACACCCAATTCGTTGAGATAATAGTTATTACGTCCCAAAAAACTAGGACGAAATTGGCTTTCTGGCCCGCCGTGGATATCGACGATGATTGGGCGTTTACCGGGGAACTTAGCGGGGGGACGGTAGAGGAAGCCGGAGATAGTTTTTCCATCAAAACTTTGCCAGCGTACTGTTTGGGCTTCTGGAAAATTGCTTGTGTTTAAGCCGCCTGTTTCGCTTTGTGTCCAGCGTTCAATTTTGTTGTTGGTGATGTTTAATGAGTAAACATCGGCGGTGGTTTTGGCGGAAACTAGGGTGAAGCCCAAATCTTGACTGTTCCGATGCCAATTTATGCTGAATAGTTGTCCTATGGGTAATTTTGGTAGGGATTTTTCCTTACCTGTGGCGGTTTCTAATAGATGCAGTACACTCGCTCCGTCTTCATTGGTGACAAAGGCAATATGTTTGCCATCATGGGAAAGGTCAAAATCTTCCACATCCCAAGGAATGTTAGTAGTGAGATAGGTATATTGAGATGTTGCTAAGTCAAGGTAAGCCAACCGCGTAAATTCAAAGTCAGAGTCAGTAATGACATACAAACCCTTGCCATCTTTACTAAATACACCTCCATAGTAGGCGACCTTGTCTTTACGACCTTTGGGTGTGACCAGTTTTTTCTCACCCGACTGAGTATCCACTAGCCAGAGATAGCTTTCATTTGCAGAGATATATTCTAGTACCAACAGTTGGCTGTCATTTGGCGACCAATCTAAGCCGCCCCAACCACCACCTGTAACTTCTGCTAACAGGCGATCGCTTTTAATATTTCTGGGGTCGATAATATAAAAATCATTATCCTTGCCTGTGCGCCGGGTGGAGGTGTAAATCATTCTGTCGCCCCGATTCGACCATACACCCCGACTATTTTTCGACTTACCATCGGTCAGTAGTGTCATCTCTCCTGTCGCCAACTCATAACGGTAATTTTGGTTAAATTCATTACCGCCAATATCCTTACTGAAAACAAAATATTCACCTGCTGTTGGTTGAAAAGTTCCTCCGCCGACTCGTTCCGGAAAAAACGTCAACTGCTGACGAGTTCCCAAGGGAAACTTCACCAAGTGTACTTGGGGTGTATCAGCAAAGCGTGTGGAAATCAGCATTTCCCGGCGCGTAGGATGCCAACTGGCAAGACCCGCAGACCGAAACTGGGTATAACGGTCTACGGTTTCAGTTAGCGATGCAGGAATCGGTGGAATTTCCTCAATTACAAGGTTTTCTCCTGGATTAACTGTGGGGATTTGAGCGGAAACCATGAGTATTGGCAGCAGGATTACTGCAATCAGGGTAAAGAAGAACTTAGATAAAAATTGCATTTCCTGATTATGGCAAATTTTGGCTGGGGAATGGGTATTGGCTATGGTTACAGAGATGTTGCGTGCAACGTCTCTGTAAATGACATGCGTAGCCCTGGGAACTTGCAACAGATGCATCACATCTGGTACTCAGTGCTACTATTAGTCTGACTACGATTTTTTAATCAATTAAACAATGACGGCATTTTGGCTGCATTGAGTAAAAGTATAAATAATCCTCCACCATCCCCGCCGTGTGAATTAAATCAGCAATCAAAACTCAAGCTTGGCAATTAATCCCCATGAACGTTTTACTTTTATATCCACTTTTTCCTAAAAGTTTTTGGTCATTTGAAAAGACCCTGGCTTTGTTAGACCGTAAGGCAATGTTGCCACCCTTGGGTTTGGTGACAGTCGCCGCTATTTTACCGCAAGAGTGGGAGTTCAAGCTAGTAGATCGGAACGTACGACAGGTCACGGAAGCAGAATGGGCTTGGGCAGATTTGGTGATTTTGTCAGCGATGATTGTCCAAAAAGAGGACTTGCTGGATCAGATTTGTGAAGCTAAACGTCGCGGTAAGCGTGTGGCTGTGGGTGGCCCTTATGCTACAGCCTTACCAGATGAAGTGACGGATGTGGGCACGGATTACTTAATCTTAGATGAAGGGGAAATTACCCTACCATTATTTGTAGAAGCGATCGCACAAGGTAAAACTACAGGTATCTTTCGTGCTGGTGGTGAACGACCTGATGTCACCAGTACCCCCATTCCCCGCTTTGACTTGCTAGAATTTGATGCCTATGCAGAAATGTCGGTGCAGTTTTCCCGTGGGTGTCCCTTCCAGTGCGAATTTTGTGACATTATTGTCCTCTATGGTCGCAAACCCCGCACTAAAAACCCTGCTCAACTCCTAGCAGAACTGGATTATCTCTATGAATTGGGTTGGCGACGCAGCATTTTTATGGTGGATGACAATTTCATCGGTAATAAGCGCAACGTCAAATTATTTTTAAAGGAACTCCAGCCTTGGATGGTGTCACATAACTATCCGTTTTCCTTTGCTACCGAGGCTTCAGTAGATTTAGCCAATGACCAAGAACTGATGGATTTGATGGTGGCTTGTAATTTTGGGGCAGTTTTCCTTGGTATTGAAACCCCCGATGAAGCTAGCCTCACCTTGACTCAGAAATTCCAAAACACCAGAGATTCTCTGAGTGAGGCCGTGCTTACAATTACCCGATCTGGGTTACGTGTCATGGCAGGATTTATTATTGGCTTCGATGGTGAGAAGCCGGGCGCTGGGGGGAGAATTGTCAAGTTTGTTGAGCAAACAGCAATTCCCACAGCTTTATTTAGTATGCTGCAAGCGCTACCAGATACCGCTCTGTGGCATCGATTAGCTAAGGAAGGACGACTCCGCAGTAAATCTGCCAACATCAACCAAACCACGTTGATGAACTTTATACCCACTCGACCGTTAGAAGATATCGCCAGTGAGTATGTAGAAGCTTTTTGGGAACTGTATGATCCAGCAAGGTTTTTAGATCGTGCTTATCGTCACTACCGGATTTTAGGTGAAGCAACCTACCCCAAAAAGGGCAAAGGTGCAAAAAAACCCTTGGATAAAAAGGCAGTCAAGGCATTGTTAACCATCTGCTGGCGTCAGGGCGTGCTACGTAAAACCCGTTGGCAGTTCTGGCGCAACCTGTGGAATATGTATAAATATAATCCCGGTGGTGTAAGTAGCTATTTGTCGGTTTGTGCCCAAATTGAACACTTCATCGAGTATCGCCAGATTGTCCGCGATGAAATTGAAGCGCAAGTAGCGGAGTTTTTAGCAGCAGAAGCTAAGGTAGAATCTGAGGCGATCGCAGCGTAGATTAAAAGGTTCTAGCAGTTCGCCAAAATCTTATTGTAGGGGTGTAGGCTACGCCCCTACACCTGCATTTTTATTATCTCTGGCGAATCCGCTCTCTTGTTTAAAAGTCCATTTATCGTTGGTAAAGTAGACTAAAAGCAGAAGTTGACAAACTAGTGGCGTGTCTAAGCTAATTTTGTGTATTAGCAATCTTTTGTAGTACGGGCAAGATGCCCGTACTAATTAGCGGGCAAGATGCCCGCACCACAAGAAAATTTTTTGCCTCATTTTAGGTTTGTCAGTCCACTAGTCGCGTAATTATGCTTTCTATTGAACAACTGATACAAGAAGCATTATCTTTACCAAGTGAATCGAGGGCACTCTTAGCAGAAAAATTAATTGAAAGCCTAGAGTTGGACACAGATCCAACTATTCAGATCGCTTGGACAAATGAGGCGAAGAAACGAAGAGATGACATTAGAAGTGGTGCTGTTCAATCTGTACCAGGAGATGATGCATTAGCACAGGTGAGGCGACTGCTGGCAGAATGAAGTACGTATTTCATCCGCAGGCACTTAGTGAATACGCTGAGGCTGTTCAGTATTATACAGGGAATCGTGCCGAGCTAGGGCAAGCCTTTATTGATGCAGTTGAAGAAGCAGTCAATCGAATTAGACAATCACCTACTCGCTGGCACATAATTGATGAAGACATTCGACGATGTCTGACAAAAAAGTTTCCCTATGGAATTCTCTATACAATTGAGCAGGACTACATTTTGATTTTGGCTTTTATGCATTGCAGCTGAGAGCCTGGATACTGGAAAAACCGTAGAGAATAGAGTTTAGCAGTTGTATAAATTCCCTATTGCCCATGCCTTCATCTTCCACGATCGCGTTCTAAATCATCAATTACTTTTTGCACATACCACTCTTCTAGCATCCCCGGATAGTAATCTTTTTTCTGCTGAATTAGTCGTTGAGCGATTTCCCACTGTCCCCCAACTAATCGTAAGAGTTTCTGACGCAGCAGACTGTACTTTTGATTTCTTGATTCAGGGATAGACTTTTGAATTTTTTCCAGACTATTTAAAACTTGTTGATAATTTTCCCAGTCTTCTTGCTCACAAAAAATACTTGCAGCCTTTTGATAGTCTGCCACAGCCTGTTGCATTTCTTCTAATAGAGTGTAGGCCACGCCACGATTGTAGTAAGCTTGGGCATCATCGGCGTTAATTTGTAATGCTTGGGTGTAGTCTTGAATGGCATTGAGATAATTACCTGCGGCTCGATAGGCATTACCTCTGGCAGTGTAAACTAAGGCATCCTGGGGTTGAATTTGCAATGCTTGGTTAAAGTCTGCGATCGCTCCTTGATTATCTCCCAAAAAAGAGCGGGCTTTACCCCGATTACGATAGACAATGACATCTTGAAAATTTAGTCGTAATGCTTGGTTAAAATCGGCGATCGCTTCTCGATAATTCCCTGTTTTGCACCGCACTACTCCACGACAGCAATAGGCTTGGGCATCTTGCGGATCGGCTTGCAAGACCCAGTTTAAATCATCAAGTGCCTGTCGCGTATCTCCTTTTTCGGCTTTATCTAATAGTTGGGTAAAATATTCGTTGGTGGATCTGATAGTCAGACTTGGGGAACTGGGTGGTTGAACAACAGGTTTTTCTGGTGGTTTTAACTGTTTAATACTCTCCATACAGAGGCGACAATTTGCTTTGTCTTTTTGGATCAGATATAATTCTGCTGCTTGTTTAAAGTTAGCGATCGCATCGTGAATATACCCCTGTTTACGTCGCACCATCCCCCGCAGATAGTAGGCTGCGGCGTAATTAGGGTTGAGAAGAATCACGCGCTCGATATCTTCTAGCGCCCCAGGTAAATTTTTCAGTCCCACCCTAGCCAAGGCACGAGAATAATATGCCTCTATACTCTCAGGGTCTAACCTTAAAGCTTCAGTATAATCTGAAACAGCTTGTAAAATTGCGCCTGAGTCGTAATATACTAAACCTCGTTGTAAGTAAGCTTCTACAAAGTAAGGTGTCAGCTGCAAAGCCTGGTTAAAGTCTTCAATAGCTCCAGCGTAGTCTTTTTGTTTAGCTTTTTCCAGTCCCCGATTGTAGAATTCATCACTCATGGCTGTTATTTAGTTAACGCAGCTAATTAATATCTATAACGGTTTTGATGGAATGCAATACATACTTTTGTTAATTCCACAAGATGATCGCATTACTAAACTTGTAGCTGAGATTGCCAAAAATTACCAGCGTTAATGACTACTCACTGTCTGCGGAAAATGCGATCGCTGTAGATCCTATCCAATAGACATCTGGTGAAAATGAGATCAGGGCGTAGCTTCTCCGTCAGGAGTACAACCATACCCTGCGAGTTCTCCGGAGTACCCGCAGAGTAGGCAAAGCCCTACGCCCCTAAATTTGTGTGTGATCAGATAGATTGTGAATTGCTTACAAACCCACTAATTCCCGTGATTCAAAATCGGTGAGTTGTTGAGCGATGGCTAATCGCGCCTCTAATTTAGCGACACTAAACTGGTTACGCAGATATTCCAAGTGAGCGATCGCATTTGCCTTTTCCGATGTCAGCCGCATCAAAGCATCCATCGCTTTTTGATATTCCTGATTTACCAGCAGGACTTCAAAACGCCGCGCTTTGCGTTGAGCATCATTTTTCAAATCCATCTCAAAAGCAGCCACGCGATCGGCATTGCCTTCAAATCGGTTAATCTGCTGCTGCACTGCCATCAACTGCGAGTCTATTTCATTCACCCGTTGGGCAGCTTGTACAATTACAGATGGATAATTACTCAATTGCATCATCAAATAATCTTCCTTAATTGCATCGTTAAATAATTAATTTCTCTTCTCCATGCCCAAAATCACGCCGCTTCTCTCATTGGTGATGGCACACTAGCCTCTGGGAATGGAAGTGAGAGTTGTTCCGCAGGGGAAACCGTAGCTTGTTCCAACACCTTCACTTCAATATTGACACTCACCAAATAACTACCCGTATCAGCAGCAACTGCTTCGGCAATTAATTTAGCGATTTCTGGGCGTTTTGCAGTCAATGGATCACGTAAAATGCACCGATCCCATTCGTGCTTTGCAGTCGGATTGAGGCTGAGAATATAGTGCTTGATCATAGAACTACCAGTTGAATCTATCTCCCAGAAAGCTTTTACAGAGCGGTTTTTTACTTCACCAGGCTTTGTGGGCGCGATAATTCTATTATAGTACTTTTGTACTAAATAGGCAATTAAGAGGGAATGGGGCATTGTTTCGACTGCACTTAATGGGCAATAGGCAATGGGTAGGATTGGAGATATAGCACTGCAACTTACAGCCCCATACCCCATGCCCTAATCAATTCGCCTTATCATTCATAGGCGTGTTCAGAAATTGAGCATCATTAACCCAAATCGCTTGCTGTGGTACGGGAATATCAATGCCGGCTTGGTCGAAGGCGACTTTTAAACGACGGCGGTACTCTCGTGCAACATCCCATTGTTTCAGGGGCTGTGTCTTAATCCACACCCGGATGATCAAACCGCGATCGCCAAAATGATCTATGCCCAAAACTTTTGGCGTTTCTACGATTTGATTTTGCCATTGGGGATCTGCATCCATTTCTAAAGCGATAGTTTCAATCAACTTCAACACCACATCAATATCAGCTTGGTAGGAAACAGGAATCGTTAAATCGGCTCGTGACCAACGACTGGAAAGATTGGCGACTATTTTGATTTCACTGTTGGGAATCGTGATTAAGCGCCCTTCGCCATCCCGGACTTGAGTCATCCGCAAATTGAGGTTTTCTACCAAGCCTCCCACGTCTCCCACGTTAATCACGTCACCCAAGGCGTACTGGTCTTCGAGGATGATCAAAAAGCCGTTAATCGCATCTTTAATTAAGTTTTGCGATGCTAAAGAAATAGCTACACCAACTAAACCTGCACCAGCAAGTAAGGGAACGATATCTATACCCAACGCCACCAGGGCTAGCAAGATGCCTACACCAACGCAGATTAAGGTAGTAATACTCTTAGTCACTCCAGAAAATGTAGAAACTCGCAGTTGCAGACGTTCAGAACTTTCTGGAGTCAATAAAGCACCACTGCTGATCAGGGTCGAGGTAAAACGGTCAATGAGGGCATAGCTGAAACGCACCACTACATAAGTTCCCAAGATGACGACACCCAATCTCAGAGGAATTTGGGCGGCTGAGAGTATAGCAACTTGGAGCGATCGCGTGTAAGGAAATAGACCCAAAATAATGAACGTACCACTACCCCAAATCCCTGCTTGACTGAGCTGGAACAACCTTCTTTTGACTTCTTTTAAATGCTTATCCTGTTGTTGATTCAGTTGTGTTGTAATCTTTTTATCTGCCGATGTAGTTGGGAATATGGGCTTCAATGACTCATATTTCAAGCGGCGCTGCCAGCGACGTACACCCCAACTCAAGACAATCATCGCTAAACCACTGGCAGCTGCAATTATTCCTTGTTGAATTAAAAACTCAGTTTCGCGCTCTCGCTTTGCCTGTTGCAAGTCTTCTTGCAAGGCGCTGGTAATTTGATTGGCTGATGTCTCTTCATCTACTTGTCGCAGCCCCGCATCTAGGGCAGTGATGGTCATCAAGTAGCGATCATTAACGTAAATGACAGGTAATTCTTTGACTGTCCTAACTTCTACTTTGACTGCTTGAGCCGATGAGCGAAAGTAATCTTGGCTAATTTCCTGCAAATTCTGTTGGATATTTCTTAACCGTTCGGGAAAATTATTTCTTGATGCTGCTATTTGAAACAATCGGCGACCGTCCAAATAAATCCAGCCAGAAACAATTCTATGATCTGCATCATTACTCACACTACTGGGAGTTTGTAAGTTAGGGAAAAAGGGAATCTGGGCTGTAGTTTTTGGTGCAGA
Organism: Goleter apudmare HA4340-LM2; assembly: GCA_019359495.1. GTDB lineage: Bacteria > Cyanobacteriota > Cyanobacteriia > Cyanobacteriales > Nostocaceae > Goleter > Goleter apudmare. Next base: position 102,903 of record JAHHHF010000090.1, read on the forward strand.
GACAACAGCAACGGCTATTGAACCTACTATCGCCAAAAATTGTAAGCGCACTAACACACCTCCTCAAAGAAAATCTACTGCCGAGTTTTTCTAAAGCCATCGTCCACAATACATGTAAGTAAATGTACCTGTCTAAAGTTTAGTCTATCCGTACAAGTGACAATTTCTTACCGTTGCCAGTTATTTTATTTCTTTAGACAGATGACGAAATACTGCATCTACTGTTGGTAATGGATAGAAGAATTTTTAAAATTACTCTTATTAAAGATAAATTAAAAACAAAAAAGGTAGCGATGACGTTGACATTATCTTGATCAAACGTCAAGCTATTTTTGAGGGCTATCGACTAAGTGTTTGATTGTTACAATCAAAAATCGATAGTCATGAAATAATCAAATAGAGTACGTAAATTACGACGTACCTTTTTTTACTTTTTTGAGGAAATTTTGATGACCGCAACTTCTCCCCGATTAAAGCACGAGGTTAAAGACCTCGCCCTAGCTCCCTTGGGAAGACAGCGTATTGAATGGGCTGGACGTGAAATGCCAGTCTTAAAGCAAATCCGCGATCGCTTTGCTCAAGAAAAACCCTTCGCTGGGCTGCGCCTTGTGGCTTGTGCCCACGTCACAACTGAAACAGCACATCTAGCCATTGCCCTGAAAGCTGGTGGTGCAGATGCGCTATTGATTGCTAGCAACCCTTTATCAACTCAAGATGACGTAGCCGCTAGCCTTGTCGTCGATCATGAAATTCCTGTCTTTGCTCAAAAAGGCGAAGATAACGAAACCTATAGCCGCCACGTCCAAATTGCTTTAGATCACCGCCCCAACATCATCATTGATGACGGTAGCGATGTGGTAGCAACCTTAATTCAACAACGCCAGCATCAAATTGCTGACCTGATTGGCACTACCGAAGAAACCACAACCGGAATTGTGCGGTTGCGCGCCATGTTCAAAGATGGCGTCCTCACCTTCCCCGCCGTGAATGTCAACGATGCTGACACCAAGCACTTCTTTGATAACCGCTACGGTACTGGACAATCAACCCTTGACGGCATTATCCGCGCTACAAATATTTTGCTGGCTGGTAAAAACATCGTCGTAGTTGGTTATGGCTGGTGTGGTAAAGGTACGGCACTGCGGGCACGGGGTCTAGGTGCTAACGTCATTGTTACCGAAATTGACCCCATCAAGGCAATCGAAGCTGTGATGGATGGTTTCCGTGTATTACCAATGGCAGAAGCTGCTCAATCTGGTGATTTATTTATCACAGTTACTGGTAACAAACACGTCATTCGCGGCGAGCATTTCGAGGTGATGAAAGACGGCGCGATTGTTTGTAACTCTGGTCACTTTGATCTTGAACTTGACCTAAAATACTTGGCTGCTCAAGCTAAAGAAATCAAGGAAGTGCGCCCCTTCACCGAAGAGTACAAATTGCAAAACGGCAAATCGGTCATTGTTCTCGGTCAAGGACGCTTGATTAACCTGGCGGCTGCTGAAGGACATCCTAGCGCCGTGATGGATATGAGCTTTGCGAATCAGGCTTTAGCTGTGGAATACCTGGTGAAGAATCAAGGTAAGCTAGCACCTGGTTTGCACTCAGTTCCCACCGAAGTAGATCAAGAAATTGCTCGTCTCAAGTTACAAGCCTTGGGAATCAACATTGATACCCTGACAGCAGACCAAATTGAGTACATCAATTCCTGGACTGTTGGCACTTGAGACTCAACTGATTAAATAATTTTTAGGGGATAGGCAATTTGCTTATCCCTTTTTTATTGAAAGCGTTGGGAAACTCCGTTTCTTCATGGGTTGAGTTTCTAATAAGTAATTGGGCATAACTAATTTCCAATATTTTTTACTATGCCCCGTGCCCAACCTTCATGAGTGTATTTATTTTTGCCTAGCTACTTATCAACTTGTTGTCGAGAGTGATTACAACAGATAATCCATGATGCGCTCACTCCTCGCCTAATTGGCTCCCCAATCAGGGGAACCAGGCGAAGTTTAGATGTGAGACACGGGCAACTTTGTATCAGCTACATGGATATCTACTTGGGTATGTTCGGTAACAATTTTGCGGAATAGTTCGCCCTCAATAGTTTCTTGGTCTGCTAGCAAGTCAACTAACCGTTCCAAAGCTGTGCGGTTTTCTTCCAAGAGTTCTTTTGCTTTGATGTAGCAATGGCCGATAATTTCCCGGACTTGGGAATCTATTTTGGCAGCTATCTCTTCTGAATATTCTGATTTGTTCATCCAGTCGCGTCCCAAAAATATCTCCCCGCTTTGGTTTTCTAGGGATAATGGGCCCAATTCAGACATGCCAAATCTTGTCACCATTTGCCGTGCCATGTTGGTCACTTGTTGCAGGTCATTCCCTGCGCCTGTAGTTACTTCTGGCTTACCGAAAACAATTTCTTCGGCGGCGCGACCACCTAAAGTAGCTGTAATTCTGGCTTTGAGTTGGGAGCGGGAAATTAACCCTTGTTCTTCGTTGGGAGTAAACCAAGTTAATCCTAGTGCTTGTCCTCGTGGGATGAGTGTCACTTTTTGCACGGGGTCATGGTCTTTGAGTAAAGTACCGATTAAGGCGTGTCCGACTTCGTGGTAAGCAATCAAGCGCTTGCTTTTGCTATCTACCAAGGCAGTACCTTCCATCCCCGCCACTACCCGGTCTACGGCGTCATCAATTTCTAAGAGGGTAATCGCTTCTTTGCGTCTTCTGGCGGTGAGAATAGCAGCTTCATTGAGTAAGTTGGCTAAATCTGCGCCGGTGAAGCCAGGAGTGCGGCGAGCGATCGCATCTAGAGATACACTAGGGTCAATCTTTTTGTTGCGAGCGTGGACTTTTAAAATATCCAATCGTCCTTTCAAATCTGGTGCATCAACAATTACCTGCCTGTCAAAGCGGCCTGGTCGGAGTAGGGCCGCATCTAGGACATCAGGGCGGTTGGTGGCAGCAATAATAATGATACCTGTGTTACCTTCAAAACCATCCATCTCCGTAAGTAGTTGGTTGAGGGTTTGTTCGCGCTCATCATTACCGCCACCGATACCGGCGCCTCTTTGTCTACCCACAGCGTCGATTTCATCGATAAATATTAAGCAAGGGGCGTTATCTTTGGCTTTTTTAAACAAGTCACGGACACGGGATGCACCGACACCAACAAACATTTCCACGAATTCCGAGCCGGAAATGCTAAAAAATGGTACGCCAGCTTCCCCGGCGATCGCTTTTGCTAGTAGAGTTTTACCTGTACCAGGAGGCCCAATCAACAACACTCCTTTGGGAATCCGGGCACCTACAGCTGTAAATCTTTCTGGCTGTTTGAGGAAAGTCACTACTTCCTGGAGTTCCTCCTTGGCTTCTTCTACTCCAGCGACATCTTCAAACTTCACCCCAGTTTTGGCCTCCATTTGAAAGCGCGCTCTAGATTTACCAAAGTTCATCGCTTGGCTAGAGGCATTAGTTGAGCGGCGGAGAAACAATAGCATTAAAGCTACTAATGGCAAAATCCACATCAGGTTAATCAATAAACCAACAGCAGCTCTACTGTTGGCAGAAGAAACCTCGGCGAAATCTACATTTTTTTGCTTAAATTTGTTAATTAATTCTGTGTTTTGCTCTAAAAGTCTCACTTGTATCGGTGAATCTGACTTTTGCCCTTTTAAATAAACTTTTGCTATCTGTTCAGTTTCGTCAAGCTCGACTTTTTCTACTTCCCCCTTATCTGTTCTCCGCAGTAACTCACCATAAGTTAGGGTGTCACGCTCTACTTTTTGCTGCGCCAAGGTGGGAGTACCACCAAGCATTACAGGTAACATGATCAAACTAGCTGCTAGCGCGCCAGTCCAAGAAACACGCTTGGCCAATGGCTTTTTCTTCAATGCCTTTTTCCCAAAATTTGTCATAATAATTACCTTTCTCTCTGTTGGCATAAGTTGAGCGCTGGTTTTATGCCTATTCTTCTAGCCAAAATTGCAATAACTGGAAATAACGGTTTTCTTATCTAGTCTAACTTCCACTGCTAACCATTCCCAGTACTTCCCCATCAGTTTCGAGGAATACAATCTCTCCCCTGGGGAAATTTGATTGCCTGGTAGGATGACAACGAAGCCAAGCTTATAGTTTCAGGATTTGGTCAATTGTCCCACTTTTGCATCAGACGGCATACTATACATAGTAACTATTGTGACTAAATCCTGTCATTAGCTCTACTAGCCATTTGTTGGGTGTCAAGTTTGTTGGTTGTAATTTGACATATTATGTCACAAATCGCTACTATAATCATAGTCGTAATGATTCCGTCTTTCAAAAAACTTGGTGTAAATAGTTTGTGGGTGAATTATGGTGAGAATTATTGGTATTGGTGGTAGTTTAAGATCAAACTCGTATACCCAAACTGCTTTGCAAATAGCAGCGCAAAGGGTAGAAGCGCTGGGTGCAGAGGTAGAAATTCTTGATTTGCGGCAGATGCAGCTACCTTTTTGCAATGGTGACAAGGAATATCCAGACTATCCTGATGTGCAGCGATTGCGGGACACTGTTGGCAACGCCGATGGGTTAATTTTAGCGACACCTGAATATCATGGTGGGGTCAGTGGCGTGATCAAAAATGCTCTGGATTTGATGAGTTTCACAGAACTGTCTGGTAAAGTTACAGGACTAATTAGCGTATTGGGTGGTCAATCTAATAGTAATGCCCTCAACGACTTGCGACTAATTATCCGTTGGGTACATGGCTGGGTAATTCCAGAACAAATTGCGATTGGACAAGCGTATGGCGCTTTCGATGCCGAAGGCAAATTGCTAGACGAAAAACTCTCCCAAAGATTTGATCAATTTGCTCAAAGTTTAGTTGATAACACTCGCAGGCTGCGGGGAGTAGATTAGGAGAAGACAAGGAGAGGAGCTTTCCCAGTGTTTTGATTATCAGATATTAACTCAACAACTAGGCGATCGCACTTCTGTTCGCATCAAATACCGCCCTGGAAAAATCAGTTTGATGGCTCCCTTACCAGAACATGGACGCAACGCGAATTTAGTTGCAGACGTCGTCAAGGTATTGCTAGATTATTTGGAGCAGGAGTACGAGTCATTTACTCCCATTACCCTGGAATTAACGGCTAAAAGTGGCATTGAGCCAGATTACTGCTTTTATATCGATAACTGGGCAGCAGTTGCTGGTAAAGACAGAATTTATTGGGATGTGGAACCACCCCCCTTCGGGTTCGCAGTCGCTCATGGAGGTTTCCCCTAAGACCGCGCTGTCTCACCTGATTTAGTAATTGAAGTAGACGTTACCAGCTACACGGATGTTAATGACTATCTTCACTACCGTGTGCCAGAAGTTTGGTTGTTCAAAAACAAGCAACTTACCATTTATGGTTTGCAAGGGGATAGGTACATCATCCAGACTCATAGCCGCTATTTTCCAGATATTAATATCTCAGAAGTAATCAACGACTCTTTTCGCCCAGCTTACGAGCGTAACTCCAGCTTTGCGATTCGGGAGTTACGCCGGAAGTTGAGCCAAAAGCACCAATAATTAAGTTTGTAGTGTAGACGCTCTTAAGAGTGGCTACTCTTCGAGAAAGACTTTAGTCCTCAAACTAAGCACTTAATGATGATGGTGGTGATGGTGATGCGCTACTAACTGCGGGTTAACTGTCACAGATTCCTGGTGAATCAACTCGCCAATTTGAGCATTTGCCCATTCAGCAGCCATTGCCAAAAATTCTGGATGATCATTAACACAAGGCATTTGTACGTAGTCCACATGGGGATGCTTTTTCTCCAAAGCATGAATGATGTGGTGTACATCTAAGAGAGTTTCATGGTTTTCCGTAGCAAAACCAATAGGCATAAATATCACCACCTTGGCACCCAGTTGAATCAGGTTATTTGCTGCCTGCTCGGCATTGGGTAGCGTCCATTCAATCAGGGGTGTGTCGTGGTTGAGCCAACCTACGGAAATTAAAGGATATTTGTTAATTAACTGATCCCGTACCAAATCATACAGTGCTTGACTTTCGGTAATTCCGGAGGTGAAACCTTTGGCTTTATGGGGACAGCCGTGGTTCATTAGCACAATACCGATTTGCGAAGGTAGGTAAGTTGCAGCCAAATCGGTGGCAATTTTTTCTTCTACTAGATGAGCCATCAAATTGATGTAGGCTGGTTCATTGTAGAAAGAAGGAATGTAGCGCAGTCCCTTGACCCAATGTTGCTCGCCATCACCCATTGTAGCCAAAGCGTTGTTAACTTGCTCAACGGCTATACCACTGGTAAAAATGGAATCAACAACCAGTAGAGGGTAAATCAGAATTTTTTCAAAGCCTTGGTTTTTAATTTCTGCCAAGACTTGATTGGGTAAGAAGGGAGCGCAAAAGTTAAAAGCTTTGAAGACTTGGACGCGATCGCCCCACTTTTGTTGTAAATTTTGCTCAATACCAGCACGCTGCTTTTCAAAAATGGCGTTATGTGGGGAGATAAAATCGTGGTGTGTGTGTCCCCACTCATGGCGATCAAATAATGCCAACAGCTTTGCTAATGGTGGATAAATCCAGGTGGGGACTGGTGCAAATTTTGCTGTCAGTAAATTTAGAGCCTGTTCGTTATAGTTAGCGAAATCTTCGTAGCTTTCGACTTCACCGTAGCCCATAAGCAAGACGGCGATCCGGTCTTGACTTGATAGATGCTCGTGGGTGTGTTGTAGTTTTTCCGGCGTGGCAACCACAATGATTTCCTCAATGTAACCAGAATGGAGAGGTAGCTAGAAAACAACTTGATTGTTTCCTTAACTAGTCAAATCTTATCCCATCCAGGGGGATAGGATCAGTAGATTAATGATAACCAGACTTGGCGTTGCATACTCAGATCATCACTACATAGACAAAAAAATTTACCTGCTGTCAGTCGCCTCTCCCATAAGTAAGCTACGGTGTACACACAAATGATTAAATCACTGCCAATCATTTTTTGTAGAGTCCGTTGTCCCATACCGCAGCGCACCATCCGAGATTTGCGGTGCCTTAGGACGTTCCGTCTATAAACCACCCTACTAAATTAAAACCAATGTGGCTAAGAGGATGTTTGAAAAGTTTTAGGAAGTCAAAATTTAAGCAAGTCGCCGCACCATAATACGGATCATGGCAAGGTAGATAAAAGTCTCAGAGGTTTGGGGCAATAACTCATAATCTCTGACTAAT
>JAHHHF010000091.1 GCA_019359495.1 Goleter apudmare HA4340-LM2
GTTTTTTACCTGTTAATACTTGAGTTTATCTAGGAAAAATAAGTTTTTATTCTTTCTATCTTTCCCTTACTAACTGATAATTTAGCTCGATAAATTCCCCAAAGCCTTATTGTTGCGTCCACTAAGCAAGTGCGATCGCATTCCGTTAAAATTGCTGAAATCATTGTGTAGTAAGTATTTCGCATTCTCGGATAAGTCTATTGAAGAAGTACGAGGAATTTTGTAATTTGATTTGGTTGGGTTAATGTTGGAGATGTGAGCCGATGACGACTAATTTTGAAATTGATCAGACGTTGCTTCAGGAAGCGTTCACTCTGAGTGATTACCAAACAGAGCAGGCAGTTATTGAAGCTGCTTTGCGGGAATATGTTCAGCGACGCAAACAGTTGAAAGTTTTGGAACTTTTTGGCACGATCGACTATGACCCAGAATATGACTATAAGCAACAGCGACAACAAGCATGAAGGTTGTTGTTGATACTTCTGTTTGGTCATTGGCTCTGCGACGAAATCGCATCCAGGAGGAACCACCCCAGGTTTTGAGCCTGCGTGAGTTAATTGCAGATAGTAGAGTTGCTGTATTGGGAGTAATTCGACAAGAAGTTCTGTCGGGAATTCGGGAGACAGAGAAATTCGTTCGTTTGCGGGAGTATTTACGAGCATTTCCTAACCTCGAACTGGAGATCGAAGACTATGAGTTGGCTGCTGAGTTTTATAACACCTGCCGTCGAAGTGGAGTTCAGGGAAGCAACACAGATTTTTTGATTTGTGCCGTGGCTCATCGCCGTAGTTACTTGATTGATTAGTTCCCGATTGCCCTCTCATGTAGCCCGTTCGGCTTTGCCGTCTCGTAGAGAATCGCCTAGCCTGTGCATCTCTGTTGTGGTAGATGCTCTTGAGTTCCCCTATGATTAGAGTAAAGCGGTTGATTTGAGAGGTTTGCCTGATGCAATTGGGAAACTATTTTAATGTATTGTCACCTGATGATATTCGGATCAAAGGAACTCGGATTGGGATTGAGACGATTTTGTACGAATATATCTATCGTTGCAAAACACCAGAAGAAATCGCCGAGCAATTTCATACGGTGACGCTCGAACAGGTTTACGCCACGATCTTGTATTACTTGCATCATCGCTCAGAGGTTGATGCGTATCTGGAAGATTGGCTAGAGTTTTCTCGAACCATGCGGGAAGAACAGGAGCGAAATCCGTCTCCTGCCAGACTAAGGTTTCGGAAAATGCGGGAAGAACAAACTGACAAGCAGCTACAGGAAAGCTAGTGGCAATTCGGTATCTGTTAGATGAACATCTTAATCCGGTGTATCGTTCCCAACTGGTAAGACGCAATCCTGAATTGGTAGTGCGAATTATTGGCGATTTAGATGCGCCACCCAAAGGTACGATCGATCCAGAGATTTTGATTTGGTGTGAGATAAATGGGTTTATTTTGGTGACAAACAACCGGAAGTCAATGCCTAGGCATCTAGCTGACCATTTAGGGCTGGGTCGCCATATTCCAGGAATTTTTACGATTAATACAGACCGTAGCATCGGGCAAACCGTTGAAGAATTAATTATCATTGCAGTCACCTCGTTTGAAAATGAATATCAGGATCGAATTGAGTATTTACCCATCACTTGATAGCGTTCACGCAGTGTGTGCAAAGCACAATCGCATCGTGTATGTATCGCCCAATTGCCCCCTCTTGATATATGGCGATCGCCTTTGAGAATCCATAGAGGGGCGATCGCACTAGAAGCGCACAGTGATAATTGAGATAGTGATTACGGCGATCGCCCCACGGCTGAGGTAAGGTAGTTGATATAGAAGCGATCGCCGTCGAGATTCTAAAAGCAGATTGGCTAGAAGCGCACAGTGATAATTGAGATAGTGATTACGGCTATTTTTATTACATATTTTTTAGCCTCAGCTTTTTTTGCACTATTTTTACCCATCCTCAACAATTCTTTGCCATTGTTCCATCCAATTGTTCTGAATTCCTTTCATCACAAGCTTTTTGCTTCTACTACCGCCGTCGAACTCACGTTGTATTAATTAGTAACTCTGTACTATGCTGTGTCTGCTTATAGCTTTCTCATGTTTGGTTTAACCGGAGAAGCAAAAAGCTGAAACCTTTATATGGCAGACTTTTTCAGCCTCTATTTCCGTTTTTGCAGGGATCTCGGCTCTATGCCAAGATTACAGGATTTCCGCTCTTCTCTAGTAAGTTTTGTCACGCTAGGTTATTTCTTTTAAAGACAAGTCTAGTAAGTCGGTGGAAAATAGCGGATATGTGAACGGTTACATTTCATGCGCCTTTTGGCAGGTACTTAAAAAGATCATCTAATATCTTATTTACTCCTAAAGGACCATTCCCACCCCATATAGTTGGATCGACCATATAAGCCCGCTTATTTTGGACTGCTTTTAGTAAAGCGATTAAGGGGTTTTGAACATAAAAAGATGATGGCTTGTTATCACCGTTATAAATAAATAGAATATCAGTGTCATATTTGCTAATCGCTTCAATGCTAAATGTGCCGCTATCACTTAATGATGTTGCAGTCTTGTGACGTAGACCCATATCAGCAAAAATTTGAGAACAAGTTGATCCAGTGGTCGCTGTCGAAAAAACACCATGATAATAAAAAATGACAGAAATCTCTATTTCTTGTAACTGTTTGCCTAAGCGTTCTTTTAATTTTTCAATTCTGTTTTGATATTGAGTGAGAACTTCCTCTGCTTTTTTTTCTTGGCCGAATAACTGGGCAATATATCGAAAGTTTTCTTTAAAGAGATTTTTTCTATTATATTGTACTAGCACTGTAGGTGCAATTGCTGTTAACTGCTTGTAAATTGTTTCTTGATAAATATCGAGTGCCAAAATCAAATCTGGTTTGAGCAGCAGAATTTTTTCTAAAGAAGGTTGACTTGCATCTCCAACATTCTCAATTCCTGCAACCTCATCAGCAGACAAACCAGGAAAACTAGTAATTCCTAGTTCATTATAGGTTGCCATGCCAACTGGTTTGATGCCGAGAGCCAACACCGGATCTGTTAAATATCGAGGATTTAATGTAATAATACGCTGTGGTCTAATTGGAATACAAATTTCACCCAATTTGTGTTGAACAACTCGGCACTCAGAAGAAGTTGCTAATGAGATATCAGTTTTTTGGGTCACTGGAGTGTAGCAAGCTGTAATTAGAAGGAAGGAAAAAGCCATTAAAAGAAATGGCTTAATCAGACGATACGGTTGATTCATCATGACTGAATTCATAGGGTGTCTACAAAGTCAAACTACTTTAAAGCGTATTGTTCAGCCAATGACCAACAACAAAGCCAGTTAAAACTCCCAACTGATGGAGCCAGTGATCGTAAACGGCTCACCTCTTTCTATTCTGGCTCTGTTGTAGCTATTGGTAATATAGTCCGTATCAAATAGATTACGGATATTAATCGCCGCCTTAAACCCATCTCTACGGTAGTACAGCGCTGCATCAGTACGTAAGTAATCATCTACTTGAAATGAGTTAGCAAAATCTCCTTGTTTCTCACCCACATAAAACAGCCCAAAACCAAATCCTAGCCCTCTCAAATCACCCTTCTGGATTTCATAAGTTGTCCAAAGAGTGGCTTGATGTTCTGGCACACTTCTTAATCGATTACCCACAGGAATATCATTATCCTCAGTAACTTTTGCATCAATGTAAGCATAGGAGGCAATCACCTTCCAACCGGGCAAAATCTCACCTGTAACATCTAACTCAATTCCTTGACTCCGCTGCTCCCCAATCTGAATAGAAAATCTACGGTTATTGGGATCGGGGGTTAGAATATTTGTCTTAGTGAGATGATAGGCTGCCAGAGTAGTCGAAAGCCTGCTGTCTAGAAAGTCAGCTTTAATACCGACTTCATATTGAGTTCCCCTGGTTGGCTCAAACGCTTCGCCATTCGCGGTGAGTCCAAAGGCAGAGTTAAACGATTGAGCGTAGCTGGCATAGAGAGCAACCGATTCGCTAGGCTGATACACCAAGCCGATACGGGGGCTGAAGGCACCTTGTACTGGATTATCAGATATCTCTCCTGTTGCTTCATTTTCAGATCCAGATGACACCCAATCATAGCGACCACCGATTAGTAGTTTCAGGTTGTCACTAAAAGCAATCTGATCCTGAAGGTATATCCCATAAGATTCACTATAGTTATTAGAATCATCAAATCGCTCAGTAAATCCAGGTCTTGGAATATCGTAGTTTGGATTCTGTAAATCCAGAGGAGGTAGATTATCACTGAAAAAATTATCATAAAATCTACCCTCATTACGGTTGAAATCAAAGCCCACTAAGAGTTGGTGTGAAATCGATCCTGTATTGAACTTTCCAAGTAAGTCGATCTGTGCAAAATAGTTATCAAATGTAAAGGGACCATCATAGTATTCCCATCCTGTTAAGAAACGATTGTCTTCTATTGTGGTGGGAAATGCATCCACAAATCTGGTGTAATTAGCGACTCTGGTAAAGTTGTTGCGAATCTGCCAGTTATCACTAAATTCATGCCTTAGCTCGTAGCCATATTTTTGAGAAGTTCCTTCTGCCTCTGCGAGTCCTGGATATGATGGGTAGAAGCTTCGAGGCGGTAAACTACCATCATCGAGTAGGATAAAGCGATTCTGCTCAGGAGGATTTCCAAAGAAGTTACTGTACTCATAGTAGAGATTCAGGCTTGTCCGATCTCCCAAATTCAAAGTGATTGAGGGGGCGATCGTGGTTCGGTTGGTGTTAACAAACTCCTGAACACCGTTTGAACTCTGGTAGCTGGCGATGAAGCGGTAAAGCAGAGTTTTATCGGTGGTCAATGGACCTGAGAAATCGATGCTGGGCTGATAAAACCCATAACTTCCCGCCTCAAATGCCAGATTGTAATAGGGTTCACTCAGGGGTTGCCGGGTGATCACGTTGACGATCCCACCAGGCTCAAATGCTCCGAACAGAACCGAGGCAGGTCCTTTGAGCACTTCCACTCGCTCGATCGTCCCAATTGGAACCGTAGTGAATTCATCACCAATTCGATAACCGTTTCGGAAAGTTCCGGATTGCCGAAATCCCCTGATAATATAATTCCCTGAATTTGGACCAGCGATGATTCCGCCATCAGCCACGCCGCTGACTGTTTCCACTGCCTCATTCACAGTTCTCACCCTGCGGTCACGCAATACTTCTTGGGGCACGACCTGAATCGACTGGGGAATATCTCGAATCGGTGTATCCGTCCTGGTCGCCGTACTCGCATTCGGCACATTATACCCATCCCGCTCACCCGTCACCACCAACTCAATCGGGTCATCCGGCTTCTCTTGGGGTTTCTCGGTGACTGGCTTTTCCTCTACTGGGGGTGTATCTGGTGGTTTGGTTGCGGTTTCTGTGGATGCTACACCAAAAACCAGCCCTGCATCATCATCAAATAACTCAACTGTGGGTAAAGCATTCTCACCTACCACCGTTACTCGCACAGTATTTACATCAACATTCGTAACTGTTATCTCGGTAATTCCTGCAACTGGTTTTTCCGAACGAAATGTAAACGCCTCACCACTGGGTAAACGCAATTGAGCATTGGGAATATCTGCAATAAAGTTATTCTCAGCACTGCGATTTGTGATTTGCAGTTGTTCCCCAAGGGTAGTTTCTAAAATCACTTCCACCCCTTTATCCGTGGGATTTGCTTTCACACCCGTAATTGTGACAATACTTCCCGGAACAACAGGGGTATTGCTAGGAGTTGGTGACTGCACTAGCACTTGGGCCTTAGTAACAGGAAGTTCTATTTCGCTCAGTTGGCGAATTGGAGAACTTGTTTGTTGCTGTTTCTCACCAGCCCATACCGATGAAACCGCAAGTATACTCAAACATCCCGAAAGACTGATTAAAAAAGATAGACGAACAGATAAACACCAACTCCTCATAGTTCCTCACGCCGCCTTGCAGCTTTTGTTGCTAATTATTTTTGATAACAATAAGGTGTAGTGTAGAGAAGTTGACTGTGTGGTGTCTATACAAAAAACGCCAATTTGTTAGCCGAAAAACGCCTTTTTCCCTGCTAAACATTGGCTAGGCGTGATGCCAAACTGCCGCTTGAATGCTGCTGCAAAGCGACTGTGGTGGGCATATCCCACTATATATGCCACTTCTGCGACTTTGCGTTTCCCGCCGCAGGTATCTCCTTGGCGTAATAAAATTTCTGCCTTCTGTAACCTTTGCTGTGTCAAATAACCCACCACAGTTGTTTTAAATAGTGCAGAAAAACCTCGCTGGAGAGTGCGAACGCTGACTCCTACCTGCTGTGCTAGTTCTGACAGTGATGGCGGATGCTCTAGTTGTTTAGTCAAAATGTCTTTAGCGTGGTGAATACGGGCGATGGTATCAGGTTTCAGCCCTGGTATATCATGAATTGGCTGTTGCTCTGCGGAAATTAAATCCAGGTATATTGCTACTATTTCAAACACCTTCGCTTGCAGATACATCCGCTTTGCTGCACCACGATAAGGTGGATTCCACATTTGTTGAGCAAGCTCGCGCATTGCTGGTGTCACTGTAGGGTAAAATGAGAACTTCCAATCTTCCTCTTTACACAGCAATTTCTGGACATCAGAGCTATACTGCACATCCTGCAAAAAAAACGATTCTAGTAATTCTGATTCAATCTCCACATTCACCGCAGTTAAATGTTCGCCAGCACGATGTTTGCAAACATAAGAGGGCGAAATCCCGCCACCTGAAAAATAGCTACACGATCCACCCATAACATGAGGATGAACATCATCAAAATAAAGGCAACCTGATAGAAAAATTGTGAACTGAATCGGATGCTCATGGGCAGGTGTTTTCACCGTAAAATCCTGGTGGTATTCACAATCTGAGAAGTTTAACCACACCCCAGGTAATAGGCTCATACTGCGATCGTAGCCCCGTCCCAAAATTTTCGGCACGCCCTCAAGCCTCTCAAAGCTATCCAGTACGAGATTTTCCACCTGGGGTTGAGGAGCCTGTTGGTGCAGTTCGTCAAGGTCTGATTGACTGAGGATGAGTGTCATGCTGGAGTGAGCTAAGTGCAACTTATTATCAATAAATTTACCATTACATTCAATGACATAGTTCAACTCAGCACTGTTGATTTAATCTTCTCTCTACTCACACAATTTTGAGAAAATTAGAGCAAGTTTAAGAAATCCCCAGAACTTTTGGTGAAGTGATACCTTGGATAATTAGTTGCCCTACAGAGGCACAAATTATGGAAAACTCCTCCAAAGGCTTACGTAAAAGCAAGTCAAATAAAATAGTAAACTTTGCAACATCTTTAATAGCAACACTGGCAGTAGCAGGAAGTATTAATGCTGTTAGTGCTACTCCTATAAAAACCAGCCACACAAAAGAAATTACTTCAGTATCAGCCCAGTTGGCGCAGACAAAGCCAATCATTGCCCAGATACCAACTAACAAACCGCAATATCAAGTCATGCAGGTATCTCCTTGGAGACTGGTTCCGATTGTGGTGGTTGGTGGTTTGGTCATATTTGTCCCCCTGTTCTTTGGCGGCTTGGTGGTAATTAGTGAACGAGAAGTTGGTATTGTCGTCAAGAAATTTGCCGTTTCTGGGCGTGGACTACCAGCTGGACGGTTAATTGCGTTGAATGGGGAAGCAGGTTGGCAAGCAGATACTCTAGCGCCTGGTTGGCACTGGGGCTATTGGCCTTGGCAATATTCTGTGCGGAAAGAGCAGGTAATCGTTGTTCCTCAAGGTGAAATTGCCCTGATTGTGGCAGCAGATGGTGCCTCTAACCCCCCAGAAAGGATTTTAGGCAAAATTGTTGATTGTGATAATTTCCAAGATGCGCGTAAATTCCTCACCCACGGTGGAGAAAAGGGGCGTCAAATGGGTTTTCTCACGGCTGGTACTTACCGCATTAACACAGCCTTGTTTAAAATTATTACCGCCGCTAACGCCACGGCTCACGGGATGAGTCCTGAACAGTTGCGGGTTTACAGTGTGGCTTCTGATAAAGTTGGTATCGTCACTACCTTAGATGGTTTACCCATTCCCTCTGGTGAAATCGCCGGGCCGATTATTACTGGACATGACAACTTCCAGAGTGGTCAAAAATTTATTGATGGTGGTGGACGCAGAGGTTTACAAGAGCAGATTTTACTTTCTGGTTCCTGGAATTTGAATCCTTGGCTTGTTCAGGTTGAGCCAGTACCAATGACGGAAATTCCCATTGGGTATGTGGGTGTGGTGATTTCATTTGTGGGTAAGGCGCATCAAGATGTCAGTGGTGCGGCTTTTACCCACGGTAATTTGGTGAACCAGGGACACAAGGGCGTGTGGGTAGAACCACTGTATCCTGGCAAGCACCCAATCAATTCCCGAATTATGAAGATTGAACTGGTGCCCACAACCAACATCGTTCTCAACTGGTCACATCGTACCGAACGCCATAGTTATGATGCTAAACTAGCGTCCTTAACAGTGCGATCGCGCGATGGGTTTGCTTTTGATTTAGAAGTAGCGCAAATTATCCATGTGGGTGCTTTAGATGCACCGAAGGTAATTTCCCGTGTTGGTTCCATGCAAAATCTAGTAGACCATGTATTAGAGCCGACTATTGGTAACTATTTCCGCAACTCCGCGCAAAACTGTACCGTCCTCGACTTTCTCACGGCTCGCAAAGAACGGCAAGCAGAGGCTGCTGATTATATTAAAACAGCATTGCGGTCTTATGACGTCCAAGCGATTGACACCCTCATCGGTGATATTCAACCGCCTGCAACCCTAATGCAGACACAAACAGACCGCAAAATCGCCGAAGAAGAACGCAAGACTTACGAAGTTCAACAAATGGCACAAACCCAGCGTCAACAATTGGTGCGGGAGACAGCATTGGCAAATATCCAACAAGAAATGGTCAAGTCAGAACAAAGTGTGCAAATTGCCGAACTGAAAGCCCAAGCAGAAATTAAACAGGCTAACGGTCAAGCAGAATCGACAAAATTACGGGCAATTGCGGAAGCCGAAGGTATCCGGGCGACGGGTACAGCCAAAGCTGAAACCTACCGTGCTGGTGTAGAAGCATTGGGAACCCAGGGTTACACAGCCATGCAACTGATGCAAATTATCGGCGATCGCAATGTCCGCCTAATTCCAGATATCCTAGTTGGTGGCAGTAATGGCAGCACCAACGGCTTAGTTGATGGGCTACTATCAATGATTTTATGGAATCAAACTGGTAAGCAAGGTGAGATCACACCAACACCTCTGCACGCAACACCAGTGGTAGAAAAAGCCCAACCAACTCCGGCGAATGGTTTTCCGCCTATAGTTGTGGAATTACCATCAGATAAATAAACCAGTTATTAGTAAGCATTTTAGTCTTGATCTACTGAAGCACTACAGTGCTTACTACAAACCCTTTCCGGAATCAGAAACTTGCTGCTTCACCCAAGAACGAAAAACGCGAGTGGTGCTGATTTCTCCATTTTTTTTCGCCTCTTGGATAAACTGGGGAATCTCTCTCACTGCTATGGGTGTGAATGTAGGGCTAAGTTCAACTTCTAAGTATTGTCCATCATCCAGCGTGTAAATTCTTAACACACTACCGTTGTAGCGCCAAAATTCCGGGATTCCCATAGCAGCATAAAGCCTCAACTTATCTATCTTCGGTCTAGAGTATTCGACTTCTAGCACCAAATCAGGGGGTGGGTCAAATGCCAAATCTATGTTTTCTTTGCTTCTCACCAAAAACTCATTTTGGATGTAGTAGCTACTATCTGGCTCACCCTCCTTTTCTAAATCATCCCGCGTTAATGTGAGAGAACCAGCCCGTTTAATCTCTAAACCAGACTCTTCGCACAATACCCCAACAAAAGCCTCTATCAGACGATTTGAGTTTTCATGCGGCATGAGTGGGGTCATAATTTCTATGATTCCATTGTCATAAGCAATTCTGTTTTTGCGTTCTGAACCCATCTCCGTTAGCATAGTTTTAAATGTCTGCCAACTGATGTTTTGTAGCAAGACTCTGGTTTCTGCGGGTGTTGTTGTCGTTACCATAGTTCAGTGCTGTTGTGCTGCATCTAGTTGCTGGAGGGTGATTTTTATGCTAGCACCATTAAACTAAGAGCCAGCAAAAATTATTGAACCTTAGAACTTAATATTTTGAATTTATTACAAAATCGTTATCGGTTACTACAATCAATTGGCAAAGGAGGATTCTGCAAAACCTTCCTCGCTGTGGATGAGGGACAGTTTCCCCCAATTGCTTGTGTGATACAACAATTCTCACTGCAATACCAAACCCGTACAGTTTTTATCCAAAAGATACAGTCACTAAAAGAACTAGGGCAACATCGACAAATTCCGACTTTACTAGCACATTTCCAAGACCAGGAATATTTCTACTTAGTACAGGAGTTGATCTCAGGTAATAATTTAGCTACCCTATTACAAAATGAGGGGACATTTAACGAAACTCAAATTTGGCAACTTTTAGAAAATGTCTTGCCAATTATTCAATTTATCCACGATCGCCAGACTATTCACGGTGATATTAAACCAGAAAATCTGATCTCTAGATCCCCTGAATCTGCAAAATACATGGGGGATTTAGTCTTAGTTGATTTTGGTGTAGCTCACCTAGTTAACGGTATTGACCAATTAATAGGCGAAACCTACATTGGTAGCCCAGAATATATTGCACCAGAGCAAGTAAGAGGCAAAGCAGTTTTTGCCAGTGACCTTTATAGCCTGGGTGTAACGTGTATTCACTTACTAACTCAAATACCACCCTTTGATTTGTTTGATATTGCTAATAATTCTTGGGTTTGGCAACAGTATCTGACCACCAAAGTCAGCGTACATCTGGTACGAATCATTGATAAACTGCTACAAAAATCTGTTAGCGATCGCTTTCAGTCGGCTGATCAAGTCATGCAAGCTATGGGTATTGCCAATAATTCCAGTGCAACATTGCCCATCCCAAATCCTTCTTGGCAATGCACACATACCTTAATGGGATATTCTGGGGTATCTGCGATTAATTCCCTAGCCTTCAACCCAGCAGGGAATATTTTGGCTAGTGGTAGCGATGACAAAATCATCAGACTCTGGGATTTAAATACTAAAAAAGTCCTGAGTAGCCTATCAGGACATACCCAAGCTGTGAAATCAGTAGCCTTTAGTCCTAATGGCAAAATTTTGGCAACCGCTAGTGATGATCAAACTATCAAATTGTGGAATCTCCACACCTGCCAAGAAATTTTCACCCTATATGGACACTCACACGTCGTCAAATCAGTGGCTTTCAGTCCAGATGGGCAGACTATCGCTAGTGGTAGTTGGGATAAGACAATCAAAATTTGGGATGTAAATACTGGTCAAGAAATTTGTACCCTCACCGGACACGAATTACAAGTAAGTTCAGTGGCGTTCAGTCCCCAAGGTGAGCTTTTAGCCAGTGGTAGTTTAGATAGAACAGTCCATCTGTGGCAACTGCCCACAAAAGAATTTAAAAACCGCCCAGACTATACCTTTTTAGGTACCTTTTCAGGTCATGCATGGGCGGTTTTAGCAGTCGCTTTTAGTCCCGATGGGAAAATTTTGGCGACGGGTAGCGATGATAACACTGTTAAATTGTGGGAGGTTAACACTGGCCAGGTAATTGCCACACTGTCAGTCCATTCTTGGGCTGTGGTAGCAGTGGCTTTTAGTGCTGATGGCAAAACCTTGATTAGTGGTAGTTGGGATCAGACAGTGAAACTTTGGCAGGTAAACACAGGAACAGAAATTGCTACCCTTTCTGCTCATATAGACTCTGTGTTTGCCGTTGCTGTTGACCCTGTTGCACAGCTGATTGCTAGCGGCAGCAGGGACAAGGCCATTAAACTATGGCAGCTTGTAGAACAGCAGGCGAGCTAATGGGGCTAAATCAAGCGCTACCTGTAAAGGCGACTTCTGGGAATTTTAACTGAGCTTCCGCCATCGGGCGGTTTCTGCCTTCCTCTTGCCAGTAGTTGATCACTTCTGTTGCTTTATTGAGCAACTCGACGCGATCTAGGTCAGTAATCCAGTTTTTTGACTCTAGTTCTTTTTTTAGCTCTTCCCAGGCATCATTCCTGGGCCAAAAGAAGTACTTAGTCAATGGACTAGTGCCTTTACCGACAACTTGGTCAACTGCGAGAGCGACGTTTTCGTCTAACCACAAAATTTTTAAAATGAACTTGGTCAATCACACCTCCGGGGAATATCCGGGCATTAGGTACTAAGTTAGCGATCGCTTATTTTAACTCAATACTTTACCAGATGACTAAAAAGTCATGGAAAATAGTCTGTCTCCAATTATCTTTGAACTACCCCACCGCATAGGCGGGTGGCGATTCCTGACATCTCGTGATGACAGTGGGACATTCAACTATCCCTCTAGACCCTCAAACTAACACTTATGTCAGAAGCGTAGGAATTGGACTTACTTTTAGTTTGGATTTGCGTGCTTTCAAAGTTCATCACAAGCCAGTTAGGTACGCTCTGCATCCTGATATTGCTTGTCAGTTGTTTAGGCTTGCTGTTGTTTAAAAACAGTAGTGACTTACTGTGCCGGAGTCTCACCGAAACTAGGATGCTTCAAAACGTAGATGATTTGCTCATACTCACTTCTCTATTTTAACATTCAAGGGATCGTCTACTGCGCTCCGCAGACCGCTATCCATCCCCATGCTCTTAGCATGGGGTTTTCCGCGAATCCTGATAAAAGCTACCATAAAGTCAGGTCAATGCTTTCAGAGATAGTTATGACTGCTCAATTACCCTTATCTCCAATGTTTCTGTGAGGTTTTTGACCAGTGTTATGAAGATGCTAGACTACTGGCTGCTGATGAAACTGAATTGCATCTGGCGACTTTCCCTGAACAATCACCCTTTACACCAGAGCAAGTTGTTGATGCTGATTTTTTACCGGAGTAGAGACGCGAAAGATCAGTGTGTGCTGCTTTGTTTATCCGTCTCATCTTGCTTGATACTGTTGTAGCAAAGAGCTAAAAATGCGGTAAAACTTTTTTATGCCCCTTGCCCATGCCCTATTTATGACAAACAAAGCGATCGCTATTTTTGATATTGATGGTGTGATTCGTGATGTTAGTGGTTCCTATCGGCGAGCGATCGCAGATACTGTAGAGTATTACACTGCCGAAGCCTATCGCCCCACACCACTAGATATTGACCAACTCAAATCTGAAGGTGTCTGGAATAACGATTGGGAAGCCTCCCAAGAATTAATTTATCGCTACTTTCAAACTCAAGGACAGTCCCGCGAGCAATTGCAATTAGACTATGACGCGATCGTGACTTATTTTCAATCTCGTTATCGCGGCTCTGACCCTGACAATTGGAATGGTTATATCTGTCATGAACCCTTATTACTACAGCCTAGCTATCTAGAGCAACTGACACAAGCTGGCATCGCTTGGGGTTTTTTCAGTGGTGCTACTCGCGGTTCTGCTAACTATGTCTTAGAAAAACGCCTCGGCTTGCAATCTCCTGTGTTAATTGCGATGGAAGATGCACCAGGTAAACCAGACCCCACTGGACTTTTTGCCACTATTCGCCTACTGGAAAACCATATTGACAAAATACCAGTAATAGTGTACGTGGGAGATACGGTCGCAGATATGTACACAGTAGCGAAAGCGCGAGACTTGCAGCCAGACAGAACTTGGATTGGTGTAGGAGTTTTACCGCCCCATGTCCAAGAAACAGCCGCCCGGCGTGATGCCTACAGTGAGACGCTACAAAAAGCGGGCGCAGCAGTCGTTTTGAGTAATGTGCAGGAATTGACCCCACAGCAAATTCAGCGATTTGTATTTCCCTAAGCGGAAACAAAAATTTGCCCAGCTGATGGGCTGGGCAATGTAACTTCATGCCAGATGATGATGATTAATGGGAGGCGATCGCACTAATGACGCTATATATAAGGTATGCTCCAAATCTCTCGTAAAATTATCATCCCCGATAGCGAAATCGAAATGAGCGCCATTCGTTCTCAAGGTGCAGGTGGTCAAAACGTTAACAAGGTTGCTACTGCCATTCACCTACGTTTTGACATTGAAGCTTCATCTTTACCCGCTTTCTATAAAGAGCAGCTTTTGAAGCTAAATGACCGCCGCATTACCCAAGAGGGAGTAGTTGTCATCAAAGCCCAAGAACACCGCAGCCAAGAACAGAACCGAGAAGAGGCTTTAGAACGACTCAAAGAACTTATTAAAAGCGCAGTCGTACTGAAGATAAAACGCAAACCTACCAAACCAACTCGTAGTTCTCAAAAAAAACGCCTTGACAGTAAAACCAAGCGAGGCCAGATTAAATCCGCGAGAAAACAGGTTATTGATTAAAATGCGATGGCTAAAACGGTCACACGCATCGCTTGTCTCAATTTGGTTAAGTTTTTGAAAAGGGTTTTCTAATATAAGGTTTCAATCCCTAATAGGGATTAGTTGGAATTGTAATTAGTGGTGGTAAGTCCTTCCCTGCCTAAAGTCTTGTTTCAATCCCTAATAGGGATTAGTTGGAATTGCAATTTTATGGGTTTAGCTAATAGTATTAGGCTAAAAAATGTTTCAATCCCTAATAGGGATTAGTTGAAATTGCAATTCTCGCTCTGGCTGGAATAAAGCTTATAGCGAGTTGTTTCAATCCCTAATAGGGATTAGTTGAAATTGCAATTGAAGCCGAAGAGTATATCAAGGGCGATCGCGACGTTTCAATCCCTAATAGGGATTAGTTGAAATTGCAATAATCGACGGGAAGTTACTTCTCTCGTTCAAGGGCATTGTTTCAATCCCTAATAGGGATTAGTTGAAATTGCAATTCCATTATCTTACGCTCGATTAAATGCTGTAAAGTTTCAATCCCTAATAGGGATTAGTTGAAATTGCAATAAGTCCTACCCTTACCCCATTCGCTAACATTAATGTTTCAATCCCTAATAGGGATTAGTTGAAATTGCAATTTAGTACCCTCCTCTTTGATTGCTACATATACAGTTTCAATCCCTAATAGGGATTAGTTGAAATTGCAATACTAGTTCATCCCTAGTAGGTTCCCCATTTATATAGTTTCAATCCCTAATAGGGATTAGTTGAAATTGCAATATGTTCTCTGATTACCCTAAGAGGATTCTCTCCTCTTTTAAATGTTTCAATCCCTAATAGGGATTAGTTGAAATTGCAATGCGATTGCTGATTACAAAGAGGGTCTATTTGTACGTTTCAATCCCTAATAGGGATTAGTTGAAATTGCAATGTGCTCATCAGCCACTTTGCATACTCCCTTGCGTTTCAATCCCTAATAGGGATTAGTTGAAATTGCAATAATGATGGTTCTGGTTTGTCTTATACGGTAATTCGTTTCAATCCCTAATAGGGATTAGTTGAAATTGCAATTTAGTAGAGAGCATGAGGGGAGATATAGAAAATTAAGTTTCAATCCCTAATAGGGATTAGTTGAAATTGCAATATCTCACAGGATTTGCTCAACAAAATCATCACCCTCGTTTCAATCCCTAATAGGGATTAGTTGAAATTGCAATACGCCGGAAGCTACGGCTAGAAAGGTTTCCATAAATTTGTTTCAATCCCTAATAGGGATTAGTTGAAATTGCAATGATACGCGTGAGTAGCGGTAGATCTATAATTCATGTTTCAATCCCTAATAGGGATTAGTTGAAATTGCAATTTTTTTGTTAACACCCTCTGGAAACTTTTAGAAAGGTAGTTTCAATCCCTAATAGGGATTAGTTGAAATTGCAATTCTTACAGTTAGCGGTCATTGCCCCGTGACGCCGAGTTTCAATCCCTAATAGGGATTAGTTGAAATTGCAATGCGTCTTGTTTCCATTGCCCTAGTTCATCTTGAGGTTTCAATCCCTAATAGGGATTAGTTGAAATTGCAATTTAAATAAAGTCTCTACAGAATTAGAAAAGAGAGGTTTCAATCCCTAATAGGGATTAGTTGAAATTGCAATTCTTACGCGAGTCCCAGCCAATAACTGGCACTGTGTTTCAATCCCTAATAGGGATTAGTTGAAATTGCAATGAAAAAACTCAAGGTGCAAGGCAATCTCAACGCGCTGTTTCAATCCCTAATAGGGATTAGTTGAAATTGCAATTTTAGTAGCACGTAATGTAATCAATGTGAAAGTGGCGTTTCAATCCCTAATAGGGATTAGTTGAAATTGCAATTGAAAAAATCACCGAGACAGAAAACAGAATTGATGTTTCAATCCCTAATAGGGATTAGTTGAAATTGCAATTAAGTTTCAAGTACAGGATGTCCGACTACTTCTCGGTTTCAATCCCTAATAGGGATTAGTTGAAATTGCAATTTACAAAAAAATGAGCTAGCCCATTAGTGTCGATTGTTTCAATCCCTAATAGGGATTAGTTGAAATTGCAATTTAAAATAACTTGTGAGGTGTGGGGAATAACTTTAGTTTCAATCCCTAATAGGGATTAGTTGAAATTGCAATTTTTACATCACCTACGTACAGATACCCTTTGTTTGTTTCAATCCCTAATAGGGATTAGTTGAAATTGCAATTTCACTACTCTTTTTTAGTGAAATTTTTATTCTGGTTTCAATCCCTAATAGGGATTAGTTGAAATTGCAATTCAGGAGGCTTACTTGGGGAATAAACTCTTTACAGTTTCAATCCCTAATAGGGATTAGTTGAAATTGCAATTCTCTCTCTTAATAACAAGAGAGAGAATAAGGACATGTTTCAATCCCTAATAGGGATTAGTTGAAATTGCAATTCAGGAACTTCCGGTTTAGATATGTAATTAGTTAAGTTTCAATCCCTAATAGGGATTAGTTGAAATTGCAATTCCTTTAACATAATTCTTAGCTCTTGCTTTTAATTGTTTCAATCCCTAATAGGGATTAGTTGAAATTGCAATTTTGCAGCCCAAGGATGAGAGCAAAAGAGTTCATGTTTCAATCCCTAATAGGGATTAGTTGAAATTGCAATTCCACTCTTTTATATAAGTAAACGCCTATAATAAAGTTTCAATCCCTAATAGGGATTAGTTGAAATTGCAATTTTTATCCGTGCAATTGAAAAACAAGAAATAAACAAGTTTCAATCCCTAATAGGGATTAGTTGAAATTGCAATTTTATAGGGCAAGGCTTTAGCGATAAGCGTCATGTGTTTCAATCCCTAATAGGGATTAGTTGAAATTGCAATTTTCTTCCCGAATACAGGGAAGAGCAGGAAACAAAAACGTTTCAATCCCTAATAGGGATTAGTTGAAATTGCAATTATCTCTGGCTATCTGTTCTACTAATTCGCTCTTGCGTTTCAATCCCTAATAGGGATTAGTTGAAATTGCAATTTTTATTTTATGTAAATAGAATAACTATTTAAACCAGCTGTTTCAATCCCTAATAGGGATTAGTTGAAATTGCAATTATGATAATGCTTGAAAGGTTCAGTGCAAATAATGAGTTTCAATCCCTAATAGGGATTAGTTGAAATTGCAATTTATCTACTTCATCCTTTCTAGCGGAGTTTGTTTCGTTTCAATCCCTAATAGGGATTAGTTGAAATTGCAATTAGCGGGAGCCTGAAAGGCAGTAATTATGCGGTTTTCAAGGTGCGGTTGCGCGTATGAAAAAAGTATAACATGAGAAAATATAAATTGATTTACTGAGAATAGCTGAAACCCAGATGGGGTAAGGTGCGCGGATGATTTTAATTTATTTTTCCGGCAAACCCTTGTGCTGTAGGGAATACAGCGATTATTCCTCAAGCCTAAATTTCTACACCTACCCATCCGCGCATTTGTCCAAGAAAATGGTTTCATCATGGGGTTGTCTACTACCGATATACTGAAAGGTTTAATCCCCTTGAGGAGAATTAGTTAGCGGAAACCCAAGTTTTGGGTTAGTTGCGATCGCACTTTGAGGCTTGGAGTGAGAGACTATTTGGAGCGGCCTGCTTTTATGCGTGCCAATGAGGACTTTTACGCCCAGACAACTCCCTAGTACAAATGCAATGCGATCGCTTAATCATACTGTCCCCACAGTGAGAAAATCAAAAATCATGGGGGTGAGACTTAGTCACTATGGTTGCTCATCTCACCCCGCAATTATGAACTACGCTATTAGGCTAGAGCCACAGCAGGTTCTGGCCAGCGTCCCACAGCCTTACCAATCACTGCTAATTCTGGCATCAAGCGATCAAAAGCATCTGGTGTGAGAGATTGCGGCCCATCTGATAGGGCTTTTTTCGGGTTGGGGTGAACCTCAATCATCAGAGAATCAGTACCAGCTGCGATCGCTGCCATTGCCATTGTCGGTACAAATTCCGACCAACCAGTGCCATGACTGGGATCAATCATAATTGGTAGGTGAGTCAGCTTGCGTAACACAGGCACCACCGATATATCCAGAGTATTGCGAGTGTACTGGCGGTCAAAAGTGCGAATTCCCCGCTCACATAAAATCACGTTAGGATTGCCAGCCGCTAAAACATATTCAGCCGCCATCAACCAATCTTCAATAGTAGCAGCCATTCCCCGCTTCAAGAGCACTGGTTTCGACTGCGCCCCGACTTTTTTCAGCAGAGAGAAATTTTGCATATTCCTCGCCCCCACCTGGATGACATCGGCTACTTCGGCGATTCTATCCAGGTCTTCAGCATCCATCACTTCTGTGATTACGCCAAGTCCGCTAAGTTCTTTCGCCCTCGCCAACAATTCCAAAGCACTGTCACCATGTCCTTGAAAGGCATAAGGCGAAGTCCGGGGTTTGTATGCACCTCCACGCAAAAACTTTGCACCAGCCGCCTTCACACGGTGCGCTGTCTCCACAATCATTTCCTCGTTTTCTACCGAGCAGGGGCCAGCCACAACCACTAAGGGGTGGTGTTCTCCAAACACAACTGGCCCATCAGGAGTATCAACGACCACTTCCGAAGCTTCACCGTGGCGATACTGACGGCTCGCCCGTTTGTAGGGCAATTCTACCCGCAATACTTGTTCAATCCAAGGACTAATTTCCTGAATTTGTAGAGGGTCTAAATCGGCAGTTTCACCTACTAAACCAATTACGACCTTGTGCTTACCGACAATTTTTTCTGGTGTCAGTCCCCAGCTAGTTAGTTCCTCATCAATACGGTTGATTTCCGCTTCTGGGGAACCAATTTTCATTACTACGATCATGTTAAATTCTCTGGTTAGTTGAGTTGCTTCTTCAGCAAGTAAGCGTAACCTTATCTATGTCGTGTTATCTAAGTGAATGCTCAAAAACGAAATATCTATTTTAAAATATAGCGCTCAGTACTTTTGCTACTCAATATTGGGCTGAAAAAAATCATAAATTCTTGATTAGCGCTCTTCTATTACTTACATTCGTTAAATAAAAATCAAAACCCTTGAGTTTAAAGGCTTTGATGAATTTAGGGGTAGGTTGCAACCCAACCTGCATTTTTTCTTGCACTAGAGTTATAAAAGAGCGTTAGTAATGTTGAAGTTATAAAATTTAAAACTTCAACATTCACTTGTAAATTTAACCAATATTGACAGTCATCTGCATACTTGAGCGCTGAACATCATACATTTTTTTGCCGAGTTTCGCGCCAAACTGCCACCATGCGTCCCCAGTTGGTTCTGAACTCACTCAAACCCAGTAGACTACCGACTCTTTCTTCATCCCAAGAGGCAGAGAGGACGCCATAGGTAATCCCCAAAACCCCCAAACCAAAAAATCCCATGTTTACCAATAACACGGCAATGGGAGGTAAGTTGATGTCGCCATAGACAGCAAGTAAATAGCTAGCTACTAAGGTAGTAATGCCTAAAGCCGTTGGGATACCGCAGAATCCAGCCACTCGACGTACCATCCGTTGGCTAACAACTGGTGGAATCGCCATCTCTTGTTTAGCAAAAGGTGGCTGCTTGCTAGCCTTTTGTTCAGATTCTTGGGACTGTATTGGTGGCTGACTTTTAGCCTTTACTGATTTTTGGCGCTTTTTGTTTGGTTCAAAAGGCAAGCGACTGCGTTCAGATTCTTCAGCAGACATAAGCGGTAGTCCCTAACCACGAATCCCAAGACGACCAATCAAAGCTTGATATTTTTCTCGGCTGTCCTGTTGGATATAGGCGAGAAGACGCTTACGATGACCGATCAGCTTTAATAATCCTCGGCGAGAAGAATGGTCTTTCTTATTTGCTTGCAGATGTTCGCTGAGGCGGTTAATCCGCGCAGTCAGCATAGCGATTTGGACATCAGCAGACCCGGTGTCAGTTTCGTGAACCTGGTAGCTGGAGATGATTTCTTGTTTGCGCTGTTGCGTCAGAGCCATGATCAAGTTAATTTCTAGTTTTTCTAATTTATGCAGCAGTCTCTCATAATATCACAGCCCCAAAGCTGTGTGGTGATTCACCCAAGAGACGCGATTAATCGTACAGACGCGATTAATCGCGTACAAGGTCAAGGGTCAAGAGTCCAAATTTTGAATTTTGCGGAAAGTTGCTCAAGTCGGGAAACGCGCCCACGCAACTGGCTCAACTTTTCCAGACGAATTTTGAATTAATTCGTGCCCTATGCCCTATAGCCAAGTCTATTGCAACCCGACGGGGAAAGCCCCTGGCTGAACAGCTAAATTGAGATTCTGTCCATTGCGTCGTAACTCCAAGCGTAAATCTCTACCAATTTGGCTAGTTTCTACCGCCCTTTGCACACTACTAGCATCGGCGACTGATTGACCATTGAGCTTTTGGATGACGTCACCGGGGCGGATTCCGGCTCTTGCAGCAGGTGAATTCGGCACAACCCTGACGACTAAAACACCCCGATCTTCATTGATCCTCAAACCGTTGTTAGGGTCTGAGTTGATGTTTTGCTTGATTTCAGGGGTCAACCCAACCATCTGAATTCCCAAATAAGGATGTTGGACTTTGCCTGTAGTGATCAATTGATTGGAAATACGTTGAGCTGTGTTGATAGGAATGGCGAAGCCTAAGCCTTGGGCCCCCTGAATAATAGCTGTATTCATGCCAATCACTTCACCACGGGAGTTCAGTAGAGGGCCACCAGAGTTACCAGGGTTAATGGCTGCGTCAGTTTGAATATATTCCACGCGCTTATCGGGAGCGCCAATTTGATTACTAGAGCGTCCGGTGGCGCTAATAATTCCCGTAGTGACAGTATTATCTAAACCTAGAGGATTACCAATAGCGATCGCCCATTGTCCTGGTTGTAGTTGCTCAGAGTTGCCTAATGTTACTGTGGGCAAATTATCTGCCTCAACTTTGATTACAGCCACATCGGTTAACTCGTCTCTTCCTACCACCCTACCTTGCAAGCTCCGTCCATCCTTGAGGATGACTGTCACCCTGTCAGCACCACTAACCACGTGGGCGTTGGTCAAAATCCGACCATCTTTGCTAATAATGAAGCCTGAGCCTGTACCCCGTTGCACTCGTCTTTCTGGGGATGTTGGCAGTTGGGAGCCAAAAAACCGCCGGAAGAAGGGGTTATTAAATTCTTCTGGTATCTGGCTTGTAACTGTGCGGGAGGAGTTAATTCTCACCACAGCAGGGCCGACTCTTTGCACTACCTGGGTGACAAAATTAGGATCTGTACCAGCAGGTAAGGGAGGGGCAGCATTTACCGGACTAAGTGCCAAATTTGCTGCATTTTGAGACACCTGTTCCCGGTTTCCAGCCAAATAGCCACCTGCTAATGTCATCCCAGATCCCAAAAGCACCAGCGATAGAGAGGCAGCTGCCTTTGTCCAGGGTGCATAATGATGATTTTTCGAGCCAGAGCTATTTAACGAAATGCCTTTGGAGGATTTTTCTCCGTCGCGTGGTTGGTTTTGCATTTGCTGTCTGGAAAGATAACTAGATGTATTACTAATATAGATATTTTTTTTGACACTTTTGTTGCAGGGTATTGCACTAATGTAAAAAGTTTGATATCACACTTTGCTATTCCGTAAATTTTAAGATGTGCCTGGAACTTGTAGTCAGGCATTGGGGCTACAATTTTGCATTCAGCGTCAGTTGAGCAAAAGTTATGAGACCCAATCTTTTGGGGAAGTCGGACAATTGTTGCCAAAAGCAAGGTCTGCTGGGGCTTTATGGAGATAAGTCTCAAGGAGGAGGTAGGGCTTTGGGATCACCAAGGTTCAGACCGCAGAGGAACCGTGAACAAGAGGGAATTGTGTGTTTTTGAGGATCTATCTTGAGGTTTAATGTTTAACAAGCTGATTTTGTGTTTCTAGCCTAAAACCTCACCATGCAATCTGCCAAATGGAAGTTTTTCTGGCTTCTTGGTCATGTTTTATTGAGATTAGGAATTGATAATTTCTAGGAGATATTATGGTGACTAATGAAACCAAGGGGCAGCTGGTGATTATTGGGGGTGCGGAAGATAAAGATGGGGACTCTCAAATACTGAGAGAGTTTGTGCGCCGTGCTGGAGGTACGAAAGCTAAAATTGTGATTATGACGGCGGCGACAGAACTACCAAGAGATGTGGGAGAAAATTATATCAGAGTGTTTGAGCGGTTGGGAGCGGCAGAAGTTCGCATAGTTGATACAGAAACCCGTGCAGATGCGTCTTCATCCACAGCCTTAGAAGCGATTGCTAAGGCAACTGGGGTATTTTTTACTGGGGGAGACCAAGCACGCATTACCAGCATCCTCAAAGATACGCAAATCGATGCAGCTATTCACAAACGCTTCTCTGAAGGCATAGTGGTGGCAGGTACAAGTGCGGGAGCTGCCGTCATGCCAGATAAAATGATTGTAGAAGGTGACTCACAAACCAATCCCCGGATTGAAATTGTGGAGATGGGGCCTGGTTTAGCCTTTTTGCCAGGAGTGGTCATTGATCAGCATTTTTCCCAACGTGGACGTTTGGGACGCTTAATTTCCGCCTTGGTTCAAGAACCTGCTGTATTAGGATTTGGCATTGATGAAAATACCGCGATGGTTGTCACAGATAATCAAATCGAAGTCATTGGGCAAGGCTCTGTCACCATTGTGGATGAGTCGGAGGCTACATATAACAATATGAACGAAATCCTCAAGGATGAACCTTTGGCGATTTGTGGAGCGAAGCTGTATATCTTACCAGATGGATACAAATTTGACCTAAAAACCCGCAAACCAATCTTGAATCAAAGCTCTGTGGCTCATGTCTCTGTACCAGTTGGTTCTGCAAACCCTTAAACTTGAGAATGATCAATAGCGATCGCTGTTCATTCATGAACACTACCATTAGGCATGATTGCTCCTCGTAAGTCTGCATTCGCTAGGTTTGTACCTGTAAGGTCAGCGCCGCTAAAGTCAACATTGAGGAGAAGAGCACCGCTAAAGTCAGCATAACTGAGGTCTGCTTCCCGAAAGCTAGCTGCTCTCAAATCGGTAACACAGTCATTCTGCCAAATCCCTGTACTCAAATTTGCTCTACAGAGTTTAGCTCCATCAAAGTTAGCTTGACAAATCAAAGCCTGACTAAGTTTTGCATAGCTCAAATCAGCACCAATCAAAACTGCTTTGCCGAGATCCGTCCGTTGGTCAGAGGTAGGGCGTAAATCTACTTCAAATAGTATGGCGTTAGTTAACTTGGCATGACTGAGATTGGTACCACACAAACTGGCTTTGCTCAAGTTAACTGCTTCTAAGTTGGCTTTAATTAACTTCGCACCACTGAGGTCTGCTTCCCGCAAAACTGCTTGATAGAAATCTGCTTCCGTTAAATCTGTTCCCCACAGAATCGCCTCACTCAGGTCTGTTCCCCGAAAACTGCATTGACTAAAGTTGGTTCTTCCTAGACGTGCTTGACGCATATCTGCTTGGGAGAAATTAGCCCCACTCAAATTGAGGTTAATAAACTCGGCTTCTAAGAGGTTAAATTTGCTAAAATTTCTTTCTCCCTGTGCATATTTCTGTAAAATTTTATCAATATTCATACTATTTATAAAATAATAATTCCGGATTTTTATCAAGTCAGATGATCCTGCTATTTTAGAACACCTACGGAATTAAAATTTATCTGATTAATTAATTATTAAATGCTCATATCTTACATTGGTATAGAAGAGACGTTACATGTAACGTCTCTACGGTTATCATTCAGAAATGATCGCATTCCTGTCTGGATAATCTTCAGAAGATAACGGATCTAACTCCCAGCGAGCATCATCACGATGCTCTAGGATATCGTTTGTGTGGAGAGGCTCGTCATCGTCCATTTCCAGCCCTACAGCTTTTGCTATCTCCTCAGTCACATCTTGATCTGGAGTTGGTGCAGTACCACCAACAGCTTCATCTCCTACTGCATCTTCGACTGCCCAACCGGCATCAATATCACCACCAGTGATTTCAGGGCTGGTGTGCGTATACTGGTGTCTTCTATCCAAGAGCGATCGCCCACCGATATTATATCCCGGCAGGTCTTTCACGCCAGTACCATAAGACTCAGTGATTTCCTGTGGTAAATCATCTGATTTCATCTCTGTGTTATTAATATTTTCTTCTACCATAAGACTTGCCATTTCTACATCCTCACCATAACGTTTTACTCACAAAAGCTTGTCTGACTGAAGATGTATGACTTTAGTAATAAAACAATCTATCCCTTGGGAACGAAGTTATTTAACTATGAACAGCATAGGCTTAATAGTATGAATTCATGGTCAAGCCACTTGTAGTTGCAGTTGTTAGTTATGAGTTAGAAGTTATCAATCCCAAGCAACCAACCACCAACTTTTTAACTCATAACTACCTTTTTATTTTTAAGTTTTACAATTTTTTATCTATAACTCTAAATTTACAACTATTAAATAATTAATTGGAGGTAGTAAAGTGGAACGCGATGAATTTATTACACACGTACAAAGCCTGGCTCAATCCAATTCCCGCGAAGAAGCAGAACGTGCTACCCGTGCCACTCTAGAAACCATTAAAGAACGTATTCCTGGTGATCAAGCCACGGACTTAGCTTCAGAATTGCCGCAACAATTAGGCAGTTATTTGTGCGGGCGTGAAAGGGAA
Organism: Goleter apudmare HA4340-LM2; assembly: GCA_019359495.1. Taxonomy (GTDB): domain Bacteria; phylum Cyanobacteriota; class Cyanobacteriia; order Cyanobacteriales; family Nostocaceae; genus Goleter; species Goleter apudmare. Next base: position 25,116 of record JAHHHF010000091.1, read on the forward strand.
CCTGCTCAATCATTTAACTTGCAAGAGTTTATTACCCGTGCCAGCCAAAAAGAAAATATCGAGCCTACTGTAGCTGCAATTCATGTCCGGGCTGTTTTTGCTGTCTTGCAAAATGCTATCACCCCTGCCAAATTCACTCAATTTCACAGCTATTTCACTCACGATTACGAAGAACTGTTTGGGACATCACCAACTAGTGAAGTACCTGCTTAAGACAGACTGCAAAAATTATCAATTACCTGCTTTGTCAGCATTGACCACTGTTTAGTTATTTGGGAAATAATATGGTACATCACAACAATCATTCTGCAAAAAAAAGAGTTGCTATTCTCATCGAAAATGCAGTCGAAGATGTAGAGTTTTTAGTTCCTTATAATGGACTAAAACAAGCAGGAATGGATGTAGTTGTTTTAGGGCCACGCGTCAACGAAAAGTTTAAGGGTAAACACGGCAAAGTTAATACCCACCCCGATAGCACTACATCTGAAGCCATTGCAGCTGAATTTGATGCAGTGGTAATTCCCGGTGGTATGGCTCCCGATAAAATGCGGCGGAATCCCAACACAGTACGCTTTGTCCAACAAGCCATACACCAAGGAAAATGGGTAGCTGCGGTTTGTCATGGGCCACAGGTTTTGATTGAGGGAGATTTACTCAAAGGTAAACAAGCTACTGGTTTCAGTGCTATCAGCAAAGATATGATCAATGCGGGTGCAAATTATCGAGATCAGCCCCTTGTTGTTGATGGCAATTTGATTACATCCCGTGAACCTGGAGATTTGGCAATTTTCACCACAGCTATCTTGAGTCGTCTAGGTTACGGTGGTAAAGAAGCTGCATTACCTGATGAGAAAGATACAAGTGCTGAATGGTGGAAACTAGCTGATGCTTGGGGTGGTTCTACCAAAGGTGATATTGTCCGAGGTTTAAATACTGCTCTTGCGGGTGAGCGTTATTCCTTGGAAGCGTTGGAGAAGTATACCGAAAAAGAATCAGATACAGAAGCTAAATCTCTGTTTCAAGAAATTATCGCTCAGAAACTACGCCACATCGAAAAGTTAGAAACTTACCTGCATCGATTGGGTGAAAAACCCTCTTTAGCTGCCAATATTGCCGAGCAGTATGCCAAGGTGAAAACTGCCCTGACCGGTAGTGATGACGTATATCAAATACGTTCAGCTTTAGGAGATTTGCAAACAGGTATTGGTGATGTAGGTAATTTATGTACGATGTTTACTGACCCAGTAGCGACTGCAATTTTCAAAGAAATTTACACCGATTTGTGGAAATACGAGCAGCGATTGGTGCAGCTATATCGAAAACGGGTAGGGGCTGGAGTTCAACCTCCTCAGCCAACTACAGGGGCTGCCGTAAAAATGTGATGTTTGTTTAGGAACCGCAGAGGCGCAGCGAAAAGTCTGAGCGGAGGCTTCCTCCGTAGACACCCGGAGGGTGGCTTGCCACAGGCATCAGAACTTTTCAAGACAGAGAACACAGAGAGAGAAACAAGAGAGTTTTTGCGCTTCCTTGGCTTGGCTATTGTACTGTAATCAGGAGATAAAACGGTGACTCTAACATCAGGAGATCCAGTTAATAAAACGCAACCTGAAGCTAGTGAAGTTGAGCGGTGGGCTTCTCTCATTGGTGGTGGGGCGATGGTACTGATGGGTTTAAGGGAAGGCTCTTTGCGCGGTGTGCTGATGGCGTTGGCTGGCGGTGGTTTGCTGTATCAAGGTGCAACAAAACAAAGCACGATTCAGCAAGCACAAGAAGTTGCGGGCATAAATAAACCAATCAAAGTTGAAAAGACGGTAACAATTAATAAACCAGCCGATGAACTTTACCGCTTTTGGCATAACTTTGAGAACTTACCCACCTTTATGAAGCATCTGAAATTTGTCAAGGTGTACAACGAAAAACGTTCTCACTGGATTGCCAATGCACCCTTGGGACAGAGTGTGGAATGGGATGCAGATATCTTGGAAGATCGAGAAAATCAATTTATTTCTTGGGCTTCTGTGCCAGGTGCAGATGTTGATAATTCTGGTTTTGTACGGTTTAAAAAAGCTCCGGGAGAACGGGGTACAGAAGTCAAAGTTGTGATGGAATATAACCCGCCTGGTGGAGGCTTAGGGGCTGCAATAGCAAAGCTTTTTGGGGAGGAACCAGAACAACAAATTGGTGATGATTTACGCCGCTTTAAGATGTTAATGGAAGCGGGTGAAATTGCTACGACAGAAGGGCAAGCAAGGGGAAAAAGCTGAGTTGGTAAGTACAAAAATTCATCAGTTAAGCTGAGAAAAAGTACTACAAATTTAGTGAGTATTTAACTTCTTTCACATAAACAAAACAACTTAATGAAATCACTAGAGGATTATTATGAGTCGCATACTTTCTAGGCTACAAAATCTGCTTCTGAGTCAGATTATAATCATTTTTCTGGTTGGATCTATGTTTTTTGGACTCCAGTCATTTAACTATGGACAATCCATGCTGTTGGCGCAAGTTGATACTGTAAAAACTCCAGAGGGTGTTTATTATAAAGGTACTCCCGATAATCAGGGTATGGTCAGGAATGACAAGCAGATGGACAATGCCCAGAAGAGGCTCAAAAACGCTGGTGATAATATTCGAGATAGGCTAAATCTGGATGAAGAAACTCCTGAAGCCACAAAAGAGTTTTTAGACTCAGTACGAAATAAAGCGGAAGACACAGTTGAGCCAATAACTGGCAGTAAACGCGGATATTACCAAGAAAATCCACCTCAAAGAGAGGCTTTAGAACGGGCGATCAACAGATAGGGTGCGGAGGGAGAAAAATCAGATAATTTATTTTTGGGAGTTTCGTAATCATCATGAAAGCAGTTTGTTGGCACGGAGTCAATGATGTGCGGGTCGAAACAGTTCCCGACCCTAAAATTATCAACCCGCGTGATGCGATCGTCAAAATTACTTCTACAGCAATTTGTGGTTCAGATTTGCACCTTTATAATGGCTATATCCCCACGATGCAAAAAGGCGACATCTTAGGTCACGAATTTATGGGAGAAGTCGTCGAATTGGGGAGTGGAGTTACAAATTTGCAAAAAGGCGTAGACGGGAAGCGGCTTCTCCCTGGAGATCGCGTAGTTGTCCCGTTCACAATTTCCTGCGGTGGCTGTTCCTTCTGTCAGCGACAATTGTGGTCTCTGTGCGACAACTCTAATCCCAATGCTTGGCTAGCAGAAAAGCAAATGGGCTATTCGCCGGCAGGTCTATTTGGCTACTCTCACCTATTGGGCGGTTATGCTGGCGGTCAAGCAGAGTATGCACGAGTGCCTTTTGCTGATGTGGGCTTGTTCAAAGTACCTGATGATTTGACTGATGAGCAGGTACTGTTTTTAACTGACATTTTTCCAACTGGCTACATGGCAGCCGAGAACTGCAACATCAAACCCGGTGATGTTGTTGCTGTTTGGGGCTGTGGCCCAGTTGGACAATTCGCCATTAAAAGCGCTTATCTCCTCGGTGCAGAAAGAGTGATCGCTTTTGACCGTATTCCAGAACGCCTGCAAATGGCTAAAGAGTATGGTAAAGCTGAAGTCCTTAACTACGAAGAAGTTGATGTCGGCGAAGCACTGAAAGAAATGACCGGTGGTCGAGGCCCCGATGCCTGTATAGATGCAGTGGGGATGGAGGCACACGGCACTGATGTTATGGCATTATACGACCAAGTTAAGCAAGCTGTGCGTCTAGAAACAGACCGTCCAACAGCATTACGGCAAGTCCTGGTGTCTTGTAGTAAAGGTGGTCACGTATCTATTCCAGGCGTTTATGGTGGCTTTGTGGACAAAATACCGATGGGTGCAGCGTTGAACAAAAGCCTAACGTTCAAAATGGGACAGACTCACGTCCACAGGTATTTAAAACCCTTGCTAGAACACATCCAAAAAGGTGAAATTGATCCATCCTTTGTAGTTACTCATCGCCTACCTTTAGAAGAAGCTCCCCACGGCTACAAGATTTTCAAACACAAGCAAGATGATTGCGTCAAAGTTGTCCTCAAACCTTAAGTAAGTCTGTATGCATCAGGTTAACCTGTGGGATTTTTACCGTTCTCATTTGTGTTAGCTAATTTCCCGGAGATGGTATTACGAATAAACTGTAGTTTTATGGATGAAATATGAGTGACACCAGTGTTAAAAAAATAGACTCTAGCCATTCTCCCAAAGGTCAACTAGGTCAGAAGTATCTTGCTTCTGGCAAATCTCTGTCTATGCGGATTTGGGAAGACGAGCAACCAGGCGAAGATAAACAGCCAACTACACGCGACTATGAAACAGTTGGCTATGTAATTAACGGTCGGGCAGAGTTACATATAGAGGGGCAAATGATTTTGTTAGAACGTGGTAGTTCTTGGGTAGTACCAAAGGGAGCAACTCATAATTACAAAATTTTGGAACCATTCACTGCTGTTGAGGCAACTAGTCCGCCTGCTCAAGTACACGGGCGTGATGAGAATTAAATATGGGATATTAAACCGCCGATGAGCACAGATAGTTTATCGGCGATTTTCTTTGTGTATCTGTGGTTATAAATTTGCTAATTTATTGTGATATTTTGATCTGACTGGTGACTGATGTATCTGCAAGATTTGATGAGTTTCCTAGAAAGGATAAGCGACACATATATCAAATTTTGTGCGCTAGTCATCAAGTACCAATCAGGGAAATCCCCATGTTTTATCACAATAAGAAGCTACAGTATTTCAAGCCACCAGAAAGACCCGATCCAGTCTACGCCAAGAAAATCCAAGAACTCATCGGTGGGACTTTTGGTGAGATGACAGTGATGATGCAGTATCTATTTCAGGGCTGGAACTGTCGAGGTCCTGCTAAATATCGAGATATGCTGCTAGATGTCGGGACTGAGGAAATCGGTCACATTGAGATGTTGGCTACAACGATCGCCCATTTGCTCGATAAAGCACCGGTGAAAATGCAAGAAGATGGGGCACAAGACCCTGTAGTAGGTGCGGTGATGGGTGGTAGTGATCCTCGTGATGTGATCATGACAGCCGCAATGAACCCCCAACATGCGATCGTCTCCGGTTTGGGTGCTCTGCCTACTGACAGTGTTGGCTTTCCTTGGAATGGCCGCTTTATTGTTGCTAGTGGAAACCTCCTAGCAGATTTTCGATCAAATCTCCATGCGGAGAGTCAAGGACGCCTGCAAGCAGTGCGCTTGTATGAGATGACTAATGATCCTGGCGTGAAAGATACCTTGAGCTTTATGATCGCCCGTGACACAATGCATCAAAACCTGTGGTTAGCAGCCATTGAGGATCTAGAACAATCTGGACTGGAAAGTACCCCTGTTCCCAGTTCCTTCCCACTGGAATTGGAAAAACGTGAGTTTGCCTACCAGTTTTGGAATCATTCTGAAGGTAACGAAAGTGCCGAAGGTCGTTGGGCAAAAGGTCGTTCTATGGATCATAAAGGGGAATTTCAGTATGTTGCCAATCCGCAACCTTTAGGGCCCCAACCAGAACCACCACAGCCTGAGCCAAATTTACACGGTACGCCCCAAAGTAGACAACCACAAGGTAACGGTGCTACTGTTCCTCCATCCGGGGGACGCGTGCAGATCAAAGGCTCCTCAACTTCGTAACCCCAGGCGATCGCTCCCTAGTTATCTGGAAAAGGAAGCGATCGCCTCTAAAAATCTCCTAACTGCTACTACATTTTTAAAGTGATTGCACCCCCTAACAATAGTCCTGAAACCTCAACACCGCAAAAGGATCATGTTGTGCAGACCTAGGGTTGGGGAGGTTTATTTTCCGTTGGCTCGAAGACATTTTTTAGTAAAGCCAACCCTTCTTCTATATTGGAAACTTGCTCTGATGTCAGACCTGCCAAAAGGTCGGCAATATGAGCGCGAGTTTGGTCTTGAGATTGCTTTAAATGATGCTTACCTTCTTCAGTAAGATTCAGGAGAACTCGCCGCCGTTCGTGTGGATCATTGATGCGTTGTACCAAGTTGCGTTGTACTAACCGTTCTGTTGTGGCTGATGCTGTCGCACAGGTAACACCTAAATGCTCTGCCAAATCAGATAATGAAGCACCGGGACTGCGGTTAAGAAATGCTAGCGATCGCAACTGTGGTATGGATAAAGAAGCGGCACTGTGAACTCGCATATCCGCTCGGATAAACCGCATCACTAACGGAATTGTATCCATTACTCTGGCAGCACATTCTTCCGCAGTCGCGCTTTGCAAAGGTTTACCGAGGGTCATTTGCTATTTATTCTCCTAGTTACATTGCCACCCGTGGATAAAGTCTTCCACAGATGAAGGTCAAGCCTATTAATGCTAACAAGAGAATTGTACAGTCCCAACCAAACCCATAGATACTAGTTCCATTTGCTAGCATCGTGCCGCGTAGTGCGTCCACTGTGTAAGTCAAGGGATTAATCCGAGACAAAAACTGTAACCAGTTGGGCATCAGGGAAATAGGATAGATAGCATTACTAGCAAAAAACAACGGCATGGTTAACAATTGCCCAATTCCCGTCATCCGTTCTCTAGTTTTCACCACACAGCCAATGATTAAAGAAAATGTGCAAAAACAACCGGCTCCCAGCATGACAACCAATAGCACCTGCAAAACAGCTAAAAGATGGAGATTGAGTTTGACACCTAACAACAGTGCCAATCCATAAATCACAAATACCTGTGATAAACAACGTACTCCACAGGCTAGGGACTTACCCAACACCATCGCCACTCTAGGTGTGGGACTAGCCAAAAATTTATGCACAACTCCTAAATCTCGCTCCCAAATCAGCGTCATCCCACCTGTAAAAATGGCGACAAATAACACACTCTGTGCCAGAATGCCCGCAGTCATGAAGTCTAGATAAGGTAAGTCTCCTGTAGGAATTGCCCGAATCCTGGTGAAAACTTGCCCAAAAATCAGCAGCCACAGCGACGGTTGCACGGCTCTGACTATTAAATCGGTAGGATCATGCCTGAGTTTTCGCACTTCCATCTCGGCAATCACGAGAGTTTTTGTAAATATCTGAGTAATTGCAGAGATCACATGATCTCGACGAGTAAGTTTTGCCTTAGCCCAACCGTTGAGCTGTACGTCTGGTTGTTGCTGTATCACGATAGCTAACTCCTGATGTTAATTGATCGCCTGTGTAGTGAATAAAGACGTCATCTAAGGTTGCATTCGGCTGCTCCAAGGAAGCTTTTAAGTCGCTAGGTGTGCCTGTAATCACTACTTGGCCTTGCTGCATAATTGCCACACGGCTACATAGACTATCGGCTTCTTCTAAAAAGTGGGTAGTTAAAAATATGGTTGTGCCGTAATCTGTACGCAGTTGTTGCACCAGTTGCCATACCTGAGTACGGGCAATGGGATCTAGTCCCACAGTCGGTTCATCTAGAAACAAAATTTGGGGTTGGTGCATGATGGATTGGGCAATTTCTAACTTGCGGATCATGCCACCAGAATAGTTACGTACTAAACGATAGGCTGCTGCTTGCAAACCCATAAAATCTAGAACTTCCCGAATACATTTTTGCCTGCGGCTAACAGGAATATCATATAGCTTGGCAAAGATTAAAAGATTTTCGTAGCCTGTGAGACTACCATCAGCAGACAGGGCCTGGGGTACATAGCCAAATAGCCGCCTGACAGCACCAGCCTGATGAGTGACATCATAGCCCGCCAACGTTGCTCTCCCTGCACTCAGAGGCAATAGAGTAGTCAACATCTTAATTACTGTGCTTTTACCTGCCCCATTCGGGCCAAGTAAGCCAAATACCTCACCCTGTTCTACTTTGATACTCAAATTATCTACTGCAACTGCCTTACCGAAGTAACGCGACAGTCCTTGTGTTTCTAAAATCACTGCTTGAGGGCTACTAGCAAATGATTCCGACAAATCCAAGTTTCCCGTAAGTCTGGTCACGAGTTTGATGTACTGTTAATATTTAGTTTATCTAAATATTAGCTTCGCACATTTTATTTGAAAGTCAAGTGTCTGGCTTGTATTGTGTAAATTCCGCTATTTTTAGGCGATCGCCCCTAGATCGCTAATAAAATAGCGATCGTAAGTAGGTAGTGGACTGACACAACTAAAATGTTGCAACAAATCTTTTCTTCTTTCTCTGTTTCCTCTGCGCCTCTGCGGTTTATTAATGCACTATTTTAGTCTTGCCACGCCAGTAGGCATAAATAAACCCAACTATGTAAAGAAAAATAAATGAAGCTAAAACCCTTCTGCCTCCTGCCTTTGCAGATGTGAGGCTCCAAAGGTGTAGGAATTACCTAATTAAGACCAAATGCCAATTGTAGAAACACCGGCCCAGTCACCTTCTGATGTTTGACCAAGCACATAGATATGATAGGTACAGGCAAGTCCAAATAAATACATCCGCAGATTTTTTAACCGTGATTGCAACAATGAATCTAAGGGTTTAATTTCAGTAGCAAATTCCTCATCATCATCTTCCTCTGCATCCAGGTAAAATGCCCGATAGGGAAAAGTTCTTGCAAACCCAATCGCATCTAATAAACTATTGATCATCAACTCTCTATTTGCCCCTACTCTGACAATAAACCCTTCGTTCATCTCATCAGCAACAGCTACAAAAGGCTGTGTCTCGTAAAACTTTAAATTTTCTAAAAGTGGTTCTAGTTGCGCGAGTAATTCATCTGTGATTTCTGTTTGTGGTAGATATTCGGCTAATAACGGCTGTCCATTTGTATATTCACCATGAGGAGCCATTTCTTGAAACTCTGACTCTAAGTCTGGTGCAATTCCTATCCACTCTCCTGACTTTGTACTCCCAAAAATTATCCGAAATGTGGCATTTGGATCATTAAGTTGCTGAACTTCTGCTACTTCTAAAAAAGTCAGAGATGATTGTAGTAACTCAATGATCTTTTGATATCTTTGCTCTATTTCTTCAGCAATATCGGGGTCATGTTTTTGAGCTTCTTGGTAAATAAGCTGTAAGTAATCATCTAAATTTGCAGATTTGATGATTTTACCTCCTGCTTGATACTCATCAAAGGGAGGAGTCACTTGTCGTAATAAATTTTCTATGGTTAATTCCCCTTTCGCATCGACTTCCCAGATGAAAGGCTTAAAGGCATAATCTGCATCACTGTAATAAAGACAAATTCCTGGGGTGACTTCTTCAAGTTGAGCCAAAAAGTTAGCATTACTAGATTTCATTGCATTTCCTACTCAGTTTCACTCTCACAAAATCCACAATTGGCTCAGAATTACGCTATGTAAATAATGCTTGCTTAACTTTTATCTCAGCCTGAATAATTATCTCAAAAAATGCACTTTAAATCTGGAATTACTCAGACTGAGTTTCTTGAGTCTGGGCATCAATAACTACACTCCAATCATCATTTTTCACAGCCGCTTCGAGTTGAAGTTGTCGTTCGGCTTCATTGACGGTGATTTTTTCTGAACCTTGGGAGAGAGTTGTGTCAGCCATCGCTTTCCGTAATTTCAGCTTTTTCTCTTCATAGACTTGGCGTTCTGCTGCTGACATCGCTGCTTTCGCAACTGCGCCTATTGTGCTAGCCCACAAGTCGCTGTCAGCATCATTACCGGGAGGAATGCTGTCTAATTCCGCAATCCAAATATCTCGTAAATCTTCCATTTCTTGGCGCTTGGGGAATTTGAATGCTTGTACGCGCACAAAAGCACATTTTTGTTCACCATTTTGGGTAACATGACCGTTGAGTGACAGCAACACATTCCGGGAATAGCCTATGTATTGCGGTCGATTTTTTGTATCAAAGACTGCATAAACACCTGCAATCTTGGCATTTTGTGCAACCCCACACCAAGCCTCTAAAGGTATAATTTCCGCCTGATCTTTTGTTAAATCAGGGGTTATCGTGGTTTCAATGGCAGTATGTTCATCATCTGAACTATACAAAAAGTTATGCAATCCCTGATGATTTACGGGTACATTTTGATGCTCAATTGGTAGGTTGTTCTCAGTGGTCATCGTTGTGACTCTCCGTGGAATTCATTGGTGAGGAAAAATTAATCTTTGCAACGCTCTGGGCGTACCGAAGTGTGAGTAAAGTTTTTTATCTATGGTTGTATTCTCTCAGTTTCCTGTCATTCTTGATGAGTGTAGCGCTATTGGGGTCATGGGATGGATCATTTACATTGATGAAGAAGAATTCAGTAGTCAGAAGCCAGAATTCAGAATTAAATTCTGTGCGACTGGCGGATAGCGTAGCGTAAAGCCTTCTCTACGAGAGGCTGCGCCAATGCTTAGAGCGTCTCGCTCACGCGGGCAAGATGGCCGCACTACAGTCCATCATTTTTATCTTGACAGACTACTACGCGCATCAGCTGCAAATGTTTGTGTAGTATTAATTAGCTTTTCCAGCTCATTCATCATGGGTGGAAAATCCATCCGCCAATACGACTCAGCAACGCCCCTATGAATCAATTGACGCCCAAAGATTGGATGTTGATCAAACAACGGTTCACCCCTTATTTGTTTTTATTTCCTGCTTTACTACTCTTGGGGTTAACTGTCTTCTGGCCGGCACTGCAAGCATTTTACCTCAGCTTTACCAGCTATGAAGATATCACTCAACCACCGCAATGGATTGGTTTTACTAACTTCTTCAAGCTTTGGCGAGATGCAGTGTTTTGGAAAACATTGGAAAACACTTTTCTTTATCTTGTAGGTGTCGTGCCGATTTTGGTGTTTGCGCCTTTAGTATTAGCAATTTTGGTCAATCAGAAGCTACGGGGCATGAATTGGTTTAGAACTGCATACTATACCCCTGTGGTGATATCAATGGTAGTCGCAGGTATAGCTTGGAAATGGTTGTATGCCGAAAATGGCTTACTGAATCAATCTTTCAAAGCTTTGCATATTTTTTCAGATGGCATTCCCTGGTTAACTAGCCCAGATAAATTGTTGGGAATTTTACCAATTTCTCTAGCAAGTATTATGGCTGTTACTATCTGGAAAGGGCTGGGCTATTACATGGTAATTTACTTGGCAGGGTTGCAATCAATACCTGCTGACGTCTACGAAGCTGCCGCTATTGATGGCTCAGATGGTATCCGCAAACATTGGGAAATTACCATACCATTGATGAAACCTTACTTAGCTTTAGTGGCAGTAATTTCAGCTATTTCTGCTACCAAGGTATTTGAAGAAGTATATATTATGACCCAAGGCGGGCCGCTCAATAGCTCGAAAACAATTGTTTACTATCTCTATGAGCAAGCATTCAGTAACTTGGAAATCAGCTATGCTTGCACGATTGGGCTAGTACTATTTTTGATAATTTTGGGTTTGTCAGTCTTACGGTTAGTGATTAGTCCACAGGAAGGGGATAATCTGACCATCTAATGGCTGTAATGTACTAGGGAGAATAACTTGGCATTTTGGCAGATTTGATCGTGATCAGGTTGCTATCTTGGAATCCGCGAATGTCTTTGTGCGACATTATAGACTTGCAGAATCCCTCGGCTTGCTACCGGGGGTATTTTTTTGGACTGGTTATTTGTTGTTTGTTATTTGTCATTTGTTTTTGGTAAGGGTTGAAGACGCTGGAACTGTGGTGGCTTGCGAACGGACGGATGAGAAGAAAGCGGATTTCGCAGCAAGAGTAAAGGAAGACTGAGAATCCCTAGAATGATGACTACTCCAGTCATAATCCAAACCGATAAACGGTGGGGTCGATAAGCACCGCGTTCAATCTCCCAAAAAACCTGATTGTATCGCCATGCAGCTAAGGCGATCGCTACAATACCAAATATCACAAACAGAATCCCCAAATTTTCCGAGTTAAAGAGGGGATTAATCATCGGTTCTTGCTGCGTCAGCGCCACATTCAATTGACGCAGAAATAGACCAAATCGTGCAATGGCAAAACCAAAACCAATTAAGGCGATGGAAGTCCGTAGCCAGGCTAGAAATGTCCGCTCATTCGCCTGATGTTCCCGTTGGCGATCAATATTTGATATTTTGCTCATTACTAAGTGTCCTGTCATTCTGCTACCCAGGACTAAATCATACTAATTCATTTATAAAAAAGTCTCATTTCATGCCAATAATACCAATTCAAAATACCTTGCGGATTCGCTATTGGGTGCAGCTTCATTCGTAGGATCAGTATTTCTGTAAGTAGTAGCTAGGTGTCTACTAAATTAAGAGACTCAGATTTACCAACATATAGTCGTAGTATTTCTTTCTCCTGGTACAAGAATGCCATTTATGTAGATTCTTCTGGAATTACTAATACTATTAATATTCTGACCCTTAGAGACAGTTCCCAAGGTCTTTATATCTTCATCAGTTTTACTTGCTGGTTTACTTGGATTTCTGGTTATATTGGTTATGTAAACGCAATTATAATTTTTATGAGACTGACCACAACCTCCCAAAAAAGTGCCTGCTTGGATAGGGTTGATGTCTTCCAGGAGTGGATATATATCAGGGTAATTAAATTTTAAATCTATCATTTTAGTCATATTTTTTCTCTTTTATAAAAAACTAATTTAGAATCAGCGCTATGATTGCTTGATTTGACACTAATGTGGAAGTTAAAACCCCAACCAGTGCTGTTTTTATTTTTAAAGGCATTGTATGGAAATTAAATTATCCTCAAGCTATAAATAAAAATAGACGTTTGGTAGTAGTTCTCAAGTCATTTTTGTTTTAGCATAGAAAGCTGTCTAAAATTTCTCTAGTAAATATTTACTTGTGCGATTATGTAGGTAGATTATTTTGCCCCAACCGAGAAACACAAAATAAGCTAAAATGCAAGCAGAGTAAGCATTTTACGCTCAGAAACTCCTCATGCTTGACACCTTGCAAACCCAACTTTACGAACTAGAACAATTTGCCAACGCTCTTGTAGCTAATCAACTAACGCATTTAGGCTTAGTCAGTATTGGTGTAATTTTCGCTGCTGGTTTGCTGACCAGTCTCACACCTTGTATGCTTTCGATGCTGCCAATTACTATCGGTTACATTGGTGGTTATGAAGCAAAAAGCCGCCTGCAAGCCGCCGCCCAATCAACTTGGTTTGCCTTGGGATTGGCAACCACACTAGCGGGGATGGGAATCATCGCTGCTTTTTTGGGTAAAATCTACGGTCAAGTAGGAATTGGCTTGCCGATTATTGTCAGTATTATTGCTATTCTCATGGGGCTGAATTTGTTGGAAGCCCTACCCCTGCAATTTCCTTCTTTGAATGAAACTAATTGGATTTCGCCAGATTTACCTGCTGGTGTGCGTTCTTATTTGCTGGGACTAACTTTCGGTTTAGTTGCATCCCCTTGCAGTACGCCAGTTTTAGCCAGCTTACTGGGTTGGGTTGCCAGTACACAAGACTGGATTTTAGGCGCTGTTTTGCTCATTTCCTACACAGCCGGGTATGTAGCACCGCTAATTTTGGCGGGTACTTTTACGGCTGCAATTAAAAATTTGTTGGAATTACGTCGCTGGTCTGGTTGGATTAATCCTGTTAGCGGTGTGCTGTTAGTGGGTTTTGGTGTATTTTCTTTGGTTTCTCGCATTCCTTTTGGTAGCTTTTAAGTAATGACTCTAGAAAATTCTACTTCTACCGAATCAAGTTGGTGGTCAGTTCCTGGGCGGATATGGCGACGGGAGTTTTTGCCTGTATTGACAGATTTACGATTAGCGATCGCACTATTATTAACCATCGCCCTCTTTAGCATCAGTGGAACTGTAATTGAGCAAGGACAATCGCCTGCTTACTACCAGTCTAATTACCCAGAACACCCGGCTTTATTTGGTTTCCTGACTTGGAAGGTAATTCAGGTAGTCGGTTTAGACCATGTGTATCGTACCTGGTGGTTTCTGGGGTTGCTGGTTTGGTTTGGTACTAGCTTGACTGCTTGTACTTTTACGCGCCAATTACCCGCCCTCAAAGCTGCCCAACGTTGGAAATATTATGATGAACCAAGGCAATTTCAAAAGTTAGCTTTGAGTGCTGAATTAGATCATATTTCTTTGAATGCTCTCACTCCAATATTACAGAAGCAGCGCTATAAAATATTTCAAGAAAAAGATGATATTCTCTACGCCCGTAAGGGAATAGTAGGACGCATTGGCCCGATTATCGTCCATGTGGGTATCGTCATGATTTTGTTGGGCGGAATTTGGGGGGCGATGACTGGATTTATGGCCCAGGAAATGGTAGCTAGTGGTGATACTTTCCAAATCAAAAATGTCATCGATGCTGGGCCGTTAGCTGTGGGTAAAATTCCCCAAGATTGGTCTGTGCGGGTGAATCGGTTTTGGATTGACTATACCCCTACGGGCGGTATTGACCAATTTTATTCGGATATGTCTGTTTTAAATCAGCAAGGTGAGGAAGTTGACCACAAGAAGATTTTTGTCAATGAACCGCTACGTTATCATGGCGTCACTTTTTACCAAACTGATTGGGGACTGGCGGCTGTGCGTGTCCGGATTAATAATAGCCCGATTTTTCAGCTACCGATGGCACAATTAAACACCAAGGGCAAAGGTCGCATTTGGGGTACTTGGATTCCCACTAAACCAGATATGAGTCAGGGTGTCTCTTTGTTAGCCAAAGACTTGCAAGGCATGGTGTTAATTTATGATGCCACAGGTAAGCTGGTTGACACTGTGCGGACGGGTATGTCTACCCAAGTCAATGGTGTAACTGTCAAAATTTTAGATGTTATTGGCAGTACGGGCTTACAAATTAAAGCCGACCCTGGTATACCAATTGTTTACACCGGATTTGCTTTATTAATGGCGGGTGTGGTGATGAGTTACTTCTCCCACTCACAAATTTGGGCATTGCAAAAAGGCGATCGCTTATATATTGGTGGTAAGACCAATCGTGCCCAAGTTGTCTTTGAACGGGAGGTTTTGGGCATTTTAAACAATCTCAGTTCCCCATCTCAAACCATTAAAGCCTAATCACAGAGGAACGTAGAGAAATTTACTCTGCGCCCCTCCGCGTTAAAAATCTATTTTTGATGTCGCACCTCAACTACAGTATGCACGTTACCACGGGGAGTGAAATCTGCTTTCACAGTAACTTCCAAGGGGTCACAAGCTGCCACAAAATCATCGAGAATTTGGTTAGCAGACTCCTCATGGGAAATGTAGCGATCGCGGTAACTGTTAATATAAAGCTTGAGGGCTTTTAATTCGACAACTCGCTCATCAGGGATGTAGGTAATATAAATCGTAGCAAAGTCAGGATAGCCGGAGAACGGACACTTGCAGGTAAATTCCGGCAGACTAATACTGATATCGTATCGCCTACCCACACGCGGATTAGGAAAGGTAATTAGTTGTCCTTCCGCGATTTCCCGTTCGCCGTACTTCATTTTGTCATTTGTCATTTGTTATTGGTCATTGGTCATTTGGCATTTGTTATTGGTCATTGGTCATTAATTCTTTACTCCCTTATGACCTTCATCTTCCCATGCCCCATACCCCATACCCTATTCTCCCATCCAGTCGGGACAAGTTGGATCATCCGAACCGTGGGGGTGCATGGCACAGACTAATAAGTTACCACCATAAACTTGACCGTGGTAGTTATGACAACCGACGCAGGCGGGGTTTTGTTCTGCTGTCGCTGCAACTGGATAGGGAAAAGCGGGATCTATATCTGCCACTACATCTTCTAGTTCCCAGTAGACTTCTAAAATTGGTTCAGCAAAGTCTTGTAAATACTGGTCAACTTCAGTGGCAATTGTACTTTGTACTTGCTCAGTAATTTCTTCTGTGATCTCAAAAAAGGTGTCTACCATTTCACCCATTCCTAAGAAGAAATGCTCTACTTCAACAGCCACTGTCTCGATGATGTCGATCAAATCCTTTTGCCACTTTTCCATAAATTGACGCCCTTAGTTACTATAAACAGGGCACTCTGTGCTACCTGGCTTTCAGCACTAGATTAAACCCTAGGCAAGGTACATTCAACAAATCGCTTTGTATAGAACCATTGCAATTCCAGCAAACAACTACATTTTACTGATCGCGTTGCAGTCGTTTTAACTCTTCTTGCAGTTCTAGTACTTGTTCTCGTAGCCCATCTACATTTTCGGTTGGGGCCTCTTTTGCCGTCGGCTCTTCATCTTCTTCTAAGATTTCGATGCGGCGGGGTTCAGCAGGGGGGGCTTTTTCTGTGGGTGCATCAGAAGTTTGTGGCTGTTGCGCTTGCTTCATCATGTCTTCCACAAAGCGACGGGCTTCTTCTGTATTCATTTCGCCCTTAGCCACCATTTCATCTGCCAGTTTTTGGACTTGCGATCGCAACTCGGCTATTTTTCCTCCCGCTTTCTCACCTGCGTAAGAAGCTAACCCAACACCGAGGTAAAAAGCTTTTTGTACAATATCTCCAAAACCAGCCATTGCTGCTGAACGCTCCTAACAAATAGGGCGACCCGGAGACTACGCCTACCACAAGCATCCCGTATTGCTGCTACCTTCCGGTCCTGACAAAGTTTAGGCGTTGCAGTCGCATAGATCCAGGTCTAAATATCAGCATAACATCAAAAATCAGTAATGGAGTATTATTCGATCACAATTCGCCATTCATAAAGTTGATAGTTGACGCAGCCGTTTTGTACCAATGGGTCAGCCGCTACAATTGCCTGGGCTTCATCCATTGAGGCTGCCTCAAACAGCATCATCCCGCCTCCCCGTTGTGCCCAATAGCCTGTTTTGGCTTTGTGTCCTTTGGCAATCAAGTCTTGAACGTAGGCTTTATGGGCGGGTACGTATTGGTCAAAGATGGGTTTATCGACCCTGCCTGCTTCAATCTTCACAAATGTTGGCATGTACTTGTGACCTCATGCATTATCTATGCGATCGTAAATATATTTTTGATTGTCATTTGTTATTTGTTATTTGTCATTTGTTAAAAGGCAATAGGCAAGATTGAAGACGTTTCCCCAATGCCCCATAGCCCTGGCCGCCACTTGCTAGAAGTCGGGAAACCCGCCCACGGCGCTGTCTCCCCAAAGCAGTGGCTTGGCTACACAGACGAAACCCACCTCCGTGGGTTTGAAAGTCCTAATTTTTGGTTAGTCCGTGCAGGCGGACTTTGTTTGTGTAGTAGCGAATTATATTCGCCCAAAACTTTTCAAACATACTCTTAAGCCTTTAGATGACGGCATTAAGCCTTTAGGTGACGATATTAAGCCTTTAGATGACGGCATTAAGCCTTTAGATGACGGCATTAAGCCTTTAGATGACGGCATTAAGCCTTTAGATGACGGCATTAAGCCTTTAGATGACGATATTAAGCCTTTAGATGACGGCATTAAGCCTTTTAGTTAAAGCAATAATAAAGAAAATGCAGTTTATATAAAGTTCAAATATATTAGTTTAAACAAATCAGCAGAATCACTAGAATCACCTAAAAAACTTATTGCAAAAAACACAATTATTTGTGATTTTTGCTGATCCAATATTTAGCTTTATTGAGGCAAACTAGCTTTAGAAGTAACTTAAGAAAGTAAGTTTATGCCTCGCCAAAAACGCACATCTCGCATTCTAGAAAAAGCTGAGTTTCGAGTCGCTGGATTGAAAGCTATTGATCCAAACATCACTTTTGATGACAAGTGCAATTTAGAAAACTTGACTCAAACAATTGATGAGTTTCGCAGTGTGCTTGATGCGTATAATGCTGCTTTAGCTGCGGTTGATTCTTCTAAAACCAAAGTTGATGAGATGGAAAAAATCCTGGGTAATATTTCAGACAAGATGTTGATGGGTGTTGGTTTCAAGTATGGCAGAAACAGCAACGAATATGAACTAGCCGGTGGTGTCCGCGACAGTGAGCGTATTCGTAAAAGCCGATTGACTCGCATGAAAGCTAATACAGCACAAGCAGCAAATAAAAATGCTCAAACTGCCTAGCCGTGGGTAAAGAAGGGAATGAGAGGAGATAAAAGAGCAAAATCTTCCTCATTTTCTTTGATTATCCCATGAGATTTAGGAGGTTTGCTGGCTTTCCAGAGTGCGTAGACGCAAAGCAGCTTGTCATAGACATCACATCATTTTTTTAGCGTGGCAGTATTATCATAATAAACAGGAATCAGGAGTCAGGAGCCAGAATTCAGAATGCTAATTCCTGAGTTCTAAATTCTTCTTATAAAAATACTAGTCATGCATCTATGAAAAATGCTTTTATTTATCACACTACCTTATTATTTACCTGCTCTACCTTGCTATTAGGCTGTGGTAAAACCGACAATCCTAGAGCAAATTCTGCTAATAATTCGACAGCGACAACCAGCGCCACTGATTATATCCCTATTGGTATTGCCTTTGCCCAAACTAGCAACATCGCATTACTTGGTCAAGAGGGAACTGACGGCGTAAAAATAGCAGAAAAGTATTTTAATGATAAAGGGGGTATCAACGGTAAACCAATTAAGTTGATATTCCAAGATACTGGTGCTGATGAAGTTGGAGCCGTCAACGCTTTTCAAAATTTAATTAATCACAATAAAGTTGTTGGTATTATTGGCCCTACCCTTTCACAACAAGCTTTTAGCGCCGATCCCATAGCAGAACGCAATCAAGTTCCAGTAATTGGTGCATCAAACACTGCTAAAGGTATTCCCGAAATTGGTGATTATGTAGCTCGTGTTTCTGCTTCTGTTACTGTCGTTGCTCCTTATGCGGTGAAGGCAGCCATTAAGCAAAATCCCAATATTAAAAAAGTAGCTGTATTCTACGCTCACAATGATGCTTTTAATAAGTCGGAAACAGAAATATTTCAGAGAACAGTTAAGGATTTAAAATTAGATTTAGTCACAGTCCAAAAGTTTCAAACTACAGATACTGACTTTCAGACACAAGCCAGTAACGCGATTAATTTCAAACCAGATTTAGTGATTATCTCCGGGTTAGCTGTGGATGGAGGTAATCTAGTGAAGCAACTCCGAGAACTTGGCTATCAAGGCCTAATTGTTGGTGGTAATGGGTTTAACACATCCCATATATTTTCTGTATGTAAAGCCTTGTGTGATGGCATCATTATTGCTCAAGCATATAGCCCTGTGTATCCCAGTGCAATTAACACGGCATTTCGCCAAGCTTATCAAGCACAATATCATAAAGATCCCTCTCAAGTCAGCGCTCAATCTTTTGCCGCATTGCAAGTATATGTAGAAGCGCTGCAATCTTTAGATAAAAAGAGTCAAATTAATAAATTGACGTTGCCGCAATTGCGTACAGAATTAAATCAGCAGTTATTAACAGGAACTTATCAAACTCCTCTCGGTGAAATTGCTTTTACACCAGTCGGTGATGTAATTCAAAAAGAATTTTATGTTGCTCAACTCCAGATGGAACCAAATGGTATTAAAGGTAAATTTGCTTTCTTAAACATCAAATAAGCAGCTAAGTAGGTAGGTGCGAATATTTATAACTATGTAAAGACAAATAAATGAGGCTAAAACCCTCTTCTCTCCTGCCTTATCCCAACGATAAATTCTTCAACCCGCCTACTTATAGCCTTTCTCGGTTGAACGCAACACAATCAAGGGCGGGGAAACCCCGCCCCTACGGGTTTTGTGATTTAAAACTGTACTTCACTCGTCTGAAAACCGCTATAAGCGATCGCCTTTTATTCTCTATCTCTCAACTCTTAATTTTTCCCATTGGGACGCTGAATAATCGTTTCTACCACCCGCCGCTTGGCTTTGGGATCTATACCCACCAAACGCAAGTACTCGCCGCTATATTCCACTAGACATGATTCTAAGGCTGAGATGGCATCTGAATGGGCGTCAATATGGGTGTTGAGACAACTTTGCCAAGAACCAGTGCGGAAACGCCGCTCATCTACGTGTTCAATGCTAATCTTGTAGCCTTGAGCTAAGATTTGCCGGATTTGTTCTTGTGTCTCTAGGCTCAAATGTGTACTCGTGCCTTGTGGTGGCTGCAATCCATTGGTTAATGGCTGAGGAGTTGGTGTCACAGGCGCAGGGGCGGGGGCTTGATAATTTCTCCCTCTATTGAGTCGATTGTAATCATCAACTAACTGGGAATTTTCTACTCGTTTTTGTTCTGCAACCATCAAGTTCCCAGACTCGATTAAGTGAGACAAGCTAAAATTGGGCTTGGGAAACTCTGGCGGCCCTTCAACGCTATTCACCACACGCAAGGATACATGCTCAAATCCTATTTGATGGATGAATTTACGGATTTGTTCGTCATAAATTCGAGAACGTAAAGCGCTAAAAAAGTCAACTGACTGATAAGCGAAAGTATCAACTAACTGTTCTACTTCCCGTTGTGACAACCCGTCTGGGGCAAAGATCCCACCAACAATCCCCACCTTATCGTCACGGTTTGGTTCCCAGTAAAATTTCTCCATGCGTCCATCACGAATCAATGGTGCATAGAGGGTAGAAAAATCATTACCTGTGACAATAATCGGCACACGACATAAAGGTGTAGAATCGTAACTACCAGGCAACTGCACATCTGTGGGATTATCGGCAATATTCATCAGTGTGGCATTCACCAACTGAGTATTTACAGTATATTGCGTGCCTTCATCAAAGCGTCCCGCACCCGCATCTAAATCATTAATCATCAGCACGCACATTTTACCGCGCACTTTGACGAGTTCTGCGGTTTCCCGATAACGCAGCCGAATCAACCTTGCTGGATCTCCTGCATCTGGACTTTCCAATTCTCCACCAGATATCAGTGTCACCTCAATACCCATTTTCTCAAAGACTAATTCGCATTGAAAAGTTTTGCCCTCGCCTTTACGGCCGTGAATCCCCAAAATCAAGGGTACTCGGACTCCGGGAAGATTCAGGAAGTTTTTGGTGATGTGGACAGCCAGTTTATCGAGAAACCGGGGAGCAATATAGTAAGCCATGAACCTGTTTGTGAGTAGCTAGCACTATATAGTAAGTTTTTCTGGTTGTAGTGCGATCGCTTTTCTCAGATTTGTTTGGGTTAACTGTTGAGATCATTGCTACAAGTGATCGCCATCATGATTTACCCACGCACTAGGCAAGATGGCGGTATAAGTGTGGGGCTATGAGGGTTGAATGTAGCAGCTTGGGCTACTAAATGCACTCTACCTTGAGCATCCACAACCCACCCTTGGGCTTCGACAATTTGAGTAGGGGGATTGACATCCTGACTTTTTTGTGTGCTGTTTTGTCTGCTAGTATGAGGGCGATCGCTATTGGCTTCTAAATTGATCCAATCTGCCAGCACCGTTTCACTTGACAATGGCTCGGTGGGGCCAGATTTTATGCCTCCACGCCCTGTGTACACAAACGAAGCTGTGAGGAATTTCCCACCAGGATTGCAAGCGGTAAAAAGTTTCCCGGAAGCATCAATCAGATTTACAGGTAATTCTATTATTCCTTTAGTGGGGTCAAGATCCGGTGTGTCGATGAGGATAGTACCACTTAATAAAGGATTTTGCTGCGAAAATGCTGTGATGTCACTGGTTTGTAACTCCGCCGGGTCGAGTTGATTCGGGTCATTAGTTTGTAACAACTCCACCAAATCTGCACGAGTGCGTGTTACCAAACCAAAAATCCTTGCAGTATTGATGATGATTCTGCCACCAGCACCAGAAAAGGCATTGGCAGTGATATCACTATTTTCTATGGGAGAAGCGACAATAAAGCCATTAGGGGTATCAATGGTGATATTCCCACCATCCCCACCAGCCTGCGCCCTACCCGCACTAGTGGATATTTGACTCTGACGACGCAGCAGCAATAAATCCTGCACCTGTAGTTTAATATTCCCACCCAGACCAGAATCAGTTTCTGAGGTGAGTTTGCCTTGGTTATCTAGCACCACAGAGCGGGCGGTTATATCTAACTCCCCAGCCTTTCCCAGATTTCTGTTGGTAGAAAGCGGTGAAAGATTACTGCTTGAATTTATTCTAGCTCTATCCCGAATGATCAATTTCCCTGTATTCAGCGTCAAGTTACCCGCATCTCCAGGGCCTTGAGTCGAAGTCAACAACCCAGTGACGCTATTATTTGCTAAATTGCCGATTAATTCTACAGACTCGGTGGCATTTACAGTCAAATTTCCACCATTACCTGTAGCAGAGATAAATTGTCTAGAAGCTGCTGAGAAAGATCCTGTAGATTGTGTGCTTACCCTTGCGCCACCTTGAACAATCAATTTCCCAGTGTTAATCGTAATATCACCCGCATTTCCCGCACCAGAAGTTGCACTAAACAAACCACTGAAATTAAATCCGGAAATGGGGAATTGAAGCCTGAAGCCACCAAGGAGTTCCACAGAATCTGAGGCGTTAACAGTCAATTTTCCCGTGGAACCTGAACTAGAACTACCAACTACTAGTTGTGCTCCATCCCGAACAATTAACTTGCCAGTGGTAACAGTTAAATTGCCAACGTTACCAGAACTGAGACTTCTAGTCCTTAAGGATGTAGGAAAACCAATCAGTTCTACAGACTCAGAAGTATTAACTGTTAAATCACCTCCAGGTTTTGATCCCAAGGTATTCGCCAAAATTATTGCACCGTCAGTTAGCGACAAACGCCTACCTTGCACCTGAATATTGCCAGCCCCCTCACCACTTACATCCACATAAGATGGAATTTGATTTCGCCCCATGATTTGGATGTTATGAAAATTCTGGACATTTTGATATCCCAAACTCCAGCCCTCATTGATGGCGTTCAGACTGACAAAACTATTGGCTGCGACGCTTCCTAATTCTATTCGCCCTTCTTTTGCCGTTAAATTACCTCCCTCCAGGCTCAAATCTCCACCAACTAAAGCTAAAGTTCTACCTGTATTTACCTGTAAACCAACGGGTGCATTAACGCTATTTCTCTCACCCCTTGGACTAGCTTGAGATTGATTGCGAATAGTTCCGGGAGTAGCTCCGAATTGTAAGCCAATGGGCACACTGACTGTTAGCAAGGGTGTAGTTTGGGGAGATGTAGCGCTAAATTTAGTCCCATCAGCAAAGTTAATACTATTAGCCGTACTAGCCACAAATGAACCACCGATGTTGAGGGAGGCATTAGGGCCAAAAACAATGCCATTAGGATTAAGTAAAAACAGGTTAGCATTACCGTTGGCGCGGAGTACCCCATCAATATCAGATATAGAGTTACCCGTTACCCGGCTGATAATGTTTTGAATATTGGCAGCGTTGTTAAAATAAGCTGTGGTACCCTGAGAAACAGAAAATTGTTCAAAGCTGTGAAAGAGGTTTGTACCCCGAACAGCCCCACCATCTATCTGATTAATCGGCTGATTATTAATTAGTTGGGGCGTCACAATCGAACTTTCAGACCCTAGGGTGTTATCTCCGGTAATTTCAGCCAGAGCAGCATCCCCACATAAAGCGAATGCTCCAAGAATCGCTAGAGGAGTCCATACCCTTAGCTTGCAGCGCAGACTGCTTTGGTTAAGAGAAATCACAGAGTTTACATCCTCACAAACAGCAGCTTTAGATTAATCAGGATGATACCACTGTGTGATTGCCCCACTAAATAATGCCCAGGCGATTGCTCATCAATCCACCCCGGTTTTATCTCAAGCCAAAATCGCCCCTCTACGGTGTACACAGAAGTGATACCTGCGGCGGGCTACGAAGTAGTGTGAGCGTCTCGCTCACGCGGGCATTGCTAAGAGGATGTTTGAAAAGTCTAAATTAATACTAGCCTTGGCGATTAGAAATCGCGGCTACACAGACAAAACCCACCTCCGTGGGTTTGAAAGGCCTAATTTTTATTTATAGCGGTTTTCAGACGAGTGAAGTACAGTTTTAAATTGCAAAACCCGTAGGGGCGGGGTCTCCCCGCCCTTGATTGTGTTGCGTTCAACCGAGAAAGGCTATAGTCCGCGCAGGCGGACTTTGTTTGTGTAGTAGCGAATTATATTCGCCCAAAACTTTTCAAACATCCTCTAAAAAGTTGCATAAGTAGAGGAAGTGCCGCGCAATGTCTAATCGCGCTATCTAGCAACATAGTCCACGCCGAGATTAATCTCGGCGTGGAAAGAAAAAAATATTATTCAGCAGTCACAGCTTGGAAAATAACTAGGTAACGTGTAAAAGTCACACCACGCGAACTTGACTAACTTAATTTACTGAGTAACCGTCACCCACATCACCAGACGCAATTAAATACATGTCCAACAGCCACCAGGAACGCAGTCTTCACACCAAACCATAGTGCAATCTGCTAGTTTTATTTGCGGTTTTTGAATTTCTTCCAACCATTTTTTAACTTGCTGACTCTCATCACTAATACGAGGTTGAGTTTTAATGATGTCTAATATCTCTTGAAATTGCACAGCGCTATCTTCTGCATCATACTTATCAAATACTTTGGCAATCTGAGATTGCTTCAAGCTCTCAAAAATCTGGCGAATATCACTCTCGCTACCAGTTTCTTGATAGTTAACTTTTAAGTCTAGATAATCTTGCTTAATTTCACGAGCATACCGTTCATAAATTGGCACCGACACATTTGCTGCTGCACCATTGATAATTCTAGCTTGAGCAGTGGCTGTAAAAATCGAACCAATTGCAACAGCAGCCGTTGCTACTGAAGTAGTAACTAAACGACTCCAAATGGTAGTTGAAACGCTCATATTACCCCGTATTTAAGGAATAGTTCGCTGCTAAATAGCAGCTTTATATGAGCCTCATTATCTACTGATAAAGCCAACTGTCTTGAATGCTGAATACAAAACTTTATATATACGGTTAAAGTATTTATTTTCTGGACAAATGATTTAACTTAAATCTCCTCAGTCTAATAAACATAACTTAATTTCTGACATAATACAAGCCTGTTCACATAGCGAATTGCAGACGAAATATCAGAATTTATGTAGTAGTGTATGTGCCCATCGTGTAGGAATCTATCCCATCTGTAAAATCAGATAAATTATCAAATTAATGCAGATTTGTATAATGATGATATTGACATTTTTAATAATCAATGGTTTCGCTTTTTAACTGTCATTGCTAAGAGGGTGTTTGAAAAGTCTAAATTAATACTAGCCTTGGCGATTAGAAATCGCGGCTACACAGACAAAACCCACCTCCGTGGGTTTGAAAGGCCTAATTTTTATTTATAGCGGTTTTCAGACGAGTGAAGTACAGTTTTAAATTGCAAAACCCGTAGGGGCGGGGTCTCCCCGCCCTTGATTGTGTTGCGTTCAACCGAGAAAGGCTATAGTCCGCGCAGGCGGACTTTGTTTGTGTAGTAGCGAATTATATTCGCCCAAAACTTTTCAAACATCCTCTAAAAAGTTGCACAAGTAGAGGAAGTGCCGCGCAATGTCTAATCGCTATTTAGCAATATAGTCCACGCAGAGATTAATCTCTGCGTGGAAAGAAAAAAATATTATTCAGCAGTCACAGCTTGGAAAATAACTAGGTAACGTGTAAAGCTCACACCACGCGAACTTGGCTAACTTAATTTACTGAGTAACCGTCACCCACATCACCAAACCCAATTAAATACATATCCAAGTGCCATCAGGAGCGCACTCTTGACACCAAACCATAGTGCAATCTGCTAATTTGATTGGTGGTTTTTGAATGCCTGCCAACAATCCCTGGCCTTCCTGACTCTCATCAGCACCACTCGGTTGAAGTTTGCTCATGTCAAGAGTATATTCCCATTTGACAGCGTTATCAGGTATCCCATACTTAGTAAGTACAGGGCCGATGCTAGATGTCTTCAAAGCTTCGTTAATTGCCAGTCTAATATCTTCCTCAAACTGCTTGAGTGTTTCAGAATCCATAACTGTGTCCTTGTTTACAAATTGTTGGTTCAGTAAATCTAACTTGTGATTTACTAATTTATTCATCACCTCGGTTTCTACCAGTTCCGGATTCCGTCACAAAAATTTCTGCGGTAATCCCGTAACCTGATCAATACCAGCAGCCTACGGCGATTCTCAAAAAGTCTTTTGCACAAAGGAAAATCTGAACTTAACATCATTGGTAAATTCTTCCCCATGACGCCACTTGCTACAAGTCTGGCGAAGGAACGCAGGGCTGCCTCCATGCCCTTGTGGATGGAGTTTTTGATCTAGCTCAGAGGATGTTTGAAAAGTCCTCTTGTCGGTATCAAAAGTTTTAGATCCCTCTAAATCTACGCCACTTGCTACAACGGGGAGGCAGCCGTGTGGGCGGGTTTCCCGACTTGTAGACGCCCTCCGGGCGGCTACTCTACGAGAACGCTTTCAGCGAACCCGCAGGGTACGGACTGCCGTGGGAACCCCCGAAGTTTGCCGAACATCTCCCCGGCAACTTCTCTCCGCAACGCAGTGGCTCCCCTTAAAAAGCAGGGTTAGGTTTTAGAGTTGCGTCACAGGCTTTTGCTGGGAGCATCCCAAATGTGTAAATTTATTTTTTTGTAGTGCGTGCTTCTAGCCCGCTTCCTGGACATTAGGGAGCAAGATGCTCCCACTACAAATTTTATTTTTGCAAAATTGGGATGCTCCCCTTTTGCTCCCCCCAACTCCTTTTGAAAAGCAAAGTTGTTTCATTCCCTCAAAGACATAAAACAGGCTGATGTTGTGAACGAAAGCACTTGTGTGTACACCGTAGGTTGAGGGCTGAGGGGTGGAACGTTACAGAGTGCCATACCCCTACAAGGTCTTGACCCTCACCCCACCTATTATGTTAATAATAGCAATGCCTAAGTATTTAACACTACTTGAAATGAGATACCAAAGTATTTACGTAACTAGAGAAAATTACTGAAATATCTGCTTTAGATATTACCGATGGAGAGTCAGATTTAAATAGATATTGGAGTAAATCTCCCTCAGGCAACCATGATTGTAACTGGACAACAGCACAGCAATATGGGAGAAGAATCAATCTCCCTCCAACTGTCTCAACAACTGGGGATACTCCAGCGACTAAATCAACTTACCAACCAACGACTAACTAATATCCCAGAACTGTTAGAACTGATGGTACAGGAAGTTTGCCATGGCATTGACAGTACACAGTTTTGCCTGATGGCGTTATGTGACAGCCAAACCCAACAGTTAGAATTAAGTGCCGCCGCCGGCGTAGGTATAGAAAAGTTGCCTTTCCTGAATTTACATAACAGCCTAGAATCTAGAGATACTTTCTGGGGGTGGCAGGAAAAATCAATTCCCTCACATCTACCGAGTATAGAATTAGGTTTATTACCACAGGTATTTGCCACAGGTGTTTCTCAGCTATTCCAAGGAAGTGGAGAACAAACAGAGTCTGTTGTGGAAGAGTTTCCCTCATCTACTTCTCTCCCCGCCTTCTGTGCTTTTACCCCCTCATCAATGTATGCTGTGGCAATCAAGTCAGCGCAAGCGGGACACCTGGGAGTGTTGGCTATTGGTAATTGGGATCATCACCATGCTTTTGATGTCGCTACCCAGAAACTTTTAGATGCAGTCGGAGAAGTAGTAGCGATCGCCATCAATAATGCCAAAATGATTAAAGCTTTAGAAGAACGAGAAGAACGATTAGCCCAACAAAACGAAATTCTCTTCGCGCAAAATCGTGAACTTGAAAAAACTCGACACCAAATTCAGTTACAGAATCTGCAACTTTTGGAAGCAGCAGAGTTAAAGTCTCAGTTTTTAGCTACCACTTCCCACGAACTCCGCACTCCCCTCAACGTGATTTTGGGTTTATCACAAGTGTTGTTGCGTCAACGCAATTCTACCTTATCTGAACCACAAGTAGAAATGGTGCAACGCATTTTGCATAATGGTAATCACCTGCTGGCAATTATTGACGATATGCTCTATTTTGCTAAAGTCGAAGCAGGTAGGCTGTCATTTCAAGTAGCAGAATTTGATTTAACTACATTAATCTTCACAACCGTAGCTGAACACCGTTCTTTAGCAGAGGACAAATTCTTAGATTTGCAAGTAGAAGTTAATCTTGCTAGTCCCCTAGTTGTGAACGACAGTGCGCGCCTTAAACAGGTTTTAGTCAAGCTATTGTTAAATGCTATTAAGTTTACAGAAACTGGTAGCGTAGCCATAAAAGTATGGGAAATGGCTAGTGATAGAATTGCGATCGCTATTCAAGATACTGGCATAGGTATCGCTAATTCTGATCTGAGTGACATTTTTGAGCAATTTACGCAAGTTGATCAGAGTAATACGCGCCAGCATAATGGTATTGGTTTGGGACTAGCAATTACCAAATCACTAGTAGAAATTATGCAAGGCACCATCACCGTTACTAGTAAACTGGGTCAAGGTTCCACCTTCCGTATAGAATTGCCTAGGAAAATTAACTTTCAAGGTGGGAATTGGGCGGCTAAACAGCCCCACCAACCATCAAAGCGCATGATTTTTTAGTCATTGGTTAAGATTTCTAATAACTTCTACATCTAACTCAAATATCTCAGCCACTTCTTGTATACTCATTCCTCGTTGCAGCAGTTTTTTGATCATTTCTTCTTTAACTTCCTGCTTAACTTCTTCTTTAACTTCCTGCTTAACTTCTTCTTTAACTTCCTGCTTAACTTCTTCTTTAACTTCCTGCTTAACTTCTTCTTTAACTTCCTGCTTAACTTCTTCCCTGGCTTCCTCTTTCAACTCTTGATATACTCTCGTACCCCTAATTAATTCTAGACTTAACATTTCTTTTATCTCCTCTCTGCTCAAATTGGGAAACTTATTAACAAGAATAGCTTCTATTAATTCTAAAATTTTTCTTTGGATGGCGGCATCACTTACTTCCAGTCTTGCTTGATTAACTAGTTGTCTAACTGATTCTTTGGCTTTTTGCTTGCCTTCAACAATTAGTTTAATGATTCTTAATCCTAATGATTGGCTTGATGCGTCTTCCATTTCATCAAGATAGAAGCAGCGTAGGTGCGGTGATTTCAAAGAATTAAGACGCTGAGGAAAGTCTACATCATTTGTACGCTCATCAAATATTACTATAGCATACCAGGCAGAATTAGATGGTTGATATTGATAGAAGTAAAGCAGAATACTTGTTAAAAATCTGTCGTAAAAAAGTTTATCTTTGTAACATTGAACTTCTACAAAATAAATTGGTTCGTTCGGCGAACTTTTTAAAGTTGAAAATATACCATCTAAGCGGAAGCTAGTTTCCTTAACTTCTTGGCTTTGAAATTCATAAAGATTGGGATTAGTCTCTGGTTTACCAATCAGTTCAAAAAAGATATTAGGAAATTCTTGAAAGAGTTTATAAAAAATCGTGTCTGTTTTCATGGAATTAGGGAATAGGGCATGTCTCATCTCTCTCCTGTATCTTCTCACTCTTTGCGTTCAGCTATTCTTAACTTGGCTGAACGCGATCGCGCATTGTTGACAATTTCTTCATCTTGTGCAGTAATTGGTTTTTTCGTCAACACTCGCAATAAGGGCGAATTTCTTAAACCATGTTTTACTAGTCGGTCTTCCAAACTATGAAAACTGATAATGGCGATTTTACCACCGGGGACAAGGGCATTTGGTGCTTGCTCTATCAGAGTTTCTAGGGACTTTAACTCGTCGTTGACGACAATTCGCAGGGCTTGAAAAACACGAGTAGCCGGGTGAATTCTCCCATAACGGTATTTAGGAGGAACAGCAGAAGCGATCGCCTCTGCTAACGCTACAGTTGTAAGCAAGGGTCGTCTTTCAACTATCCTTCTAGCAATGCGCCGCGATAGTCTCTCTTCGCCGTACTTAAAGAAAATATCTGCTAACTCCCCTTCATCCCACTCATTAATCACATCAGCAGCAGTCAGGGATTGACGTTGATCCATTCGCATATCTAGATTAGCTGCGTGGCGAAAGCTAAAACCCCGTTCCGGCGTATCGAGATGGTAAGAACTCACCCCCAAATCGGCAATAATTCCATCGAAAGTACTAGGCGGAAACTTGTAAGTG
Organism: Goleter apudmare HA4340-LM2; assembly: GCA_019359495.1. Lineage (GTDB taxonomy): Bacteria > Cyanobacteriota > Cyanobacteriia > Cyanobacteriales > Nostocaceae > Goleter > Goleter apudmare. Next base: position 55,055 of record JAHHHF010000091.1, read on the forward strand.
GCGAAATTACTATGGACAAATTGCACACGTTCCCCATACTCAGCTAAATACTTCTGGGCGGCTATTAAAGCATCCTCATCTTGGTCAATGGCTGTTAAATAAACATTCTCAGCCGCTTCTAAAATTAAGCGACTGTGTCCACCGCCGCCTACTGTCGCATCTAAATAATGTCCGCCGGGATGCACCGCCAAATCCTCAATCACCTCCCGACGCAACACGGGAATATGGGAAAAAGTAGATGCTTCTAAATTAAATGGTGTCTGGGAATCTGATTTCATTTTAAATTGGGCATTGGGCATTGGGTATTGTAATGGTTGTACTAGTTTATAGTACAGCACGGCGGAAATAGCGCAAAGTTGAGCCAGTGTGTTGGACGGGTTCCCAAGGCAGCCGCTTGCGGGGGTTCCCCCCGTTGTGCGGACTGTCGCCGGATTAAAGGAGGCGGTGCGTTCGGTCGCCAGACTTGTTCGCGCAGCGTCTCCCCTTGGGAGAAGCAACTGCCGTTGGCGGTGTCGGTTTCCGTTCCGCCAAACTTTGTAAGAGAGACATACCATTCAAAATCTCTGAAAACCTTACGCTGTATTCATTTTGAATTTTGAATTCACGGCGGTACTAGCCCCCAGTCCCTAACCCTGATTCCCTTTTTGGATAACCATCAAGAAAAAATTATGATGCTGCAATCCTTTGTATATCGAGGTTCCATATAATAGTTGAAGAAGTGCAACAAAATGAAACATCAACCAACCAACCAACAGATATCTGCTGCCCTCTTCTCTCCAACATACCCCTGTAGAAGCAATTTCTGTATTGTCTCGATGAAGCTTATTTTGGCAGATACGATAAATTGGTTCTGGTTGGCATCTACGCGGTCCAAATCACATTTTTCATGAACGGGAGAACACAGAAAATCTATGGCAAGAATAGAAACCCGCACTGAACCTATGGTGCTCAATATGGGACCGCACCATCCCTCAATGCACGGCGTTCTGCGGCTTATTGTCACCCTGGATGGCGAGGATGTCATTGATTGCGAACCGGTAATTGGCTACCTGCACCGGGGGATGGAAAAAATTGCGGAAAACCGCACCACAATTATGTACGTTCCCTATGTTAGTCGCTGGGACTACGCAGCTGGGATGTTCAACGAAGCAGTCACCGTCAACGCACCAGAAAAACTAGCAGGTGTGGCTGTTCCAAAACGCGCTAGTTACATCCGCGTCATTATGCTGGAATTGAACCGCATTGCCAACCACTTGCTATGGTTCGGCCCATTCCTCGCTGACGTGGGCGCTCAAACTCCCTTCTTCTATCAGTTCCGTGAACGGGAGATGATTTATGATCTTTGGGAAGCCGCTACTGGTTATCGGATGGTAAATAACAACTACTTCCGGGTTGGGGGTGTAGCTGCTGATTTACCTTACGGTTGGGTAGATAAGTGTTTAGAATTCTGTGATTACTTACTCCCTAAAATAGATGAGTACGAAAAGTTAGTCACCAATAACCCCATCTTCCGCCGCCGTGTTGAGGGTATTGGTACTATCACCCGTGAAGAAGCAATTAACTGGGGTCTTTCTGGGCCAATGTTAAGAGGTTCTGGGGTGAAGTGGGATTTGCGGAAAGTTGACCACTACGAATGTTACGACGATTTTGACTGGGAAGTGCAGTGGGAAACTGCCGGTGATTGTTTTGCGCGTTATTTGGTGCGGATGCGTGAAATGCGTGAATCTGTGAAGATTATTCGCCAAGCAATTAAAGGACTTCCCGGCGGCCCTTATGAGAATCTGGAAGCCAAGCGTAAGGCGGCTGGGAAAAAATCAGAATGGGATGCTTTCGATTACCAATACATTGGTAAGAAGGTTTCGCCTTCCTTTAAAATTCCCAAGGGTGAAATTTATGCCCGTGTCGAAAGTGGTAAAGGTGAACTGGGAATTTATTTAGTTGGTGATGATAATGTCTTCCCTGCACGCTGGAAGATTCGCCCAGCCGATTTCAACAATCTGCAAATTCTCCCTCATTTGTTGCGGGGGATGAAGGTGGCAGATATTGTGGTCATTCTCGGCAGTATTGATGTGATCATGGGTTCTGTAGACAGATAACTCAGATACTCGATTTCTTCAAGGATACAGATGGGGAATGGGGGGGAAAACTCCTCATAAACCCCAAACATGGAAGCTGGGCGAACAACCGTTCGCCCCTACGTTTATCAATCAAATTTTAAAACTGATACAGCTAGTTCAATATTTAAACTTAAATATTTATCTAAGGGTATGTACATCCAATGCAAAGGTAGTAGTGGGTCTTGGTTGGTTTTTTGAAACCCTAGGGCTGATACTAACTGTTCATCACCTGGATGCATGACTAAGGTATACATATCGCAAAGATTAGGAAAATCAGCTTGCATCCGCACTAATGTTTTTTTTGCATCTTGTAAGAATTCACAAACATTAATTTGCTGTTTATAGGCTAAGTCAATCTGCCAACTGCGGATAAAAATAGAAGTACAATGGCGATCGCCTGGTATCGCAATTTGTAAGGGGTCATTGTCCCAGGTGGCGCTGAGGTGAAGACTGTGGCGCGGCGGGAGAAAGAAATTTGCTTCTGATTCCCTAGATACAGGATACAAAATGTAAAAACCCACAGCATCCTGAGTATCATAGCGACGCAGTACCCGCATCCCAGTGGGATATTGCTGTGCCCAACCACGGATGATTCTGGCAATTCTTTGGGGTAAGGCAATAGTTTTTTTATTCATCCAGTTGTAGTTGCGAGCGAGAAAACTGGCAACAGGGATGGCGTCAATGCGGGGATTAAAGTTATCTGCTACAAGCTTTATCGACTTTTCAACTGGTTCTGAGTTATGGAGATTTGGCAATAAAGACCGAATCCGAATACAGGTAGTATTGCCATCAAAATCTTTTTCAATTAATCCCAACGCTACGAACTTATCAATCATCATACCCGCAGAGCGATCGCTCCCCCGGTCTTGATCACCATAGAAAATTTCTTGCGCTTCTCGATGGGTACACGCAATAAACCCCTCTGGTAACTCTAGTTGAGTTAAAGGTTGCTGTAAGGGCTTCCCCAGTTCTTGCTGTTGTTTCAGCAGCAAATAAGCCCATAACTTCACAAAATACTCAGACCGACGGCGCGTTAAACCAACCCGCCCTTGCAACTGAGAAACATATTTACGCTGTTGCTGAACTGGGAACCACTGGTCAATGTTTCCTGGATTCATACGGTAGGACTCCTGGCGGGTGTTCCAACCTTGTGGCTGCACCCTTGATGCTAGTTACATACTTAACTTCAAAGAAACTTCACCCTACTTCTGGTAGATTCCGCAAACCTGCATTGACCAGGTTTAACTTCAGATCTGTTACCAAGCTAGCAGCCCACTCATTGGATCTACATAGTCTCAACCATCAAAATTCAGCCAAACACCTGATTGATTTTGCTTTTCATGCTGAATTTTGGAGGAATTCTACAATGTTACTTTCAGATGTCAAGAAAGATTCTAACTTTGCATCTATACCCACTCACACATTACAGCCTGATTTACTACGGTCTGTAATTGCCAGTTTTATTGATGGTATCTTAATATTGACAATTGAATGTGAGTTAATTCATGCTAATAGATATGCCCATGACATTTGTCATCAATTAATTTCAAAAAACACTACTAGTAATGTAGTTCCCGATGAAATTTGGTGTGTTTGTCAATCATTAATGGAGAGTCGTGAGTTATTTACTGTCGAATCTGAAGTTACCACAAAACAGGGGATGAAATTCCGGATTCGTGCTAGATGGTTACAATTGGGTGGAGATAATTATGACTTATTGTTAGTGACTGTAGAAGATTACAATCAATATACTCAAAGTTTGGCGATCGCCGATGCGAAGAAGTACCATTTAACAGACCGCGAAACGCAAGTTTGGCTATTGCGTCGAGCTAATTACTCTTATCAAGAGATTGCCACTCGACTTTACATTACCATCAATACTGTCAAAAAGCATTTGCAAAATATTTACGCCAAGCAACGAAGTTTATTTTGTCCAAATTCCTATGGAGAAATGCCAAATTAAGAGTTTGTAGCTGAATCAAGCTATGATTTTGAATGGTAGATTTTGGCAGCAACTCAAATGTGTAAACTTATTTTTTTGTAGTGATGGCTCTCTAGCCCGCTTCCTGGACATTAGGTAGCAAGATGCTCCCACTACAAATTTTATTTTTGCAAAATTGGGATGCTCCCGATTTTGGCAGCAAGTCAAAACCATTTTTTCTCAAAAAAACACAAAACGCTATATGAATAAAACTTTAATAACTCTCACTAGTAGCTCATTTATAGTTGCTATGGTATGCAATTTCTCTATATCGAAAGCAGCATTCTCTGATATTCAAAATAAATTTGCCAAGCAGTGCATTGCTCGTTGGTGGTAAATGGATACAAAATATTGGTTTTGATAGCTCTAATGTTCCCATTATTGACTACTCCTTCCAAGGAGGTAAATGGGGATATATTCGCTCACCCCTAACGGGTTTATGATCTGTTAAATACCTGTTTTATGCCAATTACTTATAGCCCTGCTTACACAATTGTCCCCACTTACGAATGCTTTAATCGCTGTACTTACTGCAACTTTCGCACTGATCCAGGTAAAAGTCCTTGGATAGAATTATCAACAGCAAGCAATATTTTGCAACAACTTCAAAGTCAAAATATTTGTGAAATTCTCATCCTCAGTGGTGAAGTACACCCGCATTCACCAAAGCGTGAGGCGTGGTTACAGCGAATTTATGATTTATGTGAATTAGCACTGTCAATGGGGTTTCTACCGCATACAAACGCCGGCCCGTTGAGTTTTCTGGAAATGCAGAAGCTCAAGCAAGTAAATGTTTCAATGGGTTTAATGTTAGAACAACTAACACCAACTTTGTTAAATACTGTGCATCGACACGCGCCAAGTAAAATACCAGCAGTGCGTTTACAACAATTACAATGGGCAGGAGAGTTACAAATTCCCTTTACTACGGGATTATTATTAGGAATTGGTGAAACATTTGATGATTGTTGGGAAACATTGACAGCTATATCTAATATTCATCAAACATATCATCACATCCAAGAAGTCATTTTACAACCCCACAGCCCAGGACATCAGCAAAGTTTTGATGCACCACCATTTAACCCTCATCAACTACCAGAAATAATTACTCAAGCGCGTAAAATTTTACCAGCAGATATTACCATTCAAATTCCACCGAATTTAGTTAAAGATGACCAATGGTTACTCGCTTGTATAGCAGCTGGTGCGAGAGATTTAGGCGGAATTGGGCCAAAAGACGAAGTGAATCCTGATTATCCTCATCTCCAAGAGCAGACACTGAGAGCAATTTTACAACCTGCGGGGTGGGAATTAGTACCGCGTTTGCCCGTTTATCCCCAATTTGATGATTGGTTGTTTGGGGAGTTGAAGGCACAGGTGAAGCGATCGCGCCCTATTGTAATGAAGCAAACTATCGACAGGGCGAACAACCGTTCACCCTTACACTTGTGACTTGTTTACCTGACGGATGCAGTAAACTACTTGCCGTTACCGTTGCCATTACCATTACTCGCAAGGACACGTTCAGCGAGTTTTTCTGGTACTTCTTGGAGATGGTCATATTCCCAGTGGAAAGAACCAACACCAAGAGTTTGCGATCGCAACTCTACAATAAAGTTTTGCATCTCTGCTTGGGGCAAGTAAGCGGAAATATTATCCCAACCTTGCCAATCATGTCTGCCTTCGTAACCTAAAATTTGCCCTCGTCTACCACTCAACAGTTGCAGCACTTTGGAGGTAAATTCATTGGGGGTTGTGACCTGTACACGCAAAATTGGTTCTAGTAAGGTGGGTTGGGCTTTAGGTATCCCCGTTTGCATGGCGAGGCGGGCGGCTTGCTTGAAGGCTTGTTCGGAACTATCGACACTGTGGTAAGAACCGTTGGTTAAAGTTACCGCCACATCTACCATTGGGAAGCCCAAAGGCCCGTGTGTGAGAAATTCTCGTACACCCATTTCCACACCAGGGATATACTGTTTAGGCACAACACCCCCCACAATGGTTTCCCGGAAGTTAAAGCCTTCGCCCCGTGGTAGGGGTTGGATATCTAAAAAGACATCTCCAAACTGTCCGTGTCCACCGCTTTGGTGCTTGTAACGCCCATGAACAGCAGCTACAGGTTTGCGGATGGTTTCTTTGTACGGTACTTGTGGTGAGTGGGTGGTCATCGCCAAGTTATATTTCCGGCGCAGTCTGTCTAAGGCGACTTGCAAATGAATCTCGCCTTGACCCCACAGGATAACTTCGTGGGTGTCGCCGTGTTGTTCCCAAGCCAGGGAAGGATCTTCTTCTAGAAGCTTAGTGATAGCGCTGCTGAGTTTCACTTCATCGTTGCGCTTTTCAGGAGTAATGGCGAGGGCATACACTGGTTCCAACTGTTCGGCTTTGGGTAATTCTTTGACCGATGCTGAATCTGTGAAGAGTGTATCTCCGGTTTTGATTCCTTCTAAACGGCTGACAGCCACAATCTCGCCAGCATCAACTTCATTCACTGACTGTTGCTGTTGTCCCATGAGGCGATAAATTCCCCCTGCACGAATACCGTTGAGAACTATGCCATCAGTTAATTTACCTTGCCAAACCCGCACTAAAGAAAGTTTGCCACCTTGGGGGGTGTAATAAGTTTTTAATACTTGCGCTGTGGGGTGAGGGCCTTTTTTAGTTAAGCGACGTTCTGCCGTGATTTCTGGTTCGGGGGCTTCTCTTAATAAGGCTTCTAGTAAAGGTCTAACACCATAATCTTGTTCAGCTACACCAAAAAAAACTGGTACAACTAAATCTGCCCCTAATTCCATTTTCAGGTCTTGGAGGATTTCTTCTTGGGGCGGTTCAATATCTTCTAAAAGTTCTTCGAGTAAGTGGTCATCAAAATTTGCCAGGGCTTCTAGCATTTCTGCCCGTGCTTGGTGTTCTTCGGCTTTGAGGTTTTCGGGGAAGGGAATCGGGTCAGCAGGTGCGCCTGTATGGTATTGATAGGCTTGTTCGCTCACCATATCAATAAAGCCTGTGAGCTGTTCCCCTTGCATAATGGGGTATTGGTGGGCTACCAGGGGCCGGCTAGAAACGGCTTTGAGGGCATGTAATGTTTCTAAAACGTGAATATTTGCCCGATCCATTTTGTTCACAAAGACGAGGTGGGGAATTTCCCAGTCGTCGAGGAATTTAAATAGGGGCGCTAAGGTGAGAACTCGCTCGCGTATGGGTTCACAAACTACAATTGCCGCATCTACGCCCATTAAAGCGTTATAGGTTTCTTGGGCAAATTCCACGGAACCCGGACAGTCTATAAAAGTAAAGCGAGTACCGCTATACTCAGTACTCGCTGCACTTACTTCTACACTCATCCGGCGATCGCGTGACTCATTTGCACTATCACCGATGGTGTTACCATCCTTAACACTGCCCTTGCGAGAAATTGCTCCTGTGACAAATAACAAACTTTCTAGTAAAGTAGTTTTTCCACTTAAATAAGGGCCGACAATTGCCACATTCCGTGAACCCGATTTTACTTTTTCGTTCATAAAACCTCCCTTGCGGTGAATTTCTTATGACCGCACTATCCTGTGTCTTTCAAGGATTCAAGATGGTTCTCTGAAAGGAGAATCATCCCCTCTTTAACTTGTTATTATCCTCCCTTTAATCTGAGGAGAAAAAAATTGTAGTTTGTTGTAAGATTATTCTAAATAAAAGTTAATAAATACAAACTTTAATCGCTAAGTTTTAACTTTTGTAAACCATCCTCGGCTGAAAAAAACTTTTCGTGAACTAAACTTAACCCCAAGTGTTGCCCGTTAGAAAAACAATGAGATTATCATTCTCTAAATATCCCATAGCTGGGCTAGTAAGCGGGATTTTGCTATGTGAAAGCATTCTCTTCCCCTTCCCTACACTCTCTTTAACCCCGCCTCCCTTCCTATTGGCACAAAATAATAGTCAAGTCGCCACAGACAAGTTAAATCAAGGCTTGCAAGCAATTCAGGCGGGACGATTACAAGATGCGATCGCTGCTTTTCGCCAAGCCACCCAGCTTGATCCCACCCTGGCACCAGCACACTATAATTTGGGTTTAGCCCTGCGACAAGCAGGACAATTACAACCTGCGGCAGATGCATTTTATCGCGCGACCCAAGCCGATCCCAAGTTTGCCCTAGCCTTTGCCAATTTAGGCGGCGCGCTGTTAGAAGGAAATAACTTACAACTGGCGCATGATTATTTAAAAAGGGCAATAGAACTAGATCCTAAACTTGGTTTTGCCCACTATAACTTAGGGTTACTCAGAGAACAGCAACGCAATTGGGAGCAAGCGATCGCCTCTTTTAAAAAAGCGATGCAACACAGCCAAAATGCACCAGAGCCAGCCTACCATTTAGGGTTATCTTATCTCCAACAAGACAAACTAGATCAAGCAAAAGATGCCTTTCGTCAAGCTTTGAAAAATTATCCTAAATATCCAGAAGCTCACTATAATCTTGGTTCTATTTGGCTGCAACAAGGGAAATTAACAGAGGCACTAGAATCTTTCAGAAAATCAGCAGAGGCTAACTCCAATTATCCCAATGCTTATTACGGTGCAGGTTTAGTTTTTATGCGATTACGCCAGTATCGAGAAGCGGCACAAGTATTCCAATTTGCCAGAGATTTATACAACTCTCAGGGTAATCCGGATTGGGCGAGAAATGCCGAGCAATTTTTGCAGCAAGCACAGAATTTAAATTACCAGCCTCGCTGAGGCGCGATTGCTTAACATTGCGTAAAAATAGGATTACCGGGGGAATGGTTGGTGTGTTCTCAACTCATCCTATTGGAATGGAAATGTACATGCACAAGCGCTACAAGAGTCGATTTTTATTTTGCGATCGCTGGCTTGATCGACATGCAGTTGTTCGTAACATGGAGGCTTTCCAAGACTTAATTGTGATTGTCCTGTGTTTAGGTTTATTTGCCGTCATGCTGTTACAACTGTGGGGGATAGTTGTTGCCATTACGCGGCCACTAGACTACAAAATAGTTACAGCAAAAATCCTCTTCATCTTGATTCTAGTAGAGTTATTTCGCCTCCTCATGGTGTACTTGCAAGAGCATAGTATTTCTGTAGGAGTGGCAGTAGAAGTCACAATTGTCTCCGTCTTACGGGAAGTAGTTGTTCACGGGGTGCTGGAAATTTCTTCAGTTCAGACAGCAGCAATTTGTGGCTTATTATTAATTTTGGGTGGATTACTAATAGTGTGTGCCAAAACACCACACATGGATTGCATTAGTGCTAACACCAAATTTTGCCCCATCGTCTATCAAGAAAATAGAGAACGGCAAAACGAATTGGAATTTCAATATTCACGTCGCTGTGATGAGAATCAACCTCTGGCATAAATAAGGTTAGCCATAAGTCTCAAACCTGTTTACCATACCTCCTGTTACACATTTAGACAGATGAATGGCTCTTTTAAGGTGAGTAGAAATTAATTAGAAACCTAAAAGAGGGTAAATGTATGACGACAGGTAACGGACAGTCTCAGGAACCGATTAGCAACCTAGAGTATGACTTTGTCACCGTGTTACACAACAAAGCTGAAGCAGTTCAGGCTTATGACCGCTACATCCAAGATGCACAAGCAGCTAATTCCCAACCTTGTGTAGAATTATTCCAAAAATTGCGGCAGTCCGATATTGAACAAGCCAGAGAAATCCGCCACCACCTGCAAGAAGTGATGCAGCACGGTAGGATGTGAATTTAAAATGTAAAGTCCGCAATCCAGCAAGCAGCAGTTACCATCACCCTGATTGATTCCCAGCTGCTTGCTGCACTTGTTCCACCGTCAAATCCAAAGCTTGCACGATTTGTTCCACACTCAACCCCAACGCCAACAACCGGGGTACAGCTTCTAATTTAGCTTGTAACTGACCTTCTTGTTGACCTTCTTGCCGACCTTCTTGCCGACCTTCTTGCCGACCTTGCTGTCTACCTTCTTGCCGACCTTGCTGTCTACCTTCCTCTAAGCCGTCTTGCAAGATAGATTGATACATCCTTGTCTTTTTAAATTCCTCATCAATACCCAACATAGCTTCCAACTCCTCCCTGCTAAGTCTTGTGAATTTGTACAGCAGGATAGTTTCTATTAATTCTACAATTTGCTTCTTGGCAATTTCATCTACCAGTTGGTTTCTAGCCTGTAAAATCAATTCTCTACCTTGGTCAATGGCTGTTTCTTCGCTAGCGATAATTAATTGTACGATCGCTAGTTGTAATGAGTTTTCAGCCTCTGCGCCTAACTCATCTAAATAGATGCATTGTACGTGAGGACTGTCTAGCAAGAACATATATGGCTGTTGATCTTCCGACTCTACACTGCGTTGGGGATAGATGACAACAGCGCGCCAAAAATTGACAGATGGATTTTGACGCAGGTAAAGAAATATTTCAGCAAAGAATCGACGATAAAAATTTTTGTCTGATTGAAATTGTACTTCAACAAAATATAAGGGTTGATTTGCGGTTTCCGTTTTTGGTACGAATACCCCATCTATGCGAAAAGCTGTTTCCTTCAATTCAATGGAAGCAAATTCGTAAGCATCAGCATTGATAGCCGTTTCGCCAATCATGGCAAAAAATATACTGGGGAAAGCTTGGAATAAGTTATAGAATATTTTGTCAGTTTGCACTTCTTTTTGACTATGGCGAAAATATATTGAGAGCTTATCAAAAAAGGCAATGTCTACGACGGTCTTCTTCTTAAGACACAAAAAAAGCAACAACAAAACATTAAGGTTGATCAAGGAAATATCAAATGAGAAGGCGATCTGGAAGAGATCAGCAGAAATCCATGATTCTTGTAGATTTAATTCACTTTAAAAGTTTATTATCGCTTAACGGTGAAAGGGCTAACACTTCGTTAAATACGCATAATAAACAGAGATCGCACCTCCCCCCTCCGCGTTCAAAAAAACTTACCCCTCTCCGTCTACGGAAAGGGGTTATAGGTGAGGCTATCAAAATACTCACTGCTGAAACTCAGCATTCAGCACAGTCTAATAAGCATCTTGCAACTCGTAGAAATCGGGCGAGATGTAATCCTTACGTAAAGGCCAACCCACCCAATCTTCTGGCATTAAAATCCGCTTCAGGTTGGGGTGTCCTTCGTAGATAATGCCGAACATATCGTAAGACTCGCGCTCTTGCCAGTCTGCCGTCTTCCAGATCCAGTATACAGAAGGTATTGTGGGATTTTCCCGTGGTAAGAATACCTTGACCCGTACTTCTTGGGGGCGATCGCTATTATCCCCGACTTTAATCAAGTGATATACACTCACCAAGTCTTGTCCAGGCCCCAGGTCAATCCCACCTTGAAACTGGAGATAATTAAACCCGTAAGCATACAGGGCTGTAGCGATGGGGAGCAAGAAATCTGGCTCCACCTTAATTATCTCTACCCCGTTGGCATCAGGGGCTAAAGTCTCATGATCAAAGCCATTTTCTGTCAACCACTGGGAAACTTTACCAGCTTCTACCAGAGACTCTTCAGCTGCTGGTGCTAATTTGGATTCTTCTTCAGCCACGCTTTGTTTCCTCCTTTTGTGCCTGAGATGTCAGTAGTGCAGGTGGTACTGGCAAACCAATGGCTTCGGTCAGTTCTTTCGGAGGTGTGAAGCGAGTGTCTGACTGCAAATACTTACCAGTTAAAATTTCCTCTACTGGCTTGAGGTTATGGGTAGTGCTGTAGTAGCGGTGAATTTGCTTAATTTGATCCCGTTCTTGGATGGAATCATTAGCAATTTTCTTCCGTAGCTTGATGATGGCGTCAATAATTGCCTCTGGACGGGGAGGACAACCAGGCAAGTACACATCCACAGGAATTAGTTTATCGACTCCGCGCACTGCTGTCGGGGAATCGACGCTAAACATCCCGCCAGTAATTGTGCAAGCGCCCATCGCAATCACATACTTTGGCTCCGGCATTTGTTCATAAAGACGCACCAATTGCGGTGCCATCTTCATGGTAATTGTCCCGGCTGTGATAATTAAATCAGCTTGGCGGGGGCTAGAACGGGGAATTAACCCAAAGCGGTCAAAGTCAAAGCGGGAGCCGATTAAAGCTGCAAACTCAATGAAGCAGCAAGCTGTCCCAAACAGTAAGGGCCATAAACTAGAAAGCCGCGCCCAGTTATAAAGGTCATCAACCGTAGTCAAGATGACGTTTTCTGAGAGGTCTTGAGTGACCGTAGGACGCCCAATGGGGTTGATGATTTTTTCTTTGTCCTGAGCTGTTAAATTAGAATTCAAGACCATTCCAAAGCTCCTTTACGCCACGCGTAAACTAAAGCAACTACAAGAATTGCAATAAAAATCAGCGCTTCAATAAATGCCAATAGCCCCAAACGGTGGAAAGCCACCGCCCAAGGATACAAGAATACAGTCTCCACATCGAAGACCACAAAGACCAGCGCAAACATGTAGTAGCGGATGTTGAACTGAATCCAGGCTCCCCCAATGGGTTCCATACCAGATTCGTAAGTGGTGCGCCGTTCCGGGCTTTTACCACTAGGTCGTAGGAGCTTAGACGCTGAGAGCGCCAGGGCAGGTACTAGGCTACAGATGATTAGGAAGCCTAGAAGGTACTCGTAACCGCTAAGGACAAACACAATGAATATCTACCGCTTATGGTGTATCTCAAGTAGGGATTAGGAACTAGGGGTTCGAGACTAGGGATTAAGGATCTGAAAAAATTTTACCCATGCCCCTCGACGCCAGTTGCCTCCAGTCGAGCCAGCCGCTTGCAGGGGTCTCTCCCATGCCCCAAATTACTTTACTTTCTTTTACATTATATCTTTTAGGTTTTTCAGAAATTTAGAAAACAGATGCTTTGAGGCTATTTGATTCGTTTGTCTGGATGATAGAAAAGTCTAACAGTTATGTCATAATTTTTAACGTATATTTAAGATTTGTCTCTCTGCGAGGCCTAAGCCATGAGCGAACAAAGCGAACCAGCTGTTGAAACTCAAGAGTTAGACCGCTACGAGTGCCGCGCCTGCGGTTACGTTTATGAACCCGAAAAGGGAGATGATAAGTATGATATTCCCTCAGGGACACCATTTGCAGAACTGCCTTTAATCTGGCGCTGTCCGGTGTGTACTGCTAAAAAACAAGCTTTCGCCAATATCGGCCCTGCCGGTCAAGCATCTGGCTTTCGGGAGAATCTCAGTTTTGGCTTAGGTGTCAATAAAATGACACCAGCCCAAAAGAATCTCTTAATTTTTGGTGCTTTGGGGCTGGCTTTCCTGTTTTTTCTCAGTCTCTACGGCTTACAATAAGACCCGCTATCTTGTTTACTCAGTTCCTAGGCTAGCCATTGCCCTAAGGTAAACCTTTTAGAAAACCCTTACACAAATTTAGAAACAATTAAGAAATACTGATGCGTGCAATTGTGAAAAGTTGGCAACGAATACTGGCCCTGTTAGTAGTTGTCCTGATGTGTATTGGTTGTAGCAAAGTCCCTTCTACCAGCTATAACCCTTGGGCAGTCGTTTCTTTGCCAACAGATGCCAAACTACTGGACATTGCTTTTACTGGTGATCCGCAACATGGCTACTTAGTAGGTAGCAACGCCACCCTTTTGGAAACAAATGATGGTGGAGATACTTGGAAACCTCTAACACTCGAATTAGATGACTCCCGGTATCGCTTTGACTCCATCAGTTTTGCTGGTGAAGAAGGATGGATTGTGGGAGAGCCTTCTTTGTTACTGCATACCACTGATGCAGGTCGTTCCTGGTCTCGTATTCCTCTAAGCACCAAGCTACCTGGTAATCCCATTAGTGTGACGGCATTGGCGGCTAACGCTGCCGAATTAGCTACTGATGTAGGTGCAATATATCAGACTACAGACGGTGGCAAAAACTGGAAAGCCCAGGTAGAAGCAGCAGTGGGAGTGGTGCGTAACTTGAGACGTTCTGCTGATGGCAAGTATGTGGCTGTTTCTGCTAAGGGTAGCTTCTACTCGATTTGGAAACCAGGACAAAATGCTTGGGAACCTCATAACCGTACTAGTTCTCGGCGGTTAGAAAACATGGGCTTTGGTGAAAATGGGCAATTGTGGTTACTAGCACGGGGTGGGCAAGTACAATTTAGCGACCCAACTCAACCTGATGAGTGGCTAGAAGCCCAAAATCCGGAGTTTTCCACCAGTTGGGGTCTACTGGATTTGGCATATCGCACACCAGATGACATCTGGATCGGTGGTGGTAGCGCTAATTTACTGCACAGTGCCGACGGTGGTAAAACTTGGGAAAAAGACCGTGATGTGGAAGAAGTTGCCGCTAATTTTTACAAGATTGTGTTTTTCAAGCCTGATCAGGGTTTTATCATTGGCGATCACGGTATTTTACTGAAATATCAACCAAAAGTCGAAACAGCTTCCCCAGGGACGACGGCATAATCACCGGAACAGTGCTGAGTAAAAAAGATTTATTGCGAGTGGAGAGTAGACAAGGAATAGTGCATCCCTACTTCAATTCCCTAAGTTTATCTGCGGAGTCACTCACAACTAGGCACTCAGCACTCAGCACTCCTAAACTTTCTGAGAAGAAGGTTGCAACTTGTAACTCTTTCTAAACTTTGTAGGATAATAAACTCAATAATAGTCTTTGTGAAGGTAGGGATTTAAATGGCAGGTACCACTGGAGAGCGTCCGTATTCGGACATTATTACCAGCATTCGTTACTGGGTGATCCACAGCATCACCATCCCAGCATTATTTATTGCCGGGTGGCTCTTTGTCCAAACTGGACTGGCTTATGATGTGTTTGGTACACCCCGTCCCAATGAGTATTTCACAGAAGTACGGCAAGAAGTGCCCATTGTGAAGAACCGTTTTGAAGCAAAACAACAAGTTGAACAATTTATTGGAAAGTAGTTTGAAATCATGACTAGCGGCAATAACATCAATCAACCAGTTACTTACCCGATTTTTACGGTGAGATGGCTTGCAGTTCACACTTTAGGTGTGCCAACTGTCTTCTTTTTGGGCGCGATCGCCGCAATGCAATTTATTCAACGCTAGGAGCAACTCATGGCAGAAAGAACGCCCAATCCCAATAATCAGCCAGTTGAACTAAACCGGACTTCCCTTTACTTGGGATTACTACTGATTTTTGTTTTAGGGATTTTGTTTTCCAGTTACTTCTTTAACTAACTGGAACAGCTGTTGTTAATCTTTGTTTATTTAACTTGTGTTGATTTGTTGTTAAGGGAGGAGAAAATCTGTGTCTGGAAGTGGAAGAATTCCCTTGTGGGTCGTCGCTACGATCGCAGGATTGGGTATAATCACAGTCTTAGGCATTTTCTTTTATGGTGCCTATGCAGGTATTGGTTCTTCAATATAAGACAAGCTTGAACCGAATATCTGTAATGTGAGTTTTCTAACAATTGTTTAGAAAACACCAGGAAAAAACCGCCTGTCTCCGTGAGATAGGCGGTCTTCTCATATTCATTAGCCCAATTATGAGCTAATTGGTAAAAAGTGCAGCAACCTATTACCTATTAGCCAATTAAGCAATATCTTCGCTCTCAATGTATAAAAACAAAAACGCGATCCCCACAGCTGGCACAACCCAACCAATAATGGGAACAAAGATCGAAGACAGGTAGGAAGTACTAGCCAAGATATGAGGCAAAAATTCAGTTGTCATAGTCTGTATTCCTGTTAAATCACACGACAATTCAAGATGAGCTTACTGCAAATTCTGCCCGATTTTTTAAATTCTCAAAATTTTTAACACAGTCTAGATGAGGACGTCGGGCCTTGATATAGACGTAGCTCCCCTATTCTCTCAACTCACTGTCAAATACCCAGTAGTTCATCTAGCTGTAAGGTTGGCAAGTCTGGAGGAATTACTTGCCGCACTATGGTGACTTTGTGGCTTTCTTGTTGGGTAACTAAATTTAGAGCGATCGCTTCTAAGCGAATTTCCATACAACCAAAGGGAATGGTTAATTGCGTAATCACTTCCAAACCTCCCATAGGAGTCGGTAGTAAGTTTTTCAGCAAATGTGGCCCATCCAGTAACCAGCGAGTTTGATAATCCTCAACCCATAACTTGATCGCAACTTGAGGACTTAACTCTGGTAGTTCTAAACGAATTGTCACAGATTTACCTGCAATCAACTCGCCTTCTGGCACATGCAGTTGGGGAATGGGTAAGGGTTCATTAATTACCCCACTTTTTACTACAAGCGGAGATTCATTTGCGTCTGGTTGTTCCGGCTGCTCTAATGTATTTTCATCGGTCACATTAGCTTCAGGTTCAATATCTATATCATCTACCACAATTTCTTGAGACAACCAAGCTGGCTGTGGCTTCGGACGATGGGGAGGCGGTAGAGGGGGTACTGGACGGCGTAATCCAGAGACTGCTTTGACGCTATGATCTGGCGACAAATCTGCCAGTATTGCTGCCTCCTCTGGTTTGATCATCACCGTATTTTCCGGTGGTTGTATGTTTTCTAGTTTCACTGCCTCCTCATCTCTCGATATTGCAGGTTCAATATCTAGTAAGGGCAGGTCGAGATTAAATGTTGGCAGTTCAGGAGCGGGAGGCAGAGGCACCTGATTTCGAGATATGGTCTGGCGGGGTGGAAGGTAGGTATCATCGTCCTGGTCTGGCACATGGATTGGCTCAGGTAAGATGTACCCCTGGCTTTGTAACCATTTCCTAATCAAGGGGGATGAGTTGGGATTGCCCTCAATGACTAATTCTGAATTAAAGCGAATACCTGCTTCTGTGATCGACTGCGGTGGTACAGCTAATTCTGCTACCGACTCATCGAGAGGTTGTATATCACCTGCTACTAATTGGGGTGTATTGTCATCAATACTTTCATCAGTACTGTTAGTGATATCCATCGCTTCAGATTCGGTAAAAGTCTGAATTGCTAGTGCTTCTGGCACATTGCTACTTACTTCTTCTTGACCATCAGGCGAAGCTGGTAGCCGTTTCAAGTAGGGAAAAGCTTTACTGATAGTTGGCACTGGACGATTTCTAATCACCAACTGCTCTAGGTTGATGGGAGTAATGGAATCTTCCTTGTCTAAGATATCTTCTGGTTTTGGATCTGCTGTGATCACGCCAGCCGCGATCGCTCTAGTCACCCCTTCTCTTTCCCAGACAAGATCACTAATAGCGATCACGTGAGTTGGCATTGGTGGTAAATTCGGTAATTGCAGCCCACGGGTAGATGCTGATTTCTTTGGCATTCGTGAGTCAGCACCTGGTGGTAGAGATGTACTTGTCGAGGAACTAAGTACTAAGGATTGGTCTTTTTTGGTGCTTTTGACCAAATTTACCAGTGACAAATCGAGTTTCACAGATGATTCTGGTTCTCTATTCACAGGTGGAGTTATCGCTAAACTCTGATCATCTGATCTGGCTGTACTAGATGCTAATGCGGCTGAGATGGCTAGTAATTCCGTCACATCTGCGGTAATGGTAAAAGACTGGTTAGCTAACAGTATGACTTCACCCAGATCAGTGAATGCCCCATATAAACCAATATCCGCCAAAATTAGCTTGGATTCATACTCAGCAGGAATGTCAATCGCGTATCTGATCGTGAAGGGTAGCACCTCATCGGGTAAAGGTTGGCGTATCCGGGTTAAGATTTCTGCTCCTTGGGGCGATCGCAGTTCAACTCCTAGTTCCAGTGCATAGAGATGTTGTGGTTCAGCTTCCAGATTTGCTTTTTCTGTTAACTCCACTCGCCCGTTGATAGTGAGACTTTCTCCCCAACGAGCCACATAAGTTCCTTGATCTAGGGTAAGCAACAACGGTGGTGATGTTGGTGTTGCTGACTCATTCTCAAGGCTTCCATTCACTAATAGCGATTCCGAAGTCGGTAAAGCTAACTCTATTAAGTTGTGTAAAATTTGTTCTGCCGTTTCACCTTTGAACCAAACCGGGCTGACAGGCTGATCAATAACTAAATCTTCTGCGGTTTCTTTGGGCAAATCAGTTGTTGATGCCCGTTCTGCGATGATATTGATCGTCTGTGCTGCCGGAATGGCCAATTGTACTGGGGCAGTGGTATCTAAATAATCGGGTGACTCTGCATTTTCCCCCTCATCCAGTCTGCTGATGTTTCCATTTACTGATTGAGGCAAGACTTGTAAATGAACACTGTACCGCCAGGATGTACCGAGAATATCCGACATCAAGTCACCAGAGCATTGCAGTTCCCAAACTCCTGGCTTCAAGTAGGTAAAGGGTACTACCGCCATTAAACCTTCAGCGTTAGTACGACGCGATCGCTTTTGGACTCGCCGTTTTGGTGGTACTTCCTGGGTTGAAGAATGAGTTACCCGTACTTCCACATCCGTATTCGGACGGTTAGAACGTGCTAAAACCCTATACCGACCTTCCAGGATTTCTATGTTTGGAGATTCTAAGGGATGCCAAGAGCGATCGCCCTGTCTCTGTATGAGAAATTGCCAGTGTTCCATTGTGAGTGATGCCCAGACCGAAGAGCAGGTGAGTAATATTTTGCATTACTTGCTTGCAAGTTTACCTCAGCAATTTGGAATTTCATCACCCAATGTCATGTTTTGATTAAGACATTGCTTTTTACCTGACTTCCCGTACTTCACCCAAGCGCGTAAACCGAATTTCAATCCGTCGCCTTGTCACATCATCTTGGCGGGCCAGAGGTGCAAATTCGCCATTGGGTAAAATCAACTGCGCCGCCGAATAAGCCCGAAACTTCAATCCTTGCAGTCTTTGCGCTTTACTTTGGATATCACGTAGCACTTTGACGACTGCTAAAGCACGCATCAAACCCAAATCAGCGTTAGAACCTGCTTTGAGATTTCCTAATGGGAGTTCACCACTCACTACTTGCTCTAAATTCAGGTCTAAGCTACTCCTAGCACCAGTATTCGGTTGACCATCGGTGTGTCCAATGATTTCCACCACATTGATATTGTATTGTTTAGTTCTCGTTTCAATTTCCGGTACAATTTGTTGCAAAATATATTGGGACATTTGCTGTGGAATCTCCGCACTACCAGAAGCAAATCGATATGCACCTTCATCTTTAATCACAATAATTGGTGGTGCATCAGTTAATGTTTTTTGGGATTTTAGTTGTTTATTTAAAATTACAATTCGCTTTTCTAGTTCACTCACTTTGCGTGTCAAATCCACCTTGTTTTTTTCATTCTTATCCAAATTCTGCAATACCTGCTGAAATTCTTGTTTTGATATAGCTGCGATTAAAATAGCTATTAACAAAAACAAGATAAGAATCATGAAGGCGTTTGACATTAAATCTGTAAAAGCCGACCAAATATTCAAATCTTCCGGTGATGCCGAATATCTTGAGCGACGAGGCATAATTGCAATTTTTAATAAATTTAAATTATAGATACAAAGCCTTTGCTATCCTACTCAGGTAATGATTACATCTCTAATAAAAAACTCCGCGACACTCTGCGTTAAAAAATATACTCACTTAACTCCCTAGCTTTTCTATCTGCTGTCTCAACATATAAATTTCATCTTTGATATTATTAACATCTTGATTAAAATCCTGTACATTATTAATTAACATTTGCAACCCTTGCTTATTCGTTTCTGTTTGTTTAATAACTCCTTGCACAATCAAAGTGCCGACATTTTTGTATTCTGAATTTAACCTTTCACTATTATTCTGGATCAAGTCTATAAAATCAGATTTAGACATATCCAATTTCACACCTAATTGATTAGCATATCCTTCTAGGTTATCAATAATCACGTTAACTTTTTGATTATTGGTAGCGATTTGTTGAGATAGGTTTAAAATTAAGCGATCGCCTAAAGCCTCAATCGCAGTATTTACCTGTGCTGTATAGCTTTTTTCCACCGTTATTAATTGTGATATTGCTAACTCTATCTGAGTTAAACTATCAGCCTTACTGGCAATTCTCCCTTCTAAATTATTTAGCTGTTCAATTGCTTTAGCATAACTACCTGCACCTTGTTGGAGTTGTGGAATAATCTCACCCAAAGACCTTTGATTATTTTCATGCAATCCTAAAACTTGCACAGAAGTTTGATTCACATTTTTCACATCTATCGCTAAATTAGTCAATTCCTGAGTACAGCGCTGCATTTCCTGTAACGCCACCTCAATTAACTGAGCAGATTTTGCTAAACTCAGAGTAGATTGGGCAAAGTTCTTTTGTGTAGTAGTCAAATTAGCGGTAGCGGCTGATAACTGCTGTGGAAACTGACTTTTTTCAAAAATTTCCGCCGATTCTTTAAAGATATACAATTTAGCATTCATCGCCTCAGTTGCATGTTCAAACTCATTAGCCGCCGCCGATATAGTACCAGCAGCTTGATAGAAACTTTCATAAACTTGCTTGGCTAAATTATTGGCTACCTTATTCCCATCAGCAATTTGTTTAGCCACATCCTTCATAGATTGTTCCACTGCATCCCGCACCGTAGAACCAAAACTAGTCAAAAACAAATCCTGCTGGGATACCATCTTATTAACTATTTTATCGAGGCGAGTATCACCTTGTACTTGGGGTTGATATATGTTATCCAGATAATCTTCCAGAGAACTAATTAATTGATGCTTGAGTAAAGTAGTATTTTTAAACCAATTAAAAACTGTTAAACCTATACTAAATAGCAACCCTACTAAACTAGTAGTAAAAGCAATACTCATCCCTGATAACGGTTGATTTAACTCCGCAATTAAATCATTAATATTACTAGTAATACTTTGATTAATTGTTTGACTCAACGCACCTAAATTCAACGTAATACCTACAAAAGTTCCTAGCAAACCAAAAGCTAAAAGCAAATTAGGAATAATCCGACACCAATAATCTATTTGTTCGTATGTAAATTTTCCCAACTTGGCTCGGTTATAAACTTGGTCAATTAACGCTACTGTATTGACTTGCTCCAAACTACCACTAGCCTTCCTAAACCTCTCTTCTAATTCTTCCAGTATTTTTGGCTTCTTCCCCACAGGTGAATCATCAATTACACGTCTGACCTTTTCTTCCAAATCTGCAAGTCGTTGATAAAGAGCCAACCGAAACAAACCAGTCACCACTGATAATACAATGACAAAGATAATAAAAAAAACTAAATAACCTGGTATTGGCGGCATAAATCCTCCATTTTAAGTGTTTACTAATCTGCTGAGTTACTAAGCACATCTTTAAAAAATTGTGTAAACCTCCGCGTCACTTTGCGTTACCTTGGCGCTACTCTGCGTTAAAAAAAATTACTTCTGTACCTCGCTTAAAAGGTTGGTATCAAAGACTATGTTCATATTCCATCTCAAGTTTCCCAAAATTTATTGAACTATACCAAACTAAAAAACTATAGAGGATATTGAGAGAAAATTCTTTGTTTTTCCTGCTCATACTCTGCATCACTGATAATACCATCTCTCAAATCTTGTTTGAGTAGCTCCAATTCTTGCCGTCGTTTTGCTTTATTATCAAGAGATTTTGCTGAGGAATCAATAACAATTTCACCAGTAATTACTGGCTGATTTACTCTATTACTATTAGGTGCAAGACTAGAACCTTGAGCAGTTCTCAACTTCTCATTCATTTTTCTGCGAAAGCGATTAATAATTCCCTCTTTAGCTGTGGGATCTGTATTCGCAGAAGTTCCCACTACTGCTGCTTTATAAGGATAATTAGGACTATCTTCTGGTAATTTGTCTACTACTTGAACAAATTGTCGTAGTTTCGGTAAATATTCATCTTCCCAGAGATGAGGTTGTCTGGCGATTAAAGCGATTTTGTCTTCTAAAAGCTGTTGTAGAGCATCAGTCATCTCCTTGTGATTAGCCAGTTCTTCTAAAGCTTGGTTCCACTCCGGACTTAAAGAAGCAGTGTTGTAACTATCGCGCAATTCATCATAATACTGAAATTCCAATTGCTTCGTTTTTTGGTTTTCCTTCAGCAGATCAAACGCTTGAGAAGGATAGAACATATCCTCCAATTTTTCCATAGCGATCGCATCTGGCGGTATAATATCAGGAAACGCCATGTGATAATCGTTATGCAAAAAAGAAGTAGCAGAATTTTGCTCCCGCAGATAGGGAATTCTCATCCTCTCTACACTACTAATCAGTCTGAGGGGAAAAGCAGCATACTCATTCACAAATAAAATTTCGTCATCAGCTTGGGTTGCTTTTAAAATACTCGATTCCACCCCCAACTCTTGCGCCAACAAAGTTTTAAATTGTCGCACCTCTAACTCATCTGTATCCTTAAAACCAATTAACTCACTACTTTTAGCTGCATCTTCCCGGAAATAAGGATCACTCAAATTCAGACGTAATAAAGGTTTAGCCTCCTGCATAATTTGCGCTAACCGATTAGAACGCGCCGCTAAAGGATACTTTTGCATAAACCGCTTAATCACAGAGTTGACAATATTGACAACCCGTGAAGCAAATAAGCTATCAACCTTGATATCAATTTCCTTTTGCAATTGGTCGAGAGTAGTTTTTTCTTTATCTATGAAATTAGCTAAAGATTGACCCCTACCTCTAGGTTCCGTAATTTCCGCACTGACTAATACTAACTGTCCGCGAAAATCATCTTCTGGCAACATTGTTTGATGACATCGGTCAATATCTTCAATATCAAATATTGCCTCCCCACTCATTTCATCAAAATTCAACTGTCTTAATTCCGTGTCTTGTTTTTCGTAGACAGTTTGTAAATCTTCCACTAATCGACTAAAAGCTGTGACTTGAGTTGCTCTTTCTTGAATATGCTTTTGTAATTCTGTGACAATTTTTAGCGCTTCTTGGTGGACTGTTAAATCAAAATTATGCTGAATAATTGCACAAACTTCTTGCACTACTCTTTTAGCTTCTGCTTGTACTTGGTTATTCTTATTATTCAAAAAAGGAATCCCGGCTTTTTGTTCAATATCTGCAATTGCTTGCTCCGTATCCCGCCATTTTTTATCGATGTCTTCTAGACGCTTCATACCAGAAAAGTTCGTAATAGCGTCTTGTAAATTACTTTGATAAGTATACAGTTCATACTGTAAAGCATCTAGCCAATCACGGCTATTTTTAATCGAGAAATTCTGCTCACTCGGTGTCAACAACTGACTAAGATAATCATCAATATTAGTCTTGAATTCTTGGGTAATATGAGGACGAACCTGTATGATGCGCGTCAACCACACACCTCTAGTACTTTCCGTTTCACCCGGTTGCAGTTTGCGAAATTGCTCCCGAAACTCTCTTGGTATCTGTTGACAAATACTCTGGCGGTCATCCCTATTTTGGCATTCTGTAATCAACCGCTCTAGTTTATTTCTCCAGGCATTGATAGTACTACTAAAATTCCGATTAGCATCCTCTACAGACTCTGCCAATTTTCTAGTTAAACCATCTTTCTGTGCTAGGTCATTATGCCAACGAGACTGGATGAGGAATTGTTCCAATAACTTTGCAGGATCTGGACTTTGACCTTTGCCATTTAACCAAAACTTAGCTAATGCCAAATTTACCCTAATTAAAGCTATTTGCACAATCGTATCACGGGGGAAATAAATGGCTGCTAACCCAAATGTTAAATAGCTTTGTTCATTAGGACGTGGATGTTGATCCCACTGAAACATGTGTTGAGCAAAATTATCTCTTGGTCCTTTAATTGCTGGTGCTAATTCACTAGAAAAATCCAAAGCAATTTTATGAGCAATTACATTACATAACTTACCCTGTGCTTGAATTTCATATTCACCTCCTGTTTGACCAGACACCAAATATGTATAATCAAACGGTGGTCTTTTTTCCTGGACAATTACTAAATTTTGAATATCATAGCAGGCTTCAAATTTTGTCCCACGAGCGCTGTAGTAATTTAGCTCCTTGAGCGCAGCGTATGTGTTAGCACTCATACTAGGAGTATTACCGTATAACTCCGGACTAATCACTAAATAGCTGACAAGCTGGGTGTTTTGATCTGCATAAACATGTCTGAGGCTATAAGCAATATCCAAAAACATCCCGCTTCCTGTACCACCACACAGAGAACCAATTACAAAAATACTCAAACCAGGATCAACCCTTAAACCCCTCCTCAGCAATAGAGAGTCATGTCCTCTAGTGCGTCTTTCTGCGGTTTCAATTGCTGTAGTTATCTTGTGATAATTGTGAAAAAAAGCTAGTCTGCCTACAGGTCTAATACCTTTTGCACCTTCTTCTACAGCTTTAATATTCCGCAATAATTGCAGAGGAAACCATCTAGCAATATGGTCGAAGGGTCCATAATTAGTATATTCAGAACGTCGTTCCAATCCTTCGACAAACATATTAACTTCCTTGACGGACATCGTAGCGCTGACTTTTTCAGCTTCTCGAAAACTGAGGTCAACACCATGATAGGTACTTCCTGTACGAATACCAGTCACTTGAGTTGCGGATTTATCTGTATCAATATGAACAAAACTGATAATTGGCAGGTTACTTAAATCTCCATAGCGGTCAACAATTAGCCGCCGAATTCGCATCAAAACATCTCTTCCAGTACCACCTAAACCAATACAAATTGTGCGATTAATTCCTCTATATTGCAGATCACTTAAATTTGGCTGATTGATCATGATGCACCCATAATTACTATTTTTTTACTTTAATAATTATCTCGTAGTCGTTTTGGCGATTATCTGGACAATTTAGCCTAAAGCTAGACCGTGATATGGGAGTAGGAGATGTAATTTTTGTACCTTGATAGAAAATTGGTGCGGAATTAGTTGGTACTAAATACAGCTTTTCACCCTTACGTTCTAAATATGCTCTAACTTCCACTCCCGGACAGTCAATAGAATCAACACAAGTTGCATCATATTCTCCAATAGCAATGCGTTTATTATTGAGTAGTCTGCATCTTTGGTCTTCTGGTTTGGTAGTAGCTTCAAAATCTACTATTAACTGCCAACGTTTTTGTAATCGATATAACTTGAAAGCTGTCCAAAACAAACCAGTAATTATTAATAATACAACTAACCCCGGCAACCATAATTTTCTGATTAAATAAGGAGTTACTAAACAAGTTTCTTGACCACCTGGCGCTGGAGTACAAAATTCTTGAATTGTCGGGTCAATGTCTACTACAGTAAGTTTATATTCTTTATTGTCTTTAGTTATAATTGGACGCGATCGCACTTTTAATGGCAAAGCTTTAATCCAAGCCTGTCGCTCTTGACTTTCAGGAGAATCGCTGATACGAAACCGACTATCAGCAGGTGTTTCTATCCAAAC
The DNA here is from genome assembly GCA_019359495.1 of Goleter apudmare HA4340-LM2. GTDB lineage: Bacteria > Cyanobacteriota > Cyanobacteriia > Cyanobacteriales > Nostocaceae > Goleter > Goleter apudmare. The sequence goes on from JAHHHF010000091.1 coordinate 80,445, forward strand.
TTGCGAGCTAATACCAGGTTGTGTCAATAAAGGTGCATCAGTAACCCAAACAATAGATTGTGCCTTGATTAATTGATTATTTTGAACACGATTTTGATTTATTTGAGCAATACTTTGATAAATAGTTAATTCTGCTCTTTGAATATCAGTACCATAGCGATTTGGATCAGATATAAAAGGTATTCTCGCTAAAATCTTATCAATATTTTCTTGATTTTTACTGCTAAAGTACATAGGTGCTGCTAATTGATTAACACCTGATGTAACTCCACCTAAATCTACATTTTTAGCAAAAGGAACAACGTATACAGTATCTCCAGGTTTGAGGCTATCTTCAATTATCTGACGTAGGCGGATGCGACCTTCATCATTTAATCCCACACTTTCCGTCAAATCAATTGCTAATACAACATCTCGTCCACCACTCAAAATGGCAGCCAATTCTAAGCCAAATTTTTGTGTAGAAGTCAGTGGTTGTCCGGGAGTAATTTTGTTTATAGTCACAAAGAATACCACCTATCAAGTAGTGCATGAGACTTCTGATATGGATACTTAACAAATGTAATCTAAACTTACCTTTAATTTAAGCATAAATATTGAACAGTAGTTTTACTGTAGTATTGCCACATACATAGATAACCATACTTCATAGACAAAAAACTATCTAGACTGCTAAACATTCTAATTTTTGCTTACAGTAGAGTTCTTATTATTGTATATATTATAACTAGTTACCAATAAATTATCATGTTTGAGCAAATACCAGTGTTCACACCAGTACTCATTTGAATTTATTTCATGAAAACTCAGCTAAATTTCTCTAATTTTAATAAAACGTAATTAACCCCCAGTTTCCTTTTTTATGGAAGCAACTGGGGGCATTTTATACCCGGTTTCTCTTTCCTGGTAATCAAAGTCCCTCTCCCAAGATGAGGAAAGGGATTTAGGGTGAAGAGAAATATTCATGCGAGAAATATATTAGTAATAACTTCATCAAATACCATAACGGTTTTGATAGTAAGCCAAGATTTGCTGAACGCGTTGCCGACTTTCGGAAGTAGAGTTTAAAGCCCAGGAGATTGACAAGCCAGCGATTTGACTTTGATGATAATCAAACTGCTGGCTTGATTGGGGAATTAAATCTACCTCTACCCCATCGACTTGACGTAGATGAGCCGCTATCTCTCGATAAACTGCTAAAGGTAAACCAGTAAATTCAATTTTTTCCCTAGTCTCCGTCATTATGAAGCTCCGGCAGTAGAAACAGAACTTTGTGGTGGTGTTGTCACAGAAACAGGATTTGCAGCAGCATCTGTAGCAGATGGTGCATCTCCGACCATTCTGGCAACTTCAATACCATATTGTTCCACAATCACGACCGGGTTGGAACCTTCATTCATTTCAATACGTTTGATCAGCAAACCGTTTGCCAGTCGCTGTCCTGCCTGCACGTAGCGACTTGTCGGCTCATTTGGCACTTTGATAATTGCCTGGAGTTTATTGCCCAGCAACACAACACCGCTCACAACAACTGCTTTTGCTAAATCAGGTTGTGCTGACTGTGGTAGTAAAGACACCAGATTGGGGCTGGGAACCACTGGAGGTAAAGCACTAGGTAAGATTGGAATGGGCCCAGCAGGTAAAACTCGAGTTGCAGGCAGACTAGCGGATCTCTGGGTTGCCTTCAAAGTGCCAGAAATTACGGCACTTCGTTGTGATAATTTGCCTGCGACAGTTTTAGCCTTAGCAATCGGTAAGGGAGGCAAATTAGGAACAGGTTTGGCATTGCTATCAGGAACTTCGATCACCGTTTGCCCAATAATTTGGGCAAACGGGTCATTGCGACCTTTTAACACTACATCAGCTCGTTCTGTGGCATTAGTTGGCTGAATTAAATTAGGAGATTTAGAGGGAACTTGAGATACATTTTTAGCTGCCACTACTGGATTATTAAAAGATTGGATAGTCTGTGGCGACTTTTTCACTAGTGCCGCATTTGGACTAGGGTTAGTTGCCTCTGGACTAGGAATGGTAGCTTCTGGTGTGCTTTCAGAAGCACATCCAGCGATCGCCAAAATTAAAATGGCTGCACCTGCAATCGTGGAATTTCTTTTGCTCATTAGCTGCTCTCAAAAGCAATAGAAAAATTTGCTTGGGGAAATTAACATGCCTAAAATTTGTATCTCAGGCTAAGTCTGTTCCCTTTATAACCTAATTTTTGACATTGCAAAGGTTATTTTTAACACTGCTTACACGGCAGTTATGCGCGTTTACTCTAGGTGCAGTTAATCATCTACAGTGCCCATCAGGTGTTTCAATAAGTCAAGCCCTTTCTTGACTCTACGAGAAACCGTAACTACACTAATCCCCATGTGTTCTGCTACTTGCTTTTGTGTCAAATCATGCAAAAACACATACTCCAAAACTTCACGGGTGTGCTTTTCTAGTTGAACTAATGCTTGTTGTAAACGAAATCGGTCTTCCTGCGCCAATTGAAAGCTGCGGTAGTGAGGATCTGGAACTAATTCCCCCAAGCTTGTAGCCCCTTCTTCTCCATCTTGCACAGGTACATCTAGGCTCAAAGGGGCGCGATTTACCCATGCTAATTTAATTTCTTGCCATTCAGTTGCAGAAATTTCCAATGCTGCTGCTAGTTCTGTGTCAGTAGGTGGGCGATTGTATTTTTCACGCAAAGAACGTGAAACTCCTATTGCCTGTTGTTGCAGAGCTAAATAACGTCGGGGAATTCGTACAGTGACGCCTTTATCCCGCAGGTAATGTTGAATTTCACCGCGAATATAGGGAATAGCAAATGAACTAAAGGCATGTCCCTTAGAAATTTCAAATCTTTCAATAGCCCTAATTAAACCCAAGCAGCCTACTTGGAGCAAGTCCTCATAGCTTTCATGGCATTGATTCATCCAATAGTGAGCTTCTTTTCTCACAAGTCCAAAATTGAGTTGCACTAGTTGATTACGAACAGTCTCTGAGCGAGATTTTTGATATTCTCGCAAGATCTGCCAAATCTCATGCTTCAGTTCATTAGTGGCTGTAGTAGGCATAGCACCGCTTTTTTTGAGCAAATAAACTGTCAATGACTCGCTTTTAAATCCAGATATGATTACGCCATGTCAAAGCAAACTCACCTGATATTACCCAGAAATTTCTCTGGTAAATAGTAAACTTTTTATGTGGAAAAAATTCTATATTGGGTTGACAATCGAGCAGAATTGAGACAAGCAAAGTTTTCTTTTTGCTTGCCTTTGAGCTTCGTTATGACCTGTAGCCAAAATATGAAATTATTTACTTAATTTCAAACCGGGATTTTACTTAATTTAGCTCATTAAATATGAGACTTACTAAAGTGTGTAAAATCACAATTGTTTTTATTTTGCTAGATTTTAATAAATTCTTTTTAACCGTAACAATACGGTATGAATTGGCGATAATTTATAAAATTTATAGAATAATGAAAACCTCTAAGTGTTTGAGCGTAAATATACGTACATATCTACTATTGCCTTATTAGTCAACAGTGAATATAACTATTTGCTGAACACTAGCAATCTGCCGAATTCCTTGCCTATAAATTCAATAATAGATAAATGTTTATACTGATTTCAAAAATTTTGTACCAATTTGAAAAATGATGGCTACAGTTGGATTCATAAAACTCATATGCAGACAGGAATTGCCAATCCAAAATCCTTAGATTGACTTGTGTTGAGGATACCCCTCCAGGGAACCAAGCTACGCGTAGCAGCAACCTCAGAAAAAGTCGAAGTACTGCTCACAATGAAGTCTAAAATCTAAAACGATATTACCCGTTAAGTAGTTGATCCTATCGCCAAAAAACCCTTTTACTTACCTAATGATTAGGTGGGTAAAAGGGTTAATCTCAGCGTTTAAGCCTGATGGCTAAAAATTGGGGTATCCAGGAAGATTTAGCCGCGATTTGGTTCAACTCTGGCATAAAACAGACCGCGAATCTTAACTTCTTTAGGTTCGCCAGCACCTAAATCAGTATCAGATGGCTGTTCACTCTCGAAAGTACCAGCAATTTCACCACTAACGCTGTCAACTTTAGCTATTTGCAGAGAAATCTTGCCACTGAGAATTTCAGCACGCTTGACGTTGGTACGGGTAAGTTCGTCATCATCTGCTTGGGCAGGGAGAGCCACAGCGTTATCATAACCACTGACAACACCACGACCTTTAGGATCTAAGAAAGCAGCACCACGGTAGGAAGGTACTTTGAAAGTGCCTTCAAAGTCTGTGGAAGTATTAACACTCTTCAAACCAGGTTGTGATTGAGCAACCAAGTTTTTAATAGTGAAGAGGAAGGGTACTCGCTCGCCACCAGGTAGCTGGACAGTAATGGCCTGGAAATCCAGACCATCTTTTTCTACAAAGGTCAGACTATTATCTGGGTTAATTTTCAGATCGCCTTGCACCTGGTCAATGGTGGAAGTATACCTAGTCAATAATTTGCCAGCAACAAATTCTGCTTCTTGCCGTTTATTAGCAGGTTCTTCTTTCACAAAGAACTGGGTTGGTTCCAAGCAAAGTTCTTTAATAGCGTAAGACTGGCTAGAATCAATGGGAATCGAACCACGGCTTGTTTCTGATAGTTGGGGGCATTTGTTGGCTAAACCAGTGCCGCGAATTTGTTCGTAAGTGAGTATATCTCTACCAGAAGATGATGATCCGTCGCTACAAGCGGTTATTAGGCCCAGGCACAAAGCCAAGAATGCAACAATTAAAGCGCGATACCTCATGGTCAACCTCAATGTCAAAAATTAATATCTAAGTTGTAAAACTGCTCTGCTAAACGTAATTAAACGTGTCGCTTCCTGAAATCTGGATTGCAAGTGTCAGACTAGACAACACAGGACATCTTTTTTGGATGTGTGGTGCTAGTGGGACCAAACCAGCAGTTTCACTGTTGGCGTCATTGGATAGAGTTTGGGTGTATGGATAACTACACCCTGTAAGAGAGCGGCGTCAGAGCTTACCTTGAAGAAAACGAAAAGTGGGATTCTCTTCGCGTTTTGCTGTTGCTATAGGCAAAAGGGACATCGCCTAAGACACTTCGTAGTATGTATGTGACGCTACTACATACAGCTAATTGTTTGATAGGGAAATCAGCCAGATCATACGATTTTTTGAAACTCAAAATCAAAGTATTCTATTTCTAAGCAAGAACATCTTGATCCCATCTAGCTATTGCAGAAGCTGTGTTAAGCGTTACTGCTCTGTTTTAGAGGCGATCGCGCAAATACCCAACTGCAATTCTGGTTGGTATGGATACAAATCAGATTATGGTCTGCCCTTACTTGGGCAGTCAACGCCTGTAAACTCAGAGCGTGGTCAAGATTAGCCTAAACCATTTCCAGTCCCTTCCAGAAGCCACCAGAACTTGCATATTCCCTACTAGTCAAAAATCTTCGGTAAATTTGAGTAGACCTTAAATTTACAAAGAAAAGTTGGCATGAGCAACGATAGAAGTTTGGAATCAGGAAATTTGTCTGCAAAACTGCAAGCGATATCAACTACGGTTTATGATGCGGCTGAGAGTTATCAAGGAGACTCCATAGGACTTTTGGCGTTGCTGAGGCGGTTGGAGGAGTTACATCGAGAAATCCGAGATGGGTCTTTTCAAGACAGTTTGCCTGATAACCGTCAGCAACTCTACTCACTGCTGAAAGATATCGAGTCTGAGGGTGGCTGGCCTTATATTGAGCGCATGAGGCTAAAAGCTTTTTTAGTGAAATTGGTACAAGAGGCTAATGATGAAAATAGTGATAGTTTAATTGGCAGCGATCGCTCATGTGGCTGGTAACTTAGTCACATGTTTTGAGTTTTCAATTAAAAACTCTTTGCGCCTCACACTCATAACTCATAACTCGTGGTACTAAGGTCTGGGGGTGACGAAATCACAAAGAAGGCGATCGCGCCCTTCAACATTGCGGTTGTATCTGAGATAATCATCCACCCAGCTACAACCACGCAAGAGCAGGTTATCAATATCCAAGTTCCATAGAATTATCGTGTTGTCGTCGCTAGCTGATGCCAAAGTTTTTCCATCAGGGCTAAAGCTGACACTAAACACTGCGCCTTGATGTCCAGTGAGGGTTTTAATTAATTTACCCTCACGACTCCAGAGTTTCACAGTTTTGTCATAACTCGCAGCAGCAACTATTTCACCATTAGGACTAAAAGTTACCGCATTAACGCTATCACTGTAGCCTTTTAATAATGTTTTTAAAAAAGTACCATCCCGCCGCCATAGCTTTACAGTGTTATCCCAACTAGCAGAAGCTAGCAACTGGTCAACAGGACTAAAACTCACACCTAATACCCAACTATCATGGGGCGAAAAAGTTTTAATTAAAGTCCCATCACGTCGCCAGAGTTTCACAGTTTTGTCATCACTAGCAGAGGCGATCACCTGGCCATCAGGACTAAAATTGACGCTGTTGACTCGATCCTGATGTCCGAGCAAAGTTTTAAGCAATTTGCCCTCATGGTTCCAGAGTTTCACTGTTTGATCTTTGCTAGCTGATACCAATAATTGACCATCAGGGCTAAAATTGACGCTGTTTACACTATCAGTATGTCCTTCGAGGGTCTTGAATAAAGTACCGTCGAGTCGCCAAAGTTTTACAGTTCTGTCAAAACTGCCTGATACCAGCATTTCACCTTTGGGATTAAAACTAACGCTAGTAACTCGATCTCCGTGACCAGTTAAAGTCTTGTAGAGTCGGGTTTCTACTGTGCCTCCTTTGATATTTCTTTGCCAGAGTTTTACCGTGTGATCACGACTAGCAGAAGCCAACATTTGACCATCAGGACTCCAAGTAACGCTCAAAACTCTGTCTGTATGTCCTTGAAGAATCGGTAATTTTGGGGCATCTAAACTCCAAAGTTTCACACTTTTGTCATAACTGGCAGATGCCAAAAGTTGATTATTTGGGCTAAAAGCAACACTAGCTACAGTGTCGCTGTGTCCTTTAAAGGTGTTGAGTAAGACACCTGAGACACTCCAGAGATTGATAGTGTTGTCTTCACTTCCCGAGGCTAATTTCTTACCATCGGCACTGAAGTTGAGGCTCCAAATTGTCTTTTTATGATGGCGTAAGGTTTTGTAAGCACGAAACTCAAAGCCATCTTGATTATTGTCACGTTCCCGTCGCCAAATCTTGACTGTTTTGTCTCTACTCCCCGATACTAATAATTGGCCGTTAGGGCTGAAAACCAGAGCAGTCACACCTTGCTGATGTCCTTGTAAAGTCGTGACGATGTTACCATCACGACGCCAAATTTTGATTGTCTTGTCATCACTAGCTGAGGCAATAAATTGGCCGTCAGGACTGAAAGTGACCCAGTTAACCCACCCTTGATGCCCTCTAAGGATTCTTACTAAACTTCCATCCTGCCGCCAGAGTTTGATTATCCCATCCTTACCACCAGTGGCCAGTAACTCTCCATCAGGGCTAAAACTGACGCTATAAATCCAATCCCCATGCCCTTGTAGGACTTTATAGGGATGGGGGTCAAAGTCACCCGTAATTGAGTTTTTCCGCCATAATTGTACATTTTTGTCGAGACTAGCCGATGCTAGGGTCTGTCCATCGGGGCTGAAACTCACGCTAGTGACAGCATCACTGTGTCCTGCAAGAGTCTGGAGTAAAAGACCATCAGGACGCCAAAGTTTCACCATCTTATCTGTACTGCCTGATGCCAACAATTGACCATCGGGGCTGAAAGTTGCACTCCAGACAATATCACTGTGTCCCTCTAAACGATTTAATTCCTTGACCCCATAAACTGCTTGTTGCAAGGCTGTCACCACGCGTATTTTAGTATCTGGTTGGACTCCATCTGCTTGTTTGAGTCTTTTCCAAGCTCGTAAGCTTTCTAATAGAGCATCGAATTCCTTATCAGAGGCAAATAAAGCTTCACTAGCGGCAGCGATCGCACTAATTTTAAAGTTGGTTTCGCTACGTTCAGCTCGTAGGCTTTGGCTAACTGCGGCTCTTTTTTGTAAGTCGGCTTGCCACCATAGTACTGCTATGCTACCTGCCATAATTGCCAAGACAAGGCCAGCTATACGTGCTTCTTTCAATCGTCGTTGCAAAACCAGATTAAGTTGCTCTTGAGAGAGTTTTTGGGCTACTTCAGCTCTAGTTTTTTCAAATCTAACTTTTTCTAATTCGGCGACTATACCGTAGTTATTTTTTTGGCGAATTGGCTCGACTAAATAATCATGAACCAGCTGGTAGCGATCGCCTAATTCTTCTCGCTCTCGCAATACTAAACCTGATCCCACCAAAATTTCTAAAATAAATTCCCAGTATGAGTCAAATTCTGATATTCTATCCGCATGATTTCCTAAAGCCACCGCTAAATCAGCTTTGGTTTTTAGCGGTCTTGTACCTTTTTCATCCGTTAATTCCAATAATAATTTCCAGCTACGTTCTTCGTTTTCTTGGCCACAGTCTTTGATTACTTCTTCTAGCCAGCGTTCTACAAGTTTTTCTGAACCGCCACAAATCTTGTATTGCTCTAGTGTGGTGATATTTTCTGCTTGCAGTTGAGCACCGACTATTTGTAATTCAATTGGATGTACTTCGTTTAATTCTGCTGCTAAATCATTGACTAATTGGTTAATTAACTCATCACTCATTTCATAGTGTGAACGTTGAGTTAAACTATGGATTATTCCCATAGCATCATCACGAGTGAAGTTCCCTAAGTAGTAGCGAATATCTTTATCTAATATATTTTTATTAATTACACCAAGATCATATAAACCGTCGCTAGTCTCCTTACTTAATCGTTCAAATTCCAAAAGATAATGTAAATAATCTTCCCGTAATGAAAGAATCATTTTCACATAGGGAATGTTTAAGCACTCGCTAAAGAATTTATAAAATTGAATCTTTTTTGCCGGAGATGTGCTAACAAAGAAAAATTCTTCAAATTGGTCAAAAATGATAATTATTGTGTGATTACGCTCAGATGCCAACCTCAGCTTTTCGAGCAATATAGTCGGGGTCATTTCTACAGCGACCGATATTTCTGTCTGTGAGAGTACGTGGTTAATACTACGTCCTAAGGCTGTCACCCAATCGGTGTAAACAGATAAAACAATCGGTAAAGGTATACGTTCACCTATAACTTTTCCTTTTAAAGCTGGTACTAGACCTGCTTTGATTGTTGAACTTTTGCCAACACCTGACGGGCCGTGAATCACTGTAAGTTTGTAGTCAGCACGAGTAATTCGTTCAATTAAGCGATTGACATCTTGTTGCCGTCCCGCAGCAGCTATTTCTTGGGCAACTTCCTCAGGAATAAATGGTATTTTTTGTGACGCTAAAACTGGGTTGATTCTATAGCGCTGCGGCTGTAATTGACTGGCCCCAATGAAGGCACGAATGCCATACTGATGCTCTATTTGAATTTTTTCTTGCTTGAGGTTAAAGGCTTCAGCGTAATCATGTCGTTGAAAAAAGTAGAGCGATCGCAATTCCTCTAAAATCTCTAAATAGAGCGATGGCTCATACTGTAGCTCGCAAACAACTTTTGCCCATTCTAAATTATTGATTGCTTCTTCCCAATCATCCAGATGTCTCTGTGTACGTGCTAGTAATAAAAGATGCCAGCTTTCCTGCTGCCGCGAAACTTCGGTTGCCTGTTCGGTAATCGAAATTGCTGTATTGACTAATTCGTGCGCTATTAACCAATTTGATTCCGCAGCTGCCACAGCTGCTAAAAAGCCATAATCTTGAGCAACCTGCGCCGGATCACCATATTTTTCATGTAACTGCAAAGCCTTTTGAGCTAATGCTGCTAATTCTTCCCAAACTTGTAAACGAAGCAACATTTCACAAGCCGGCAAAATAAATTTGGCCACTAAGTCTTGTCTTTGTGCAGCCTCTAACATTTCAAGACATTGCCTAAACCACAAAAGAGCATCTTGCCAGTACTTGTGGTCAGCACCCTGATTCAGGTCTGCCATGCGGCGATAGCATAGTCCTAAATGGAAGATCACCACTGCCTGCCGTAGCAATGGAGGGGATGACAACACAGGCGGATCAGGAGAATATACTTCTAAATTTTCTACTAATCCCCTAAACCCACTGTCTGCTGAACCTACCTGTTGCCACAGCACTAAACTCCTTTGATAATGAGCTAAAGCCGCATCAATTTGATCATTGGCGTATTCGTCACGCCCCAAAACGAATTCTAAACTTGCTTCTAATTCTGGTTCTAATTTGACATGATATAACCGCAATAAATCATTACGAGCCGATTCAATTTCATGGCGATTTTGGGAATTAGGTGCTAAATCAAGAGCAGCATTAGATAAAAACCTATGAGTGCCCGCCTCTAAAACTTTGGCAAATAGATATTCTGTTTCTTGCCGGATCAAAGCAATTAAATATTCTTTTGCTAGGTCAAATTTGATGGTGGTTGCCGCCCAACTTTTAAAATCAGGTGCTAATCGAGAAAGCATTGACGCAACTTCATCTTGTAGCCATAAGACCAAGGGAAAAGGAAAAGTGACAGCGTAAATATCTCGTGCTTGGTTAATGCCAGTCAGTAAGTTTTCCAGAGTCGTAATTGACTCTAAGCCAAAAACCATCACAGCTGACGGCAAAGAATCTGTAACTACAGCCGGATGATCGAGAAATAATTCTGTAGTGATTGTGGTGTGTAAGGCAGTAGTTGATGGATTAAGAACTATTTCTCGTAAATTCATATCTTGAGTGAGCAAGCGGAGATTGCCCAACATTTGCTCCCGTAATTGAGCATAGTTGCACCGGACTAAAATCAAGGCAAATTGACCCTTGGAGAGATGAATCGCTCGAATCAGCCTTTGCAAAGCGTGCTGATTTTGATGAGCGATCGCTGTTGTAAATTGCCACTTTGTCATAAATTAAAACCGGGCTAAAAAATAGGAATTAGAGATGAGAGACTGGGGATTAGGAATGAGGAAGAAAGTAGACAAGCAGGGAAGTGCATGAAAGTTTTAGTCTAGGTTCTTCCCCCTCAACCCCTTAACTTCTTATCTCCTTTGTCTGTTGATACCCAATTTCCCATTCCTCATTCCCTACCACTATTTGTTTTGCTGCCATGTTAGAACTTTTTCGGTTTCTGCCAAAGCTGGACTGATGCCAAACCATCGCCCTTGGAGATCCCGGTATTCAAATAGATACATACTACGCAGTAAGCTCTGATAGTCAGACTCACCTTTAACATTTTGCTGCTGTACTACTTCAAACAGTAATTCCCACTGGCCTTCATCAATAGCTAGTAGTAAATCATCACGGTAGTCTTTAATTACAGCTTCTAAACATTCCCTAGAGAAAGGTGGATCTTGGCGTTGCAAGCAGCTATAAAGCAAACCCAATAAATTACGAATGTGACCGCCACTCACACGACATATACGTTCCAGGGTTTCTGGGTGATCAAATAATTCTGTGATCAATGACGACCTTTCGTTCCAGGATACTTCTGGAAAAGCTCTTGCTAGCACCAGCTGGCGCAATAAGGACATACCTGGTTCATAATCACTACCATCTCTTTGCCGCACTAATACCATTGGCAAAACCTTGGGAGCGATACCTCCCCCTAGGCGGTTTTTGAGTGTCTCATACTCATTAGAAAAAATTAACGCTAGGGGAATTGTGTAAACCACGTGGCATTTAAGTCGGCGTAACTGTTCGCCTCGATCAATAAAGAGATACTCCGGCTGCGTGCGTCCAGATGCTACAGGGCGCATATCCACTCGATCTAAGTTATCTACAATTACTACTAGTCCTTTTTGACCGCGCTGCTTTAATTGATCTATAGCCTTTTCTAATATTTCTTCGTTGATCGCTTGCAAAATACTATTGGTGCGTGGTTCCAGATATTGTCTCAATTGATTACGCGTCTGGGCGCTATCTCGGGTTTTAGCAGTAATTTTGGCAATGCCTAAAGACAACTCCGCCTGTGCAGACAGATCAATAGGAGTTTGCAAAAAATCTCCTATTTCTTTAAACAAACTAGTGAAATAACCCGGTTTCAGTTTGATGCCAATTCCTTCTAAACTCACACTGACTTGACGAGCTACACTCAGCAAAATATCGCTAACATCGATATCCGCCATATCTAGGTCTTGGCTGGATTCAAAATAAACTACATGAAATCCTGCTAATTCCAGTTCTGCCTTCAGACGCTGTAACTCTGTGGACTTACCACAGCCAATGTGCCCAGTAAATAACTGGCAAGTCGGCTCATCTGGAGAGATCCGGCTGATGGTACGTTGCAATTCTTCTACTATCTTGCAACCACGTACATTGGCAAAATCTATGTAGTACTGTCGATCCAGTACATTGCTCATGTTTAGTGTGTAGCTTGGGTTACAAGCTTTATAAAAACGTGACAGATTCAGTGTCGTTCTCATGTAAATGCAGATGTAGAGGTAGATGCGGTTTTATTGTTTTTTTATATACAAGGTGCTATCGACTGGCACTGAGTTAAATAGTTAACTCATAATTTGTACCCTGCAAACAGCAACATTCGGCGCACTATTGCCACTGGAAACTGTCATTAGCATGGTGGAAATATAATTATCCATCACGTGCTGAAAGTATCTGTCCTTTTTACAGCTGCTATTGAACTTTTGACAATCTATCGGCTTACAGTAGATTTGTGACAAAACTGTATGCCTGAGATTTTTTGTAAAAAAAGTTACTAGTGAGCACAATGTTAATAGCTGTATTTGAGCTACAAATTGTATTAATTATAGCAATGCACACACAAATTAGGTCATGATAGACATATCATTTTAATCATTTTTTGTCAACATATCTATGGTATAGTATTGCGCTCAAATAAATATTTTGTAATTATCTAGAAAAAATTTCTGTTGTATTGAGTTTCCTTTGAATTTTGTGAGCAGTTTTGTAAGCGGTGAGCGCAGCCACACGTGCGGTGAAGCAGCCCGATCTTGGGGTTTCCCCAAGTAGAGGGACTGCTGAACCCGTAAGGGATCATTCGACGAAGTCGTTCCCCTAGGGTAGGGGTTCTCATACCGCTACGAGGAGGCCAGCTACGCGAAGCGTCCCGAAGAGAAGATTACCCGGATTGGTTCCCTAACCTAGGAACAGCACTTGCTATAACCTAGGAAACTCTAGTCGAGTAGTGGCTCAACTTTTTAAGACAAATTTTTAATTTTAAATTCCGCTTTGCGGTACTAGTATGGTTGCTGTAAAGTGTTACTAAAACGTGAAAAAAGTCTTGAGAATAGCGACTAGTAGATGCCGACAAGCTTTACTAAAAATTAGATTAAGATGCACCGAGTGCATCAACTAAATTGGACTAAAGACCAGAAAGAGGTTTGGATGGCTGGCATCATTTCAGTTTCCCGCACGGATTTAGCCCAGAGGCGTAAGAAATTACGGCGGCAGAGGCAGATGAGGATTATTCAGGCTATTTGGCGAACTTTTGCCATTAGTGGTCTAGCGGGTAGTTTACTGTGGTTGGCAATCCAACCAATGTGGGTACTCAAGGCTCCTCAACAAATTGTGATGAAATCAGGGAATCAATTACTCTCGGATGAAGCGATTCAATCAATACTAGTGCTATCGTATCCCCAGTCTTTATGGCGGATTCAACCATCTTTGATTGCCGATTCTTTAAAACAACAACCGACGATCGCCCAAGCAACTGTTAGCCGTCGTTTGTTTCCCCCTGGATTAATCATCGAAATCAAAAAACGAGTACCTGTAGCAGTAGCTCAAACGCCTAACAACGGAAAAACAGATACTGACAAACAAGAAGGAACTGTAGGATTACTAGACGCCAGTGGGTTTTGGATGCCCTTAGACAAATATACATTTCTTAATCCTAATGCAAAATTGCCCATTCTGAAAGTAACTGGCTCCCCAGCGCAGTATCGTCCCTTCTGGACGCAACTCTATCAAGCTGTGAGTCAGAGTTTAGTCAAAGTAGTGGAAATTGATTGTCAAGATCCGACGAATTTAATTTTAAAAACAGAACTAGGTAATGTGTACCTCGGTCCTCCGAGTTCCCAAATATCTGAACAAATCAAGATACTTACTCAAATGCGCCATTTACCAGACAAACTCAATTCCAGCCAAATAGAGTATATTGATCTAAAAAATCCCGAAAATCCATTAGTACAAGTGAACCAAAAAAATCAAAAGGTTAACTCACAAAACCATTAGGAACACACAGCATGTGAAAGTTATATGCCGCTAGATATATTTATTATTTTCACAGTTTTCCAGTAACCCACATAAAAAACATTGTTAATTTCTAATTAAAATGAGACAAACAACTATAAAATCTCCTTGGTGAGTAAAAAAACATCTCGATGGTCACTGTCACATTTAGTAATTGGGTGCAATGTGTTAGCCAATCGAAGATGCCTCCTAACTGTGGCATATTCCTTTTACTTACCTGATTTTTGACTAAACCCAGAGTGTGAAAGGGAAGAGTTTGTGAGTTGATAATTAATCTCTAACTTACAAGCGGAGCACACAGGTATAGCATTCTTTAAGGCAAGCACCCAGAGGGTGATTAGTTTTTGTAGCCATCAATTCTGCCTCGAAGACTTTGCTAACGATGATTTCCCACAGTTCGTTTAGGTAATAGAAAATCCGCTTTAATCTACCGAAGAATTACTTTGGATGCGTGATTCGCAGGCTTTCCCTGGAGCCATTATTGTTGGTTTACAAAGCTTATTTGGCATATATAGTTGTTTGAGGGTACTAGTGAGGGTTTCTATAGGGTAGAATATTGCTCCAACCAAGTGTTTGTTAAGACACATCAAATAGCTAGCTAATTAGGGTGTTCTACCAACTGACAAGCAAATTCTTCCTTACTATTAAATCCAAAGATGAGTAGGTAGAAAGAACATTTTGTGTTACCAGGCGCAATTATGCTCAATGCTCAAACATATTAGCCATACTATTAGAGCAGACAAGATATGCGAAGGAGCGTTTTTAGCAGTAATGCTACCTGATGACAATTTTGGACTTAGAGGAGCTTTTACTGAGGTTGATTGTATAGGTGTTCACGAAAATCTATCCCGAAAAACCAAATTTACTATCAGCAAGCATCTCTAATCTCAGTACAGCCTGGAGATTAAGTTGTATAAAATACAATAAAAATGCAGTAACACAAATAATGGACAACGAAAAAAAAATCAATAGTATAAATTGTAAGATTAGTGACCAATCTCAATTATTAGCAGAAATGGGGGGACAGTACTGGCGATTTCCAAGGAATACCAAGCTAAATCAGCAAAGCAAAAACAAGGATATTAATCTCTACTGGAAGTTATACAGATCAATTTTAAGTAAATATAGGTATACTTCTCTAGAATCGATTGTACGATTAGCTGCTCTAATGATTGCTCATGTGGCTAACTTTCGCACCAGCAATCCTGTTAGGGTTGCAGTAGCGAGAACAATGAAGAACACTGCGCCAATCTATGGCAGTGTCAAACTATAGTTGACTCTTAGGTGAATTGCACCTGAAAAAGTCGTTTATCTACCCTTTCTGAATCCAATGACACTTGATAATAACCAAGGGCTTACCTATAAAAACTCCCAATCTGTGGGACAGCCAGGGTTCCCACTGGCGGTTAACTCGAACAATCCGTTTAATCACTCTGGGCTGAACTTCTCGCAAAATAATGATAGTAAAAAGATTACTACTGAAATTAACCGCATTGGAGAGATTGTTCCAGGTCGAGTTGCCAACATTAAAGTGATTGGTGTGGGTGGCGGTGGTGGTAATGCTGTTAACCGCATGATTGAGTCAGATGTAAGTGGAGTCGAGTTTTGGTCAATTAACACTGATGCTCAAGCCTTGACTTTGGCAGGTGCTCCCAGTCGGCTGCAAATAGGACAGAAGCTGACACGAGGTTTAGGAGCAGGTGGCAATCCTGCGATTGGTCAAAAGGCAGCTGAAGAATCGCGGGATGAAATCGCCACGGCTTTAGAAGGTGCTGACCTAGTGTTTATTACTGCTGGTATGGGTGGTGGTACTGGAACAGGTGCTGCGCCAATTGTCGCAGAAGTAGCAAAAGAAATGGGTGCTCTGACAGTGGGTGTTGTCACACGTCCATTTGTCTTCGAGGGTCGTCGTCGCACTAGCCAAGCAGAGCAAGGCATTGAAGGATTAAAAAGTAGAGTCGATACACTAATTATTATTCCCAATAACAAACTCCTAGAAGTGATCCCAGAGCAAACACCTGTGCAAGAAGCTTTTCGCTATGCTGATGATGTGTTGCGCCAAGGGGTACAGGGGATTTCCGATATCATCACCATCCCTGGCTTGGTAAACGTTGACTTTGCCGATGTCCGGGCTGTGATGGCAGACGCGGGATCAGCATTGATGGGCATAGGTGTAAGTTCTGGAAAATCCAGAGCTAGGGAAGCAGCGATCGCTGCTATTTCCTCGCCCTTGCTAGAATGTTCTATAGAAGGAGCCAGAGGGGTAGTATTTAATATTACTGGTGGTAGCGACTTGACTCTGCATGAAGTCAATGCAGCCGCAGAAACAATTTATGAAGTAGTAGATCCCAACGCTAATATTATTTTTGGAGCCGTGATTGATGATAGGCTCCAAGGTGAGGTGAGAATTACTGTAATTGCTACTGGATTTACAGGTGAAATCCAAGCGGCCCCACAGCAGAACGTCGCTAACCCACGAGTAGCACCTACCTCTAGACGTCCAACATCACAGCCACCAACACCAACTGTTAATCCCCCAAACCCAATTCCGGAACCAAAGGAAAAACCCATATTGGACATTCCCGATTTTCTACAACGGCGACGTCCTAAAAATTAGGTGATGCCAGGATTTTGAGTCTGAGATTTTAGGGTAAATTTGAATTCTCAGGTAATACTGAGCGCTGTATACAATCTCCTAGTTATAGAGTTTCACCAAGAGCAGGGGTCAGCAGTTATACCGCTATCCCAAAAATGTCTATGGTGAAGGAATTTCTCAAAGCTACATACAGACAGAATGAACTAGGGCACAAAATCTGTTGACTTAGATGTCCGCTATTAGTTCTTTTGAACAAAAAAGCAGGGATGTGGAGTTTGGACTACAATCACTAGCTTCCCTTGGTTCTATAACTTCTAGTCTGAAACGACAGCAGGTAAATTATTGTTGTTTGTTACTTTTTAGAGTTTGCTCAACCCATTGCATTACCTGATAACCAAGTTGAGTCCCATCGAGCCTATCGATTTCTCTAACTCCAGTCGGACTAGTAACGTTGACTTCGGTTAGGTAGCCGCCAATTACGTCAATACCCACAAACATTAAGCCGTCTTGGCGTAATTTTTCAGCTATTTGGCTGCAAATTTCGTACTCTCTGGAGGTAATTTCGGTGGGCGCGACTGTACCACCAGTTGCCATATTATTGCGAAAGTCACTCCCACTAGAAAGGCGATTGAGGGCACCAATGGGTTCTCCGTTCAGCAAAATAATTCGCTTGTCTCCCTCCTTGGCTGCTGGTAAGTAGCTTTGTACCATAACAGGTACTCGTCCTTGCAGGGTACTGAGTTCGACTATGGAATTAAAATTGCGATCGCCTGATTGTAAGAATAAAATTCCTTCCCCAGCTTTGTTACCTAGTGGTTTGAGTACAGTTGCTCCTTTGGCTTCCACAAATTTACGGATCAACTGCTTATCAGCACTAACTATGGTTTCTGGAATTGCATCCGTAAACTGGAGGGCATACATTTTTTCGTTTGCTCCCCGAATCCCCCTAGGACTATTCACTACTAGGGTTTTGTTTTGGTCAATGTAATCCAGAATGTAAGTGGCATAGAGGTAAGCATCGTTGACTGGTGGATCTGTCCGCATAAATACAGCATCCATTGTTTCCAGGGCAGTTAAAGATGTATGTCCCAACTTATACCAGGGATTCACCGCCAAATAGCGTCCCTCTACCAACTGTACTGGTACGAGTTCTACCCGTTGCAGAAAAGCCCACGCTCTACCCTCAATCACGCTCAACAGGTTAGCCTGAGTTATCCAGATTTCGTGTCCTAGAGTTTGCGCTGCTTCCATCAGAGCAACACTGGTATCATGACATGGGTCAAGCTGATGGATGGGATCAATAATGAAAGCCAGTTTCACGCTTTTTGCCTCAATCACCAAGGAATTTAGTGGTTATTCAATCTAAATTATCCCCTGATGTTCTGTCAGATTCTTACTCACTTGTCTGAGAAAAAGCCCAATTACTGAGAAAATTTTTATCTATACAGTATTGGCAAGTTGTTTTAGATGATATCGGTAGAAATTAAACAGCCAACATCCTTGCCAATCAGTAGTTATATTATTTTGACTTTTAACTGTTGACTTGCTCAGAAGCTAGCAGATCTTCCAGCTTGCCTTGTCTGTCTAAAGCGTGGATGTCGTCACAACCACCAATGTGCTCATCGTTGATGAAAATTTGTGGTAAAGAGCGTCTGCCATTTGCTCTCTGTGCCATTGTATCTCGTGCTGCCTCATCTCCATCAATGCTGTATTCAATAAATTCAACCGCCTTTTGGTGCAGCAAATTTTTGGCACGGATGCAAAATGGGCAAGTCCTCCAAGTGTAAATTTCTACTTTGGCAGCCATAATGTCCTCAACTTGATTTAATACTTCTTAATTTTAAAACTTTGCCAGTGGCTATATCTGCTATTTTCAGTAGTGATGTTAACCTTAAAACCAGCTCACATATATTTGTACAAATAAAGATTAGTCAAGAATCATATAAATCCTTGACTAAATATTTATGTTTGCACCAAGTTTCTTAATATATTTATATTATTCTATTTTACATAGTATTAACCTCAGCAACTATACGGTTATTAATTTGGGATGTAAGAAATTTTTCAGTATAAATAGCTAATTGTTTTCTAGTTAGGCATTTATTGTTCGTAGTAAGCGATTTATCACTTTGTCGAGATACTGATGTGCATGTAGCTGCATTCACCGCGCATGAGGGTGACTCAACAAATAAGTGTACAGGTGTACGGCATCGATGGCATAATGTTTACATTGCCGAAAGTTTTGGGATACCGTACACCTATCCATGTAGGTATTTGTTTAATTGAAACTCTCTTTCAGAGTGTGTTCTGTATTTCTGAGCATCTACCTCTAGGAGATGGCAATTGAACTTTGAGCCAGAGACTTTTTCTTCGCCACTCCCAAAGCACCAGCGAGAAATAAACCAAGGGCAGCAGTTGTCGCAGGCTCAGGTACTTTCTTCGGTTTTGGTGGTGGTGGGGTATACAATGGAGCTTGACCAGTGAGTTTATTGCTACCTCCACGGTTGTTTCCAGAACCGACGCTCATGATCCGTGCGCCAAAGTTCTGCTGTGAAAATTGCTCTAAAGTGAGATCTTGGGAAGTGTGGTACAGGATAAAACTAGTAGTTTGAAAATCATCGCCTCCCGATATACCTTGCTGACCTATTTCTAACCCTGCATCAAATTTGAGACCTCGTCCAGTTAAAGAGTTACTGTTGTTGCCAACTTTATCAATTGTTCCAGCCGGTCCGAATTTGCTGGCGGTAATAAATGTAGGCAGTTTGGTAGTATCATTGACACTTCCAATTTTCAATCCACTGAGGAGGGAATCATCTTTAATATTAAAGAAAACACCCCGTAGGTCACCAATTGTGTTGATGCTATTGCCCACATAGTCTACTGTAAACTTAATTTGACCAGATCCGTTTAAGTCATCTAAAGTAAATTTCACTTCTGGGGACTTTGTATCTGTGGAGTCTTTGATATTAAAACTAAAAGAAGCAGCGTGAGCAGGTAAAAAAGCTGATGTCGAGAGCACAACAGCAGTAGCCGCCAAAAATGTAGACGCTGCTGAAATGGGCAAGAAGTTTTTCATGTTAATCAACACTGACAAAATAGATATAGTGAGACTCAACTTTTAATGATGGTGATTGAATACACTGCGACTTATCTCAAGTTGTAAGCACCATTAGATAAGTCTCATACTAATCTAGGCATAGAAATATAAGTTGTCTATAATACAAAAGCTATATTTAAAAACACTTCATTTTCGGCTTTATAATCTTATGAAACTCAGTATTTTTGCCTAGGGTTTGCATGATAAAAATTCAAAGCTCATTGTCAATATTTACCAGCGTTAACTGCGTATGAAATCATTTGAGTAAAGCACTGGCATAGGGTTTCTTAGCAGAATCAGACAGTATTCAGTTTCTAAATTGGTTTCCCTAAAACCATGAGTAAAAATTATGATATTCGATAAACATACCACGCTGTATACTTTTACTATTCTTCTGAGTAAGCTTTTAGTTACTTTTTGTGATATGAGCTTGTAATGTCCAACTAAGTGGTGTTTTTTGGTAGAAAGTTCTGGTATGAAAAAAGTATTTAGTATTTTATTGGTTGTAATTGTTCCTATGTTAGGGTTCCTACCTGTAGCCAGAGAAGCAGTTGCTCAATCCTCATCTTATCGTCTAAGAACCCAGTTTACAGGCGAGAAAAGATGCCTGGATATCATCAATGATGGTGAGAACAACAAACCTACAATGGCTGATTGTGGCAATTATTCTGGTCAGCTTTGGCAGATAGAACGTACTAAAACTCGAGGATATTACCGCCTCAAAACTCAATTTACAGGTAGGGCTAAATGCTTGGATATCATCAATGATGGTGAGAACAACAAACCTACAATGGCTGATTGTGGCAATTATTCTGGTCAGTTTTGGAAAATAGAACGTACAGGTAGTCGTGGATATTCGCGGTTAAAAACTCAGTTTACAGGTGAAGATAAATGCTTGGATATCATCAATGATGGTGAGAACAACAAGCCTACAATGGCTAAGTGCGGCAATTTCTCAGGGCAGTTTTGGAGTACACCAAAAGGTTTTTAAGTCTCGTACAGGATGCTGATGTAAATAATTACATAGTATCGAGTTTTGGTGGACTTATTGTGTAGGAACACAGTTATGTCCACTAGAAAAAAGTGATCCAAATATGTGACAATGGCTGTAACCTGGCAATAAGAAATATGAATATACTCATGCCATAGTCATGGTGACTACAGCATGATTTATGAGTTAATGACTTATTATTCAGTATTTACCAGAGTTAACTGCGTATTGAATCAACTGAGCCAGACGCTGACGTAGGGTTTCTAATCCTAAGCGTTGGCTAGCGGAAATAAATACTGCTAAGGGAAACTCTTCCCGTGCTAAAGCCAGAGTCTCGCTACTGACTTGATCAATTTTGTTAAAAGCAACCAGTGCTGGGCCAGGAGTTATGGGCATTTGTGCGAGAATTTCCCTAACTGAGCGAATATGACTCAACCACGCTGGATGTGATAAATCTACTAAATGTAGTAGGGCGTCGGCTTCTGTAACTTCCTCTAGGGTGGCACGGAAGGCATCCATTAGGGAAGCAGGTAGTTCATGGATGAACCCTACTGTATCTGTTACCAGAATCTCTTGGGGTTCGTTAGTAACTGCATTTGTAATTGCTAGACGGCGTGTGGTGGGGTCGAGAGTAGCAAATAGCTGGTCGGCTGTGTACACTTCCGCATTGGTCAGGGCATTGAGTAAAGTAGATTTACCGGCGTTGGTATAACCCACTAAAGCCACTGAGGGTACTTCTTGATGTTGTCGTCGCTGTCGTAACCGCGAACGATGAGCTTGTAACTGGTTGACTTCTTTTTGCAGTCGAGAAATGCGCTGCTGAATAGCACGGCGTTCGGTTTCTAGTTTGGTTTCACCAGGGCCTCTAGTACCGATACCACCACCTAGTCGGGACATGGTTCGACCTCTACCAGTGAGTCGCGGCTGCATATATTCCAACTGTGCTAGTTCTACTTGGAGTTTACCAGCACGGGACTGGGCACGTTGGGCAAATATATCTAATATGACTTCGGTGCGATCAACAACCCGGATACCAATTTGGGCTTCTAAGTTGCGGACTTGGGCGGGTGAGAGGTCGCGGTCAAAGACGACGAGATTTGCACCTATGGTTTGGGCGGTGAGGGCGACTTCTTGGACTTTACCTTCCCCGACTACCGTTTGGGGATGAATACGCGATCGCTTTTGTTGTACTGTCTGCAATACATCTCCGCCAGCAGTATCCACTAATCGTGCCAATTCTGCTAGGGTATCTTGGAAGCGTTGGGCAGTTGTATCATCGGTCATCACTCCCACTATTAGCACGCGATCATGATCAGCATCTACTTCCTGGGCGACAAATTCTCGTCGGAATTCTGCTTCTAGATTTTCTACCAAGTCGAGAAAATCTTGCTCTGCCAGATCATCGATACTGAGAGGGGTTGATAAGCTCCAATTTGGTGATTGGAGGTTGTTCGACTCTACCTTGGGTACAGCCGAACTAGTAATCAAGGTACGAGACTCTTGGGGTATCAGATGAGCTAAATAAGCTTCTTTGATGTACCCAGCTGCACCGCCTCCGCGCCGTGTAAAGCCTGTTCCGGTGATATTTAGCACAACCAGAGTATCTAGTCGTTGCATTGCCATCGCTGTTAGCGCTGCTTCATTAGGCGGTTCTGGCTTGAGATGAGTGGCGATACAACGAATACCACTGAGTCGTTCTGCGCCGTAACGCGGCAATTCCAACGGTGGAATTTGGGTTTGACGTGGTGTACCTACCCCCACTCGTATCACTTGTCCACGACGGTTGAGGTAGGCACACACAGGCTGATTCAGTTCCGTACTAATTGCTGCCAGACGCTGGGAAAAGTCAGGCGTGGTGATGCGATCGCCTGGTATGCGCTGATGGTACAGCCGCTGTAGTTGCTTGAGCTGGCTGGACTTTAGACCTTGCAGATTACCGTAGATAGTCTCTATAGGCGTTTATGACCAGTAAATGGCCCCCCGAATCCTTCTTATGTCTATTTTACAACAAGCTTGGACTAGCAAACTCTATCTTTTGGTAGTTGCGGTTTTCTTAACTGCTATCAAACTCATGGATTGAGGCTATTTTAATAGTATTAATCCGCACTTAAAGCACTTACAGATAAGTGCGATCGCCACACTCAACTAAAATAAGATCCAAAATTAAGCATATATACTGTATAACTCAATTAATAATTACGTTTACCACCAGTATATCTGCACTGGTAGCTAATAGATAAGCGGTGCTAGCTTGACAGCATTGACCATTTGAGGCAGGTAATCAATGGCTGTTGGTAATGAAGATCAGGGTAGCAAATTTATCACTACAGAACCACTGAAAGCTAGTGATGGTGTTGAGCAACAAGTTTGGGATGCTGTCCGTGGTGCATTTGCTGACAAAAACTGTATTGGCTACTGGCGCTATCCGATTTTCTCAAAGGTGGGGGAGATTCGCAAAGAGCCTGATATCTTGATTGTGGATCGAGAGTTAGGCTTAGTTGTAATTGAGATTAAAGCGATCACCATTGACCAGATTACATCTGTTGATGGCGGAAAGTTGCAATTACAAAATTCAGACACAACAGAAGCCAATCCTTATCAACAAGCAGAACATCAATTGCGAGCGTTGATTGCATATTGCGATCGTGAGTCGGCAATTTGGCGTAAAGTAACTGGAAGAGCGATCGCAGCCCTACCACTAATTACTCAAGAACAATGGCAGCAAAAAGGCTTTGATCAAGGAGAAAATCAACCCAACATCATCTTTCAAGACCAATTAAATAAAGAAGGCTTACTAGAGAACATTCAAAATTCCTCGATTCTCGTTCCAGGAGAAAATCTGGAAGATAAAGACTGGGAATTATTACTGTCAGTAACTGGGGGTACGCCTGTATTCCGTAAAACACATCGTAGCCGCATCTCGACTACAGGTAAAACCCGTTCAAGTGTGATTGACAGTTTAAGGGAAAGTTTATACGAACTCGATTTACAGCAGGAACAGATTGGTAAACAAATTCCTCCCGGCCCTCAACGCATTCGGGGTGTTGCGGGTTCAGGTAAAACAGTGTTGCTATGTCAGAAAGCCGCTCACATGCATCTGAAGCATCCAGAATGGGATATTGCTTTGGTGTTTTTTACGCGATCGCTCTACGATTTAATGATTGGTTTACTAGATCAGTGGATACGCCGCTTCAGTTGTGGTGAGTTGCAATATGACCCCAAAACTAACTTCAAGCTGCGAGTGCTTCATGCTTGGGGAGCTAAGGAACAACCGGGATTATATGGCACAATTTGCGAGTATCACGGTAAGCGACGGGGAACTACTAGAGATACTCATGAAAAACCCCCAAACCGAGGCTTAATAGACTTGAGCAGAAGGCTATTGGAAGAAATCGACATTGAACCAATGTTTGATGCCATCTTGATTGATGAAGGTCAAGATTTAGTCGCAGAAGATGATTTGAAATATCAAGATAAGCAAGCTCTTTATTGGTTAGCTTATCAAGCACTGCGACCTGTGAGTGAGGAACAACCAGAAGAAAAGCGTTTAATTTGGGCTTACGATGAAGCACAAAGCCTGGATACTTTGGTAGTCCCCAAAGCTAAAGAGGTATTTGGTGAAAAATTGAGCCATCTTTTACATAAACAACCCCAATATCCAGGCGGTATCAAGCGTGCAGAAGTGTTGCGCCGTTGTTATCGTACTCCCGGGCCCATTCTCACAGCTGCTCATGCAATTGGTATGGGTTTGTTACGTCCAGAGGGAATGCTTGCAGGTATCACTAACAAGGAAGATTGGAACCGAATCGGTTACGAAGTTACAGGTGACTTTCGGCGTATTGGTCAACCAATTACCATTCGACGACAGCCGCAATACTCACCAAATCCCATTCCTGAACTTTGGGGTGAACCTGTATTAGAGTTTCACACTTATGGTTCTCGCCAAGCAGAAATGATAGCTCTAGCGGAAAATATTATGCATAATATTGTCCATGATGGTCTGAATCCTAGCCGTGATATTTTGGTGGTAGTGCTAGGTTCTAATTCTGAGGCGATGGAATTAGAAACTCATGTTGCGAATTTCTTAATAGAGCAAGATATTGATGTTTATATCCCTACGGCTTTAAATTTAAATGATTTAGTGCTGCAATGGCCTAACCATGACCCTGATAAATTTTGGCACGATGATGGGGTAACAGTATCTCGCATCAATCGCGCTAAAGGACATGAAGCCGACATGGTTTATGTCGTCGGCTTTGATCATGTGGCTCGCAATGAAAGTGACGTAAGTTACCGCAATCAGTTGTTTGTGGCTTTAACTAGAGCGCGGGGTTGGGCAAGTTTAAGCGGTGTGGGCAATTATCCGCTTTATGATGAGATGCGGCGCGTAATTAAGAGTGGTGGTAGCTTCACCTTTAATTACAAGCGTCCACCCAAACGCAATATCGGTGATGATGAGTAGAGACGTTGCATTGCAACGTCTCTACAAAGGTATCATCCCTATTCTTTATTACTAGCGCGATGAGCGCGTGCTTCGGCGGAGGCTAGCACTTCGTCTAGATTTTCTAGGACTTCACCGGGGAAATTTTCCAGTATTCTTGTAGAAAGAGCAACCCGTCCCTTACCTTCATCCAAGTCAATAATTACAGCTTTGATTGTTTGACCGACTTGAAATACTTTTTCCAGGGATTCGATGAATTTTTGGCTTACTTGCTTGATGTGGAGTAAGGCGCTGACCCCATCTAAATCCACAAACACGCCAAAAGGTTTGATACCTGTAATTTTACCTTCTACCAATTGACCTGGTTCTAACAAGCTGAAGCTGCTGGAACGAGTTGCTAAACGCTGGGAAAGAATCAGTTTTTTATTATTGCGGTCTACTTCCAGAAAGCCAGCAGTCAGAGTTTGACCTTTGAGTGCTTCTAAGTTATCACGCTCCACTAAATGCGATCGCGGAATAAATCCCCGCAAAGAAAGAATATCAACAGTGACGCCACCTTTATTTACGCCTGTGACCCGCACTGGTACTGTTTGAGCATTCTCCTGCATTTGTGTCAGCCTTTCCCAGATGTGCTGAATTTCTAACTGTTTGCGAGACAGAGTTACTTGACCTTCAGCATCCTGATCGCGGATAATGAGAAACTCTAGTTCTTCTTGTAACGGCAATACCTCCGACAAATCGGTAACTGC
>JAHHHF010000092.1 GCA_019359495.1 Goleter apudmare HA4340-LM2
ATAGTTAATAATGAATGTTCTATATATGTCAATTGTTGCAGCACTTTTATCTATTTATTGATACACATTTTAAAAATTGTTTAGTACGTTCAGCTAACAGTTTGGCATAACAAGTACCGAAGAACCATAAAGCTGTGCAAAATAGTAAGTAACCGACTTCTTTGAGAAGTTGGTTACCTGAGCTTAGTGATTTTCGCAAATAAAATAGGATTCGAGACTAATTCAGCAAAGGCAAAAATTGCCGAATTAACCCAATTGTCACGGCTGGTAGTTCTAATTGTGGTGTTAACCCTACATTTTCTAAAATTTGAAAAAATCGGATTGCTTGGGGATTCATCTCAGCCAGACGGCGACCTATTTCTGGGCCGGTAAATTGCGACTTTTGTCCCCAGATAATCGCAGTAGGAGTCGTCATTTGTTGAATATAAAGTGACAAGTCAAAGCACAAATCACCACGTACAAAAGATAGGGCTGCATATTCAGCATTTGGTTGTTGTGCCGATTCTAAATATGCATCGACAATTTCTTGATACACTCGATTAGCTTGGGCGAATTGACGCTGTTCTAAGAAACTGCGAATACCACCACTAGTGGCAATTCCAGAACTGTACAGCAAGCGATCAATAATAGGAACACTGACTAACTGAGCAAAAAAGCTGCGGGAGTAGTCTTCGCCAAAGTCAGAAAGTCCAGCAGGTGTGGTGAGAATTAAAGACTTGAACAATTCAGGATGAGCGATCGCTACCCGAATTGTCAAGGCGGCAGTTAGAGAAGAAGCAATAACTGTCACCGGGCCTGTAGTAGTCTGCTGCAAAAATTCCCGAATCGTTGTTAAATAATCATCAATCTTGTAATTGTGTGCTGGGTGCTCGGATCTCCCCCAACCGATCAAGTCCGGCGCGATGATCCGATATTCGGCGGCAAAAGCTGGATAAACTTTAGACCACTCATAAGCAGAAGAACCACCACCAAAACCGTGCAGAAACACTAAAGTTTCTCCATCGAGGTTTGTGGTCACTTTTTCCTGCCAAGGTGAACCAGTAGCAGTATAGTAGACAATTTTACCTAAAGAGGTATTGACAGAGCGCTGTTCAAATCCTAATGGTTGAAACATAACTATTTTCTATTCACTCTAGTAACTGTTGGGGAATGGGGAATCCCCTACTTTTAAGTATGGAGATTGAAATAAAAACTGGGGTTGTATAACTAGGAACTGGACACTGAAAACTGAGAAAACAATAACCATAGCCAATGTCGCCAGTTTCTCCTTCTGGGTTCGCCTTTGGGCATTCTCGCAGAGTAGACGCCGGAGGCGGCTAGAAGTTGGGGAAACCGCCCACAGTAATTGCTCCCCAACGCCCCAAACCATATTCTCTTATCGGTGAATCAATGACTCCACAATTTTTCACCACCCTCAGATTAAGTAGATGTGAAATTACTGGATTACGTGTGAAGATTCGGTAATTATTTTTTCATGAAGTATTGGGTAATTTTGCTTGTACATGCTTGTCTACAAGGATTT
This sequence comes from Goleter apudmare HA4340-LM2, assembly GCA_019359495.1. Taxonomy (GTDB): domain Bacteria; phylum Cyanobacteriota; class Cyanobacteriia; order Cyanobacteriales; family Nostocaceae; genus Goleter; species Goleter apudmare. The sequence goes on from JAHHHF010000092.1 coordinate 1,523, forward strand.
ATGGTAGTAGCGACTATCACTTAGGCAAGAATTCTGCCCAGGCTTTTTTGTGATACTCTATCAGAGATATCACGGATATTTTTGAGCGCTGAGACGCTCACCAACAACAGCTATTAATCCTCATTATGGAGGTAAAAACAATAGCTTTTGATGAAATTAGGCAATCGTAAAGTGGGGCGTCATGGTAAAGCAAGCTATTCTTCAATCGAATAAAGTATCCATGTTTGAAGACGCTGAATTTGCACTTGACAACTTTAATATCCAAAACCAAGTAATAGCTTCAGTTTGGCAGGGTCAGCTTGAGGAAGCTACTGATGCTGTACCTAGTTGTATTTCTCTAAATTTAGAAGATTTGAAATGCTTTGAAGCCGTGGAACGCCAGTATGAAAGTTTGGGCGTCATTTTTCACAATTCTCTAGCAATACAACCTTCAAATCCGGCATTTCCTACACACTCAGGACTGACTGTATTAATGGGATCGCCCAAGGGCGGATTTTTAGAAGCTACCTTCTTGCAACCTGTGAAATGGGTTGGTGCTTTTGTCACTAGTTCACAAAGGCTAGTAATTTCTGCTTACGATCGCGATCGTCAACCACTGGCGCAAGCAGTACTACCAGGAGCTAATCTGGCAAATTCTGACTCTGCCATGCCCCCCAATACCTTATTATCGGTAACAGCGAAGGATATTCATTCCGTTACCTTCTGTGCTTTTGATGGGCAATTCACCCTTGATAACTTTCGTTTTTGTTTTTAACTAAAACTCTGCCACTAATTGGTTCTTACCCGCTCTAGTCCAGGTATTCTTATAGAGTATTATTAATTGTCAACGTCAGCCCAAGAAACAGGAAAAGTCTCAAGATTGGCTCTCGGCTTTTGTAATCACACTTGCTCTGCCTATCTAGGGGCATCTAAGGTTCTCGGCTTAGTCAGTTACTAGGCCATGAAGAATTGAGTGTCAGCAAATTTTCCTGCTTCCTAGTAAAACTTATAAAAAACTCCACGCCACTTGCGGGATGGAGCTTTTGGTAGTGGGATAAATAGGCATAAAAAGAATTACCAATGCCCTATTCCCTATGTCCGAAGCGACGGGAGGACAACCGTTTGGACTTTGGCGTGAGCGTTACTTCGACCCTTCGACTGGCTCAGAGCATCGCAGCCTCTATACAACTCAGTCGAATGCTGACGCTGACGGCGGAAGCCCCAACCACCCAAAAGAGGATGGAGTTTCCACAACTTTCCATAAAATACTCAGCAACTTTGTAATCTAGTAGGTAAACACCGTGGCACAGGCTTCGTCTTCGTGGCAGCAATTAATCAGCCAGATCCCCAACTGGTCGCTTCCAGGGTTCAAGACAGGAAGCCCAAAACAACGAAATTTTAAGGGTTTCTCTGGTTTAGGAAATATTCTTTGGTTCCTGACCATCGTTGTGGCTATGCTGTTTTGGAACTGGAAACTTCTGCTAGCACTTGTCGTTGGCGTTGGGGTGATGCTAGTGGTTTACGCAATGCAGGCCTGGGACTGGCGACTACGCTGGTTGGAGATACGGAAGTTTTTAAACAATCCCAATCGTCGGTTAGTCTTAGCTGTTGGTAGTGGTGGGATTGCCACTGCCAGTACTTATACCGCAGCTGCTATTTGGGTCGATGCTAGCAGTCCTTGGATGGCGACGGGTGCGATCGCCCAAGGTTTAGTAACTTTGTTAACCCTAATTTTATTGGTTTGGCAAATCGTCAATCTGCACACCAGTCAAGAGCAAGGTCAACTTGATCAGTTAATGGTCAATTTAACTGAGACAGATCCCTTAAAGCGTTTAATTGCTGTGCAACGACTTACTAAATTAATAACTCGTCAGCGAGTAGATGCTGCTGTACAGCAAAATTTCAGCGCCTGTCTACGACTCCTACTGAGTAGAGAGGAGGAAGTCGTTATTCGAGAGGCGGCTTTTGAAAGTTTACAAGTTTTGGATCGCTTGCAAGTTTTACCATCTAGTACGGCTGTTCCACTCCACTACCCACAGTTAAAAGTTCAAAGTCAAAAGTCCCAAATCAGGCACTGAGTTCCTAACCAGGACTTGAGTACTTGCTTTTTTATCACTAAAGTGCATACTAAGAGGCTCACAAAAGTTTTGATTATTTTCGATACAACTTGCCATCTCTGACCTGTACTACTGGATGATTGCACCGCCGCACCAATTGTTCATCATGAGTGGTGACAATGACGGTGGCCCCAAAAGAATTTAACTTTTCTAGAATCTGCATTATTTGCCAGGAATTATCCGGATCAAGGTTGCCTGTAGGCTCATCAGCCAAAAGCAATGGTGGAGTTGCCACGATCGCTCTGGCAATACTCACCCGTTGTTGCTCTCCTCCGGAAAGTTGATCCGGAAAACGATCCGCTTTTGCCAGCAAACCCACCAGTTTCAAAGTAGGTTCTAAACGGCGTTGAATTTCTTTGCGGGTATAACCTTGAGCTTGCAGCACAAAAGTCACATTTTCTGCCACTGTTCGTTGCGGAATCAGTTTGTAGTCTTGAAACACGATGCCAATACGTCGGCGCAATAGAGACAAGCGATCGCCCCGCAAAGTAGCCAGGTTACAATCATGGACTATCACTTCTCCTTGTGTCGCTAACTCCGCGCCATATAGCAGTTTCAAGAGTGTTGATTTACCAGAACCACTTGGCCCCGTGATAAATAAAAATTCCTTGTGTTTGACCTGGAGATTCACATCTAATAATGCGTGGGAGGTATTAGTATAGATTTTTGTGACAGAGCGTAATTGCAAAGCTATGCCAGCCGTATCACTATGCTGTTGAGTTTTATTGCCCTCACCATCAACAAATTTGTTAGTCGTTACTGGAGTCGTTAATACTGGCATTCGTCAATTTTCCTTAAGCCTACAACCAAGCAGCTTGATCTTTGATACCAATTCGTAATAGTGAAGCAAGCTCCGTAATCACAAAAATTAGATATAAGCCTGGGTTTGAGGGTTTATATCTGTTGCCGAATTTGTAGATAGTTAGTATTTAGAGGTTGTTTGGCAAGTCTTGCGTGCTCATACCAATTTGAAAAAACAATGTTGCAGATAACTTGTAGGGGCGTAGGCTCTGCCTACTCTGCGAGTTCTCCGTAGGGTACGGTTGTACTCCTGTCGGAGAAGCAAGCTACGCCCTGATCACCCATCAATCTGTCGCAAATCCTATTTAAATTGGTATGACAATACTTCTCAAACATCCTCTTTCAATAATGAATCTGCTTAAAAATAAGGATTCCCAGGTACAACCCAGGAATCTCAAATTCCAAACCGGAAATTTAAAAATTTTTTAAATTCGTCAATACTGAGTCTGTATCAATATACAGAACTACCCAGTGCTGTTCCTCAACTGATGGCGCCTCGTGCTGTGAAGTGATAGACAAATGCCTTAAGTGCAAATTCTGGCAAAGCCAACATCCGCCGCCACCGCCAAGGTTCTTGATAAAGCCGATACAGCCACTCTAAATTGTTATTTCCCAACCAAGCAGGCGCACGATGTTTTGTCCCCGACCAAATATCAAAACTACCACCAACGCCAATCCAAACTGCTTGGGGACACAAATGACGGTTTTGAGCAATCCATAATTCTTGACGCGGTACTCCCAAACCAACAAAAATCAATTGTGGCTGCAATTGGATGAGAGTTTGCTGTAACTGTTGTTCTTGTTCAGGAGAATGGTAGCCTGAATGAGTACCTACTATATTTAAACTAGAGATCTGCTGCTGACAAACCTCGGCCGCTTTTGCCGCTACTCCGGTTGCTCCTCCGTAGAAAAACACCTTTGTGCTTGTCTGCTGTTGTCCCAACTCTCGTAGTAATGTTTCAGCTAGTTCAATTCCTGGACAACGCTGCACTTTTTGCCATAATAGCCACCGCAAATAAAGAACTACACCAGCCCCATCTGGAATTACTAACTCAGCATTTTGAATTACCTGAGCCAAAGAACTATTCCGCTCTGCTTGCATAGTCATTTCGGCATTGAGCGTCACTACATGAGTTCCTCTGCCTTGTTGCAAGCATTCTATTAACCAGCCTGGATAGTTTGTCATCACATGAACTGGCATTCCCAATACTGCAAGTGTTTTAGGCGATTTAGACATAGCCTACTCTTGATTAGCCTCACACCATATTTTTATCGACCATCAGTTTATCAAATATTTTAATATGCTGTTCAGGGTGATTATGAGCAACTATAAATTAATTACTTGTGTGATAAAAACTGTGTAAGATTACCAATCTAAGTGATTTTACTAAATAAATGATCATTATTTATTGATTTTTATTGTTATAAAAATAACTTATAAGGAACTTTTATTTGATTTTTGGAAAAACTCAAACTCGAAAAACCTTCTTTCCTCTGGTCTTTTACCTGTCTGTAGCGCTTCGCGCACCACGCAAATAAGTTTAAAACTCAAAGCAGATTCCTAATATTGCGGCAATAGCAACTCAGTAGATATTTATGCTCAATTTTAAATTAAGACCAAAATGGAGCATAAACTCGTAAAATTTAGGAAGAGAGGAGCCAAAGACACTCTGCCTCCGGGGTAGTTGAGTTTTTGACAATTTGATATAATCTATTATCTCGTAATATTTAACATAAATGTTAGTGTTTGAGGCAAAGCTTAAGGCTCATCATGAGCAGTATCCGAAGCTACATCAGACTATTGGGACTGCTTGTTTTGGTCGCAGCGTCCCGAGATGCTGGATGAATTGTAAGAAGATTAGAAGCTACAACCTCAATAAGTTCTGCTCGGTAGCAAAATTCAATAGGATGGGAAGGCAAGCTAGTGCAGAGAGAACGTGGTCTGTCCTAGCTCGATTTTTTGTCAACTACAACAAGAATCAACCAGGGAAAACAGGATATCCACGTTTCAACAAGAGGAAACTCCTCTTTGTTAGTCAAGTTGCACAAAGATAAAGCCTCAGAAGTGATTCTGAGTATCTCTCCATGCACCTGAACTTGGTATAAGGAGGATAACAAATTGAAGTATAACTTTCGTAGTGGGAGTAAATGCCTTTGGCGCTGACTAAATCTCTCTCAATTAGCCTTACTCAGCCGATACTTCTATAATTTTTGCTCAATATCTCTTGCAACTCCATATCCTCAAACTTGTGAGTAAACTCAATTTTACAGTTAAGGTAGTGTAACGGGCGGAAGTTGACTATGAGTAAAATTCGTATTGCTCTGATTGAAGATCATGACCTCACCCGTGTGGGTATTCGGACAGCACTACTGCAAAAAGAAGAAATTGAAGTTGTAGGTGAAGCTGCCAATGCTGCGGAAGGTTTGAGAATGTTAAAAACATTACAACCTGATATTGCAATTGTCGATATTGGTTTACCAGATAAAGATGGTATTGAACTGACACGAGAAATTAAAGCTATTGCTAATGGTGAAGAGTCGGCAACAAAAGTACTAATTTTGACATTGCGGGATAACAAAGAAGCAGTGCTAGCGGCTTTTGCGGCTGGGGCAGATTCTTACTGCATGAAGGACATCAAGTTTGATAATTTGCTGGAAGCAGTACGTGTAACTTACAATGGCAACGCTTGGATCGATCCAGCGATCGCTCGGATTGTTCTACAACAAGCCCAACAAAATCCACCCAAACAAGATACAGTATCATTAGATACAATAAATTCTAGCCAAAATCTGGAGATTTTAGATAATGAAGAAACTATAGAGCCTTACACCCTGACAGAAAGGGAGTTAGAAGTGTTACAGTTGATCGTTGAAGGTTGTAGCAATGCAATAATCGCGGAAAGACTGTACATCACAGTAGGAACGGTAAAAACTCATGTCCGCAATATATTGAACAAGCTATGTGCTGATGACCGCACCCAAGCCGCAGTTCGTGCTTTACGCTCTGGGTTAGTGGGATAAGGTTAATTTTAGAGTCTAGCTAAAATTAAGTGAGATTTACAACTTTGAGAAAAGTACATTTTCAAAATAGGTAAATTCTCTATAGAGACTGTTGTTTAATAGTTCTTTAGTTATTTGGTGGGATAAGTATTACACTATTTCGCTAGTCATTTTATCTAAAAATTACAGTCAAATATGACGGAGACAGAGGTAGAAAAACTCAAGCTCATGGTGGTAGACGATGAGCTGGATAACCTAGATTTACTCTACCGTACTTTTAGACGAGATTTCAAAGTATATCAAGCCAACCATGCTCGTAGTGCTTTGGAAATCTTGGAAAAAGAAGGCGAGATGGCCGTAATCATCTCTGACCAAAGAATGCCAGAAATGAATGGCACAGAATTTCTTAGCCGTACAGTGGAGCGTTTTCCTGACACAATCCGGATTTTGCTGACTGGTTTTACTGATGTCGAAGATTTGGTAGACGCAATTAATTCTGGCCAAGTATTCAAGTACATTACCAAACCTTGGAATCCCGAACGGCTGAAAACATTAGTTGAGCAAGCAACTGATACCTACCGCTTAGTCAAGAAACGCACCCAAGAATTGCGTCGCGCTTTGCGGCGAGAGTCTTTGTTTAATGCAGTGACTACAGCAATTCGGGAGTCTTTAGACTACGACAGTATGCTAGAAAAGATTGTTGCCACTATTGGAGAAGCATTTGAAGCTACTTGCTGTTTGCTAAGACCTGTAGAAGGCGATCGCTTGACCAAAGATGAGTTTTTCTATTTAGATGCTAAAACCCAACTCTCTAGTTGCTCCTTCGATCCTAGTACTTTAATTGAAAAAGTCCTGGAAACTCATCATTATCAGCTGACTGAAGATACCTATGATGGTAAGACCTGTCACCAACTAGTTGTACCACTGTCTTATCAACAACACTTACTAGCTGTTCTGGCCCTCTACCAAAGAGGACGTGATTATCCTTGGCAAGAAGAAGACATCCAACTCATTGCTGACGTGACCGAACAGGCAGCTTTAGCTCTTTCCCAAGCAAAACTTTATCAGCGACTCCAAGAAAAGCAACAACAGATTCGGACAGAGTTAGAGGTAGCTCGGCAAATTCAAAACAACCTGCTACGCCAAACTTTACCTGATCTCAAAGATGCCAAAATACAAGCATCTTGCTATCCGGCGAGGGAAGTAGGAGGAGATTTTTTTGAGGTATTTACCCATCCCAAAGGTGACTTGTGGTTAGCTGTAGGCGATGTCTCTGGTAAAGGGGTGCCAGCAGCTCTGTTCATGGCTAGCGCTATTTCGGTATTACGCCGGGAATTGTCTCAAGAAACGCCAGCCGAGCCAAATGTGGTTATGCAAAATCTTAACCACGCCATGTCTGATGACTTAATTGGCAACAATTGCTTTATTACCCTCGTCTTAGCACGTTATACACCAACTACCAAAGAGCTGGTTTATGCCAATGCTGGGCATATCTATCCCCTACTTTGCTCGCATAAAGCATCTGGAGAAGAACAGCCAAATTACTTAAAGATCAGGGGTATTCCCCTAGGTATTTTACCTAAGTGGCAAGCCCAATCTGGTCGAGTAGTTCTTGCTCCTGGAGATATCCTGTTGCTGGCTAGTGATGGAATTACAGAAGCAATGGTATCAAATAATATCTTCCTAACCGAGAAACCCGATAATGACATCCAGCCCTTTAGTCGTTTTATGCTGAATCAGGATGGTCTTTGGAAACTCCTTCAGCAGGAAACACAACCACTTTCCCTCAATCACTTACTAGCTCGGATTCAAGCGGATAACAGTGTTCAAGACGACGACCAAACTATACTATCACTGGAGGTTTTGTAAATAATGAAAAGTGAGCTTCATGTCCCAAGTGATTTGAATTTTTTAAACATCGTCGAAAATTGGTTGCTAGGATGCCTCAAAATCCAGCTAGGAGAATCAGTTGATTGGTCACGACAATCTAGTCGTTGGCGGCTAGCATTGGTTGAAGCTTACTCCAACGCAGTCCGACATGCCCATAAGGAGCAGCCCAGTTTGCCGATATTACTACGTTTGGAACTGAAAGATCGGGATCTATCCTTGGAAATTTGGGATTACGGTGAAGGTTTTGATATGTCCACTTATTTAGCACCAAATCCTTTAGAAAAACAAGAAGGTGGCTATGGGTGGCTAATTATGAATCGTTTGATGGATAAAGTCGAGTACCAATTGCAGGTTGATGGGGCTAACTGTTTGAAGTTAGAAGCTACTATACCAGAGTTAGCTCAAGGAGTAGGGTCTAGGGTCTAAGGAGTCTGAGTACAGTATTTAATCAATTCGTAGTGAATTTTCTGTAGAAAAACCCTACATCCCTCTGTGTTGAAAAAACACTAAGAAATTAATACAAAACCACAATGTGAAATAATCAATAGCCAGTGACCAATGACTATTGACTATTATCTCAGTTATCAGTTCTGGAATTCACTGTTTACTGTTCACTGTTCACTGCTTTAACTGGTGAACCTAACTTATTGGCGGGTGAAACAGAAGCATCACGACGGCCTGTCTTTAGCTTAGGTTTAGGAGTACCACGTCTTTCTTCTTCACTAGCACCAGTTGCGTCTGATTTGCTCCAATTGGCGCGATGACGATCGCCGGAAGATTCACGCCGCTTCATCAACTTGGGCTTGGGAGCGGGTAATTCTTCTTGAGGAATTTCTACTTCGGTACTGAGCCAAGCTGGACGGGTTTGATCATAAGCGATTTGCAGTGCGGCGGCAGCGATCGCCTGAGCATCGTATTTTTCGATCAGTTCACTAACTATTGGTAAAAATGAAGCCAGACGCTCGCCAGTTAAGGCTTCGCCCACCTGTTCTTGCAACTTCTTAATGTGTCGCGCTTCAATTTGTGCCCGTGTGGGAATTGATAGCACTTGCCAATTTTGGCGGTTATGGCGCTCAAATAATTGTTGCTTGCGGCGTTCAAAGGGCTGAACCAAGGAAATTGCCGTTCCCTCTTTACCAGCTCGACCAGTACGACCAATGCGGTGGACGTAGGTTTCAACGCTATCCGGTAGGTCGTAGTTGATCACATGTGAAAGTTGATCCACATCTAATCCTCGCGCGGCAATATCAGTAGCCACTACCCAGCGCACTTGACGGTTACGGAATCGAGTTAATAGCCGCTCCCGTGCTTGTTGGGACAAGTCACCGTGGTATTCATCGACACTGTGCCCCGCGGATTGCAATTGATTGGTGAGTTCGGCGGCGGTACGTCTGGTACGAACAAAGATTAGAGCTGTTTCTGGATCTTCCATTTCCAGGATTGGCTGTAAAGCTTTGGCTTTTGTCCAGTGGCGGGGAATGATGTAGGCTACTTGATTGATTTTATTGGGAGCAGCTTTAGGCTGTTCGACGGTGACTGTAGCTGGCGATCGCAAAAATTTGTTGACAATCATGCGAATCGATGGCGGCATTGTCGCTGAAAATAGAGCTGTTTGCCGATCTTCTGGGGCTTGGGACAAAATTTTGATCACATCGTCAATAAAGCCCATGCTCAACATTTCATCGGCTTCATCTAACACAAACCACTTGACTTGATCGAGCTTTAAACAGCCCCGGTCTAGTAAGTCAATCACGCGCCCTGGTGTGCCCACAACCATGTGTACACCACGTCTTAGTTGTAAAATTTGACGGTCAATGGATTGACCTCCATAAATTGCTAACACCCGCAATCCATCGTTACCGATGAATTGGGCGATCGCATCATGAACTTGAATCGCTAGCTCACGAGTTGGAGTTAAAACTAAAGCTTGCACAGCTCTTTGATTGATATCCAGCCGCTCTAAAATTGGTAATGAGAAGGCTGCTGTCTTACCCGTGCCAGTTTGGGATTGACCGACTACATCCCTACCTGCTAGCAGTTGGGGAATTGCTTGGCTTTGAATGTTAGTAGGTGCGGTAAAGCCAATTTTTTCTAACTGCTCAACACGTTCCTGGGAAAGACCTAATTCTTGAAACGAAAGATTCATCAACTCTCCTAGATTTTATTTGGGATTTTTGGTTTAGTCATTAGTTAACAAAATAGATAATGACTAATTAATTATTCAGAACTTGACCGTAGAGGTCGTATGTATCAGCACTTTGGATCTCTACTGACACAATGGTTCCTAACTTCGCTTCACCTGTAACATAAACTTGCCCATCCACCTCTTCGGGGGCAAATCTACTAGAACGACCAATGAGTATTCCAGTTTCAGGATTTTCTTGCTCAATCAGGACATCAGTAATTTTGCCTACTTCCTGTTGATTTTTCTTGCGAGAAATTGGCTCCTGGATGGCCATTAGTCGATGCCAGCGTTCATCCATCACTTTTTGGGGCAACTGATTGGGAAGCTTGTACGCTGGGGTTTCTGCCTCAGGCGAAAAGGTAAAAACACCAACATGGTCAAATTCATGACGCTGGACGAACTGTAGTAGATGCTCAAAATGCTCGCTTGTTTCTCCGGGGAAGCCAACAATAAATGTTGTTCGCAGCACTGCTGTTGGTAGCGCCTGCTTGATGCGCTCAATAATGCTATCGTTTACGCGTCCTTGCCAGGGACGGTTCATGGCACGGAGAATATCAGGATGAGAATGTTGTAGGGGCAAATCTAAGTAGGGCAAAACGTTGGGCGTTTCTTGGATTGCCGCTATGACATCTGGAGTTAGTCCGGTGGGATAAGCGTAATGCATTCTGATCCACGGTACATCTACTTTGCTCAAAGCGCGAAGTAATTCGGCTAACTTGGGCTGGCCGTAAATATCCAAACCGTAATTAGTGGTGATTTGGGAAATCAGAATAATTTCTTGTACCCCCTGACTAGCTAACTGCTCGGCTTCCGCAACAATGGATTCAATAGTACGCGATCGCTGGTTTCCTCTGAGATGAGGAATAATACAAAACGCACAACGATAATCACATCCTTCAGCCACTCGCAGATAAGCTACACCTTCGGTTGTAGTGCGGTAGCGCGGTGTAGTTTCATCGGCAATGTAAGTTGGTTGGGCACTTATCTGCTTGACCCGCTCTCCCGCTTCTACCCGCTCAATGACATTTACTATTTTGTGATAATCGCCTGTACCTACGACGGCTACGGCCTCTGGCAACTCCTCCATTAACTGCTCTTGGAAGTGCTGCGCCATGCAACCAGTGATCACGATTTTTTTATTCGCCTCTGCCAACTCTACCAAAGTTTTGACAGATTCCTCTCTTGCGGCTTCGATAAAACTACAGGTATTGACAATAACGTAATCTGCTAATTCTTCATTGGTATCTACACCATACCCTGCTTCTACGAGCAGTCCTAGCATATGTTCGGTATCAATTCGATTTTTCTCGCAGCCCAGGTGAGAAATGGCAATTGTTGGCTTGTCACCCATATTTTGAAAAAATCTTCATGTTTTTTCTTGTCATCTAAATTTGAGAGCGGTTGTTTCGCTCTTTTGTGATTTGCACCCTTATCTAAACAGCACTGAGATGGAAGATTACCACTGCCAGCAACTGTTAGCCCACTCTTGACCTTTAATGAATTTCAGGCCATGTTATGATGTTTCTACTAACCTATTCCCTATGGTAAATTTAAGTGTCTTTGGGTACATTGACACTTTTTATGTTTTTTAACAATTCGCCTATTGGTATTTTACATTACCGCAGCGTGTGCGTTGTTAATCTACCCATCGGGAAGCCGCCCAAAGGGCTTGTTGTGAGAAGTCGCTACCCTCAGGGAAATCGCACTTGCGACTACGCCTAATCTAGCAGTAATGCTAACCCTCTGCTCAGACTGTGCCTACGACAATGCGCGGGCGAGACGCCTAAACCACGGGAAGCTGCCTCGTGTCTTGTGAGTGGCAAACTCCTCTTGTAGCCAGATTTTATCTTAACATATCTTATGGGAGGATTTACGCCAATTTCCATCCCAGGAGAGAGGCACTAAAACAACCAGTATTAAACAGCTTTTAATGATGAAGAGGGAATAGGCTAGGGAATGGGGCATGGGGAATAGGGAATGGGGCATGGGGAACGGGCAATAGGCAATGGGAAATTGGTTATCATTTGTCCCCGCCATCTCCTTGATCTCCCTCATCCCTAACCTCTAACCTTTAACCCCTAGCGTCTAATCCCTGACCCTTCGTAATAATTGACGTGGACTTATCTCAGCTATTTAAGACTCGCACACCGATTATTGGTGTGGTTCACCTATTACCACTGCCTACCTCGCCCCGTTGGGGAGGCAGCCTCAAAGCGGTAATTGACCGTGCCGAACAAGAAGCAACAGCCCTGGCTAGTGGAGGAGTGGACGGTATTATTGTCGAGAATTTTTTCGACGCGCCGTTTACCAAAAACCAAGTCAATCCAGCGATAGTGAGTGCCATGACTGTAGCGGTGCAACGCATACAGAACTTGGTAACTTTGCCTGTGGGATTAAATGTTTTGCGGAACGATGCTCAAAGTGCAATGGCGATCGCTAGTTGTGTGCGGGCACAATTCATCCGTGTGAATGTCCTCACAGGAGTAATGGCCACTGACCAAGGATTAATTGAAGGAGATGCTCATCAATTACTCCGCTATCGGCGGGAGTTAGGCAGTGATATCAAAATTTTTGCTGATGTATTAGTGAAGCACGCCCGCCCTCTAAGTTCGCCAAATCTCACAGTTGCTGTCAAAGACACCATTGAAAGAGGTTTGGCAGATGCAGTAATTTTGTCTGGCTGGGCAACTGGTAGCCCTCCCAATGTAGAGGATTTGGAACTAGCTAGCGGTGCAGCAGGGAACACACCAGTGTTCATCGGTAGTGGGGCAAATTGGGAAAATATTGCTACACTGATGCAGGCAGCAGATGGTGTGATTGTTTCCAGTTCCCTGAAACGCCACGGTCGGATAGAGCAACCAATTGACCCAATTCGTGTGAGTCAATTTGTCGAAGCCGCTCGTCGGAGTTGGAACTCTAAAGGTGAAGCTAAATCAGCAGAACAAGTAAAATTACATTCTTAAAATGGGGAATGGGGAAAATAGGGAATAGAGAATAGGCAATAGCTTTTTATCTATAATCCTTGACCAATGCCCCATGACCCATGCCCCATCCCCCACTTAAAGTTTATGATTCGCCGCCGTTCTACTCCTTGGATTCATAAATGGTCGCGCCCATTGATTGCCGCGATCGCTGGGCTTGGTGCCCTGATTACTGGCTATCTGACTGTAGAAAAGTTATCGGGAGGTAGTGCCGCTTGTGTAGCAGAGGCTGGTGCTAAAGGATGTAATGATGTACTTTCTAGTCCTTGGGCAACAGTTTTAGGTCAGCCATTAGCCTTGTTTGGGTTATTGGCATATATCAGTATGGTGGTATTTGCCTTAGCTCCTTTGGTGTTGAAAGCAGGAGAAAACAAGAGCCACAAACAATTAGAAAACTGGACATGGTGGCTATTGTTGGTGGGAGCGATCGCCATGTCTGTTTTCAGTGGTTATTTAATGTACGTACTGGCCTTCCAAATCCAGGCCCTTTGTCCTTACTGTATTGGTTCGGCCTTGTTCTCACTCAGTATGTTGGTGCTGACACTTATTGGCCGTACTTGGGAAGATATTGGGCAAATCTTGTTCACCGCCGTCATAGTAGGGATGGTAACACTAATCGGCACCTTAGGCGTATATGCTGGTGTGAATCGATCAGACAATACAGCTAACTTAACTCCTGGACAAACTCAACAACTTCCTCAATTTAGACCGACAGAAAATCCTAACCCTAAATTTGGTTGGGAGGTGACTACAACTTCTGGTGAAGCAGAAATCGCTCTAGCGCGTCATCTTGCTCAGGTAGGGGCTAAGGAATACAGTGCTTATTGGTGTCCTCACTGTCATGATCAGAAATTGCTTTTTGGTAAAGAAGCAGAGAAGATAATTGATGAGAGCGTCAAGGTAGAGTGCGCTCCTGAAGGGCTAAACGCTAAACCAGAATTATGTAAGGCCGCGAAGATCACAAGCTTCCCCACTTGGATTATTAACGGTCAAAGCTATGGCGGAGTCCAAAACTTAGAGGAATTGGCTAAGGCTTCTGATTATAAAGGCCCCCGTAACTTCAAGTATTTCAAGTGAACCATCTAAAAGTTCATGAATAAATCTTGCGGATAAGCTATGACGCATTTAAATTGTATACTTCGCGCTCAGGTTGTCAACAGCGGAGCCGGAAACGCTGCGCCTCCGGTCAAGAGTCCTTTCTTCAAAAGCTAGCCTGGACTTTGGACTCTTGATCCTGGCAAGTCCTAACGCAAAAATATTGGATATAGGCGCGCAACAGCTTCCACTTTCTCAAACGGGGTAAACTCCCCGCCAGTTACCTCAAGTTGCTACTTCGTCGTTTCTCCCCCTTTATTCCCGCCCTACTTTGCTTAGGGTGGGAAATTCTATTTATAGCCTTTCTCGGTTGAACGCAACACAATCAAGGGCGGGGAAACCTACGGGTTTTGCGATTTAAAACTGTACTTCACTCGTCTGAAAACCGCTATAAACGCTACAACGGAAGATGGGTAGCTTTTTTTGGATGGTTAATGCAGCGCCAAGTGTTGCTACAAAGCTGAGATGATAAAATAACGGTTCAATTCCTTGATAGATGAGACCGAATTTCTCTTCATACAAAATTATGTAAATATCAAGTATCAAGGTTGGACGGTTGGACTTACCCTAAATATACTTTTGTTCTTAGCAAACAATATTTATACTTAACTTGTGCTACAGGATGCGAAAGCTCCAGTTTTTATTTAATCGCTAGTGAATAGTCATATAGTGATACACCAAAGCTACCGGAATTTAGCTAGAGGAATCTAACTGAGTTGAAAAAATTTTTAGCAAGTGAATATAACTGGTGCATGGGCGGTCTTGACCACGTAGTTAATAGCTACAGGAAATAGATAATATTCCTACTAGGTAATGGGAATGAGTAAGCAGCTAGGCAAGCGTCTTGTAAAGTTCTTTTTTGGACTGAAACCAACGCTTGGGCAAGGACAAAGAGAATTGATTACTGCCTCCAGTGTTGCAATCTGCATCTTGCTTCTGCGTACTGTGGGATTGCTGCAATCTTTGGAACTGGCAGCTTTTGATCAGTTGTTTCGCTTACGTCCAAATGAAATGCCAGAAGAGCGTATTACTATTGTATCGATTGATGAGGCTTCTTTACGCCAAGTTGGTTCTTGGCCGATTCCAGATGGCGTGATTGCCCAGTTATTGCAAAAGTTGCAAGTTTACCAACCCAGTGCGATTGGCTTAGATATCTATCGAGATTTGCCAGTGGAGCCTGGTCATGAGGATTTGCTTGCAGTTTATCAATCGACACAGAACTTGATTGGTATTGAGCAACTGGCAAATAACAAAAATACCAGCGTTTCACCTCCACCAGTACTCAATCAGCTGGATCAAGTAGGTTTTAATAATGTGTTGTATGACTCTGATGGTAGAGTCCGCCGCAGTTTGCTGTATTGGCATATTAACCATCAAGGACACGAAAGTTTGGCACTCAAGTTAGCTTTAGTATATTTAAAGTCATACGGGATTATTCCCAAAAAAGCCAACAACTCCGATGATTTGCAGTTGGGGAAGGCAGTGTTTACCCCGTTTCGGTCTACAGATGGGCCTTATGTGGGAGCTGATGCCAAAGGCTACCAAATTTTATCTAATTTTCCCAAACCAAGTTGTCAAAATAAATCTACAGAACCTTGTGCTTATCGCCACGTGTCGATGAGGGATGTGTTAGCGGACAAAGTACCAAAAAGCTGGATTAGCGATCGCATCGTGCTGATTGGTTCTACTGCTCCCAGTCTCCAGGATTTTGTGTTCATTCCTCACTCCAGTCGGCTCATAGGTGCAGCCCAGCCTGTGGCTGGTGTTGAACTGCAAGCTTATTTTGTGGGGGAGTTAATTTCAGCAGCCTTGGAAGGAAGGCCTTTACTCAAAGTTTGGCCTAAAGCACTCGAATACTTGTGGATTTTTGCCTGGTCTTACTTGGGAGCAGTGACGACGTGGCGAATCAAACGGTTGACTCTCGCCATCCTCAGTATGCTGCTATGTTGTTTGTCACTATTTCTTGGTGCTTATGTAGCTTTTATGTATGGCTGGTGGACACCAATTGTGCCAGCACTGTTGACATTTAGTGGTTCAGCTATATGCATTATTAGTTATATTGCCTACATGCAAGAAGAATTGAAGCGTTCCAAAGAGTTTTTGCATCAGGTAATTAATACGATTCCTGATCCCATTTTTGTGAAAAATCAACAACATCAGTGGATTGTTGTCAATGAAGCTTATTGTCGGTTTATCGGTTACCCAAATCGGTTGTTAATTGAGAAGTCAGACTATGATTTTTTCCCAAAACATGAAGCCGACGTGTTTAGAAAACAAGATCATCTGACTTTCCGGACTCAGGAACCCCAGGAAAATGAAGAAGAATTTACTGATGCCAATGGTACAACTCATCTGATTGCGACTAAGCGATCGCTACACAAAGATGCTGCGGGCAATTTCTTTTTAGTCGGGGTGATTCGAGATATTACGCAGCGCAAGTTGATGGAAGAACAACTCAAGCGTACTGCTGCTGATTTATACCGCTCCAACAGTGAATTGAAGCGCAAGGAAGACCACATGCGCTATCTGGCATATCACGATCCCCTTACTGGTTTATCTAATCGCAAATTTTTTGCTGAACAACTTTATGAATCGTTGCATTGGGCACAGAGTAATAATTTGTTGCTTGGATTGCTATTTATTGATCTGGATGGCTTTAAGCAAGTTAACGATACTCTAGGCCATGAAATAGGCGATCGCCTACTAGTCACCATTGCTCAACGGCTGAGTAACTCTTTACGCGGTAGTGATACCGTTTCACGCTTGGGTGGCGATGAATTTACTGTAATTTTACGGGCAATTCCCAACGTACAAGTAGCAGCTAAAGTTGCTGAGAAGATTTTAAGTACCATTACTGAGCCAATTGTTTTAGATGGATACACCACTAAAGTCTCAGCTAGTATTGGTATTAGTGTCTACCCAATTAACAGTCAGGACAGTGAAGCTTTGGTTAAAGAAGCAGATAATGCCATGTACCGTGCCAAGCACCTCGGTAAAAACCGCTATGAATTTGCTTGATTTTTTACTGTGAAAAATCACTTAATTGACTAATCTGCCTCTGCAAATATTCAATATATGGCAATTACAAGCCTTGCAGTGAGGGAAATTTTACTTCTCTATAGCTTTTCCGGAAATACTTGTTTTAGCTTGAATAATACTATACCCATTTCTCAAAAGTATGTGACATATAGGTTGCCAGAATCTCTGACTAAGAACCTAATGTGTAGCAAAGCAAACTTTTTTGGGTGAGCACAAATCTCATCAAGAAAATATTTCTGGAGATTTTTACGGGTTTGGTTAACTAAAAAACAAAAATCTATAACTTTAGGCTGAAGCCATATTACTTAAGTATCAAGTATATTCGTGTGCAGCAGCCCAAATGCGGCTAGATAAAGTATCGAAAGCTACCTACAACTTAAGTAGTAACCTCCTAACCGCAAAAAAATTAATTAAATTTTAATATTTTCTGAGAAAATGTAGGTAGAATCACCGAAGATAGAAAAATAGTGTTATGAAACTAGAAGCATGGAGTCTACCAAAACTCATAGGAACTAATTTAAGAATTACCAGCGCTGTAATTTTGTGTTTTAGCGCTTACCTCAGCATTCCCAAAATTGTCGATTCGACGTATAGGTTAAGCAGTTTGCCTACTAAAAGCTTTAACCGTAGTAGCAACCGCAGCTTTGCTAACGTCAAAGCTAAACCTCAGGATTCCCAAGATATATATGTGCCACCAAATTATGGGGGGCCTGATAGTCAGCATGGTAGTGGAACCCGCTAAGGTGTTAACAACTCTAAATTAGACTGCTTGCAGCAGTCGTGGTTAGGTAAAAGCTGAAAGGAATTAATTTTTCTGGAACTTTTTCTCAACTCTTGCAAGAAGTCTAGATTTGCAGGCATGGAGGGAAATGCACCCTTGCTATTTCACTGGTAAATTTTCGAGCACAGCAGATTTCCACCAATGGTGATTTTGGATAATTGTGTGGGCTTGCCAATCAGGGTTTGGTTGGGGGTAATCTAGGCGATAATGTCCACCCCGGCTTTCAGTTCTAAAAGCAGCACTTTTGAGAATTAAATAGGCTATATCTAGCAGATTGCGGGTTTCTGCCCACAGTCGCAGCTGGCGTTCTACATCTGGTAGATCGAGGCTAGCAGGTTGTGGGGGACTTAAAGTTAGTAAAAATTGACTTAAAGGTAAGGCTGCGAAATCTTGTTGCCAAGATGTGATGGTAGCGATCGCTGTTTCTAAGCCTGACTGTTCTCGACAAATACCAGCATTTTCCCACACCAGGCGGGGTAATTTCTGCCTTAAGGCTTCTAGTTGTATTTGCTGGGTATACCAATCATCGACATCAGTCTGTAATTTACGCACTGGCAATACTGGGACTTCTGGCTGCAACTCGACACCTGTCAGGTCAATATTAGCCATCTGAGCGCTAAATACGATGCATTCCAGCAGCGAATTACTAGCTAAACGATTAGCCCCATGCACCCCTGTACTGGCAGTTTCTCCCACAGCATACAAACCAGGAATATTGGTGTGATTCATCAAATCTGCGGCAATTCCACCCATCCAGTAATGGGCAGCAGGGGCCACAGGAATTGGTTCATTGAAGACATCAATACCCCAATATTGACAAACCTTAATGATGTTAGGAAAGCGGTAACGAATCTTTTCGGCAGGGATGGAGCGCATATCTAACCACACAGTGGCTTTGGCTAAATCAGTAGATGTGCGTTGTAAATGGCTAAAAATCGCTCTACTAACTACATCTCTGGGCGCGAGTTCACCAGCTGGGTGGTAATCAAAAGCAAACCGCCGCCCCTCGTCATCGATCAGGTGTGCGCCTTCTCCACGTACAGCTTCACTGATTAAAAAGCGGTCTGCACCAGGTTTAGTGAGGGCAGTCGGGTGAAATTGGATAAATTCTAAGTCGCGGAGGATTGCCCCTGCGCGATAGGCGATCGCTACGCCATCACCTGTACTAACAGCCGGGTTGGTGGTTTGGGCAAAAACTTGACCACCGCCACCAGTTGCCAATACCACAGCACCAGCCTTTACCCAGGTAATTTGACCTTGGTAAAATAGGCTAATTCCTTGACAGCGATCGCTTGCGGGTTCAATCCACAAACTCAGCGCTAAAGCTTGCTGGATGACTTGAATATTTTGGCGGCGGAGGACTTGAGCGGTGAGAGTGGTAGTCACTTCTCTACCTGTGGTGTCGGCGGCGTGAAGCACACGGTTACGAGAATGGGCGGCTTCCAAAGTTAAAGCCAAAGCTTGACCGTGACGATCAAAGGCTACCCCCAAGTTGACCAAGGATTTAATACAGCTAGGGGCTTGTTGGGCGAGAAATTCCACAGCAGCGACATCACACAAACCTGCACCTGCGCGGATTGTATCTTCAATGTGCAAAGCCGGAGAATCTTCCGGGGCGATCGCTGCGGCAATACCACCCTGGGCCCAATCACTAGCAGACAGAGAAACAGTTTCTTTAGTAATTAAGCCGACTTGTAAGTGTTCTGGTAGACAAAGTGCTGTATAGAGTCCAGCAGCACCAGCCCCGACTACTAAGACATCAAACTGGCTAGGAGTATTTATATTTTGAGGCAAGGTAAAAGCAAGGGGGGAATAGGGGAAGAAGGGGGGAGAGGAAGAGGGGGGAAGGGGAAATACTACTTCCCTTTGTCTCCTTCTCACCCATCCCTATCTCTAATGTTACTTCCCACTACTTATAAGCAGGAGTGGGTTGTTAACATGTAGTTATCGGTAGATGCCATTGTTAAAGCGATCGTCTCCTTCATTGAAGACAGACTCTAGTTCTGTCACGGTGAAGTTATCGAAGTTGGCTTGTAAAGTTTGTTTTTGACGTTCGCTCAATCCTGGAATATTCAACACATCCTCTACCTTTTGGTAAGGAGCATTCTTGATAATTTTCTTAGCAAGAGTAGGATATAGTCCTGGATACTGTTGGAAAGCTCGGACGTTGGTATTATTCAAATCAACTTTTTTGCCAAATTCCGTTCCTAGTTTGGCGTCTGCCTTATTCTGCCCAACTGCCAGAATTGGGACTTGAGGCAAAACCAGACTTTGGAAATTAGCAGCTTGGGCTATGGGAGTAGTTCCCAGCCATCCCCAGCAACCAAGCAATAAGCTAAACACTGTTAATAAACGCACCAATCCTTTCACGATTTTTCTACCTCATTCCATCAAATAGAAAATAAAAGCTTTAAGCTCACAGCTGTCAGTTGTCGGTGTTCATTAGTTATTGGTCATATCCTTGGGGGATTTCTCCCCTTCAGGAGGCTACAAGAACGGAGGACTCGTCAGAGTAGCGAGAGTACCAATCACAAAAGACAAAGAACAAAAAACAAAAACCGATCACTTAATCAACACACAGCAGTCATCAGAAACTAATATACAGCGTATTAATATCCACAATATTTACCGCTAATGGGTTCAGCCTGATTTTTGTGAAAATTAGTTGCACTCAACCGCGCCCAACAGCATTGACAGTCGCTGTTGCAACTCAGGCAAGGGTGGCTGCTAATAAAAATAGGCTATCTACCAAAATAGTACTCAAAACCGCTCCACTAAAAGCATACCAATGGCGCTGCTTTCTACCTAACGGCAAAAGCCCGACTGTTAGCAGCGCTAAGGCCAGAATTACCGCCCAAGCTGCACCCCAAGGCGTATCTACTTGTATGAGAGCATTTTTTAAAACTTGTACAGCAGCCTCTGGTTCTACGCGCATAACTTGTCGCCAATAGGGCATCAAATCCACCAGGTAAAAGTAAACATCTGTTAAGGCTGTACCAAGTAACGATCCTAAATAAAACCAGTTACCTACCTTGCCCCAATTCCTCGCTAAACACCAAACAGCAAAGGGTAGCCCTATGGACTCTATTGGCAAATGCCACAAGGGTTCCCAACGTAACCAGCCCCAGTAAACTGCGCCGGCTAACCAACTCCAGCTAAACCCAAAGAGCAAGTCTCCCCAAATATAAGTTCTAGGACGTGACATTAATTTAAAACTCAGCCATACCCAAAACCCTGTGATTAATAAACACAGAGTTGGTAGCGATCGCACTAGTGGCGCTTCGATAAACACTGGCACTGATACCAAAAATACTGCGGCTGCCAAAACTATCCAAAGTTGCCTTGAAGCCTGAGATATCGGCAGATTGGCAGATTGGGCGAGTCTGGACTCCAATTGTTGAATGTCTATATGCCTGGTTTCCGAGGCTGTAGTAGCACCGTAAGAAGAAAATGTATTATTAATCAAAGTTTTTAATATTTGTTACGTAACTTTATCTTATTTAAGATATCACACGGATAAATCCCCCCCTAGGGCATTTTAATCTAAAACAGCAGACAACTTGATCGATTCATGGGTGTTTTGGGAAAATCGCCCCACCGCATAGGGCATTGGTAACTTCTCCATGCCCTATATCCAATGCCCCATACCCCAAGTCGGTGGTTCAGGTTACTCTCCCACCCATAAGGGGATGGAGTTGCCCGCCGACTTTTATAAAGGTTTTGTAAATTACCAAAATTACGTTGACTTAATTGGGGTGGGTGTAAGAACATGGCCAGCGTCTTGGCAGTGTAATTTACTTAAGTTGATGCTTCTCAAGGGTAGGGTGCAGTAAAAAGTATACAAAGCAACATCACCAGTTCAACAATGTTCATAAGGTATTAATTGTATATGGAGTTTATTCAAGCGTTTATTTTGGGTATTGTTCAAGGTATTACGGAATTCTTGCCAATCAGTAGCACTGCACATCTACTAATTGTGACCAAAGTATTTGGCTGGAAAGAACTCGGTGCTAAAGATTTTGTCGATGCCATTCAGTTTGGTAGTGTGATCGCAATTGTGATGTATTTTTGGTCACTGATTTCTAATATTGTCAAAGGTGGAATCATAGCCATCCAAGAGCGAGACTGGCAAAGGGAAGAATGGAAAATAATTGTTGGTATTGTAGTAGGAACAATACCTGCTCTAAGTGTAGGTTTTGTGTTTAAAGATGCTATCCCTGAGAGCGCTTTAATTATCGCCATCATGTCGATTGTCATGGCAATTTTACTAGGCTTGGCTGAAAAATTTGGCACTCGGAAGCGAGGTTTCAATTCATTGCAGATTCAGGATGGTATTTTAGTGGGATTGGGACAAACACTGGCGTTGATTCCTGGTGTGTCTCGTTCTGGTTCAACCTTAACAACTGCCCTATTTTTAGGATTAGAACGCGATACAGCAGCGAAATTCTCATTTTTGTTAGGGTTTCCAACCCTCACCATTGCGACTCTGTATAAAAGTCTGAAAATCTTTAAATTATTTCAAGCCCAACAGTTACCAGATAATATTGTTTGGTTGCTAATTGTGGGGATTATTTCTACCTTTATTTTTTCCTATCTCTCAATTGCATTTTTGATCAGATACTTGCAAACCAAAAACACCTTGATTTTTGTTTGGTATAGATTGGCATTTGGCAGTGTAATATTATTAGCGATCGCCGCAGGTTGGCAAGGATAGTTGCAAGCACATGACAATCCGATTTGAGTTGTCCAACTATTGGTGGAAGAGCACGATCACATATCTTGCACTGAGAAACTTCGATGCCAATTCCATAACTCAGTGCCAACTCTCTCAGGCGTTCAATAGCTGATACTTTTTGCTGGCGAGTCCTGTAGTGGTATTCTGCCATAGTCTATAGTCATTACTAGTGACTATTTTTTGGCTTTTGACTCATGGCTGCTATTCTTCCAGCCCGGATTACTAGAATAATTCCTGATTCCATAGCCGCAGAGATTGGCTTTGAGGCGGGGGATGCGATCGTTGCTATCAATGGCACACGTCCCCGTGATTTAATTGATTATCAATTTTTATGTGCTGACGAGGTTTTAGAACTAGAAGTTTTAGATGCTGTGGGTAAAACCCATCACCTGGAAATCGAAAAAGATTACGACGAAGATTTGGGGTTAGAGTTTGAGAGCGCCCTATTTGATGGCTTGATTCAGTGTAATAATCGCTGTCCATTCTGCTTTATTGACCAACAACCCCCAGGTAAGCGCTCTAGCTTGTACTTTAAGGATGACGATTACCGTCTCAGCTTTTTGTACGGCTCTTACCTCACCCTTACCAATTTATCTGAAAAAGAATGGCAACGCATTGAACAGATGCGCCTGTCTCCTCTATATGTATCCGTTCATGCAACAGAACCCGAAGTAAGAATTAAACTGCTAAAAAATCAGCGTGCTGGACAAATATTAGAGCAAATCAAGTGGTTCCAAGCGAGAAGATTACAAATACATGCCCAGGTAGTCGTGTGCCCCGGTATAAATGATGGCAAGCATTTGGAACAAACTTTACAGGATTTAGCGTCATTTTATACTGGTGAAGTGCCTGCTGTGGCATCAGTGGCCATAGTACCGGTGGGGTTAACTAAGTTTCGTCCCCAAGAAGACGAACTTATACCCGTCACACCCGAAAAAGCCCAGGAAGTGATTGCCCAAGTTCAAGCGCTATCGCAAGCATTTCGCCAACAGTATGGTTCTAACGTCGTTTGGTTAGCCGATGAGTGGTTTTTAATTGCTGGGGAGGAATTGCCTGACGAATCAGAATATGAAGACTATCCGCAAATTGATAATGGTGTTGGTTCTATTCGGTTGTTTCTTAAACAGTTTGCAGCTACCGCCACAGAATTATTACCACCAAAAATTTATTCTGAGAGAAAATTTATTTGGGTGGTTGGGAACGCAGTGGAAAAAGCATTTCAACCGATTTTAAAACAGTTAAACGCGGTGGAAGGCTTAGAAGTCAGTATGCGGGCCTTATCTAGCGATTATTGGGGACAAAATATCAGTGTAACTGGCCTACTGACTGGGCATGATTTACTTTTAAACTTAAAAGGGCAAGATTTAGGCAACGGTATTTTATTAGCAAATGTCATGCTCAAACATGGTGAATTGCTATTTTTAGATGATATGAGTGTTGAAGATGTCGCCCGCCAACTGGATAAAAAAATCTTTCCGGTGGCAGGAATTGCAGAATTAATCAATACTTGTATTTCTTAAGTAAAGAGTTTGTCATTAGTCATTTGTTATTGGTCTTTTGTTAAGGACTAATGATCAATGACTCCTGACTAATTAAATAATTAAAAGTAAGGAGTGAGTGGTGAGGAGTCAGAAAAAACAGATTAAAAAAGTCGGATTATTGATTTTTAATTTACAACTTTTATTTTTAAATAGCATTGTTAATTTACCTGCGATCGCTGCGACAGATGAGCCGCTACTGAGCATAGTCCAGAGTCAAGACAATGCTAATCAATGGGCAGGGATTACCAATCGCTTACAGGCGGCTGGGGTCAAGTATTGTGTGATTCCTTTAGCTAATGTCAGGAGTGCAGCAGATTGGGGCGATCGCCGGGTTTTATTTTTGCCGAATGTGGAGACACTGACACCTACACAAGCGATCGCTCTAGAAGAATGGATGAGTAAGGGAGGGCGTTTGATTGCTAGTGGCCCTGTAGGTAGTTCCTCAGTCCCAGGTGTACGTCAGTTATTACGCACCCTGTTGGGAGGTTATTGGGGATTTAGCTTCAATCAAACACAACAACTACAACCCCCAAAAACTAAAGGCCAGGGATGGGCTAATAAACAGGAACTCTTTGGTAAGGTACATGGTGGCGTGGTGATTTCTGATCAGCTGGCGAGTCAAGCTACCGCCGTTTGGAATTCTTCAGATAGTCCTACCGCCGTCGTGACTACGGAGCGTTCTACCTTATTGGGTTGGCGCTGGGGGGTAGATACAGCCTCAGCACCGGATTTAGATAGTGCATGGTTAAAAGCTACCTTTAATCATCATCTAACTACGCCATCCTATGCCCAAAAGAAAATTGCCGGAGGTTCCCAAACCTGCGCTACGTCGGTGGCGAATATTGCCGAGAAAGGAGGAGAAGTAGCGGTAAGGAGAGACAATAACTCTTTCTTACCAATAACCGTCCGCCCTCGTATCTCCACATCTTCCCCCACTCCTCCTATAACTGCCACGGCGCCCCAACCAAGACGCCCAACACCCCGACGTTCAGATGAAGCCATTGACGAACTAGAACAAGCAGTGCGTCTAGATGTCGTACCAAATTCTAATGCGCCCATCAATAGCAAAGAAGCGATCGCTCTCCAACAAGAACTAGAGAGTCTGATTGGTCGAGTAGAAAGCGCCCACCGCGCCGCATCCGCATCTTCCTCTGGTGGTCGAGAAGTCACTACCAGAACTCCCCGACCGTTAAAATCTGAAAATTCAGAGTTAATTTCTAGCAGAACGGGTGTACCAGTAATTAGTACAGAGCAAGCCTTAGTGAGAGCCAAGGAAATTGCTAAAAACTTACCCCAATTGATCGCCCAAAAAAACTATGCTTTGGCTCGTCAGCAATGGCTCACAGCCAAAGCCAGTTTGTGGAAACAATTTCCCCTAGACCGCAGATTAGCCCAGCCAGAAATCCGGTCAGTGTGGTTAGACCGGGGGACAATTGTCAGGGCTGGTAGCGAGGCGGAGCTAGCCCTGATTTTTGATCGCCTAGCACAAGCCGGGATTAACACTGTTTTTTTTGAAACAGTCAATGCCAGTTATCCCATTTATCCCAGTCAAGTTGCACCCCAACAAAACCCCTTAATTAAAGGATGGGACCCCTTGGCAGCAGGGGTGAAATTAGCTCACGAACGGGGTATGGAGTTACACGCCTGGGTGTGGACTTTTGCAGCTGGCAACCAGCGTCACAATGAAATTATCAACGTTAATCCGAATTATCCGGGGCCTGTGCTGGCTAAGTATCCCGATTGGGCAAACTCCGATCACCGTGGCAACATTATTCCCGTCGGTCAAACCAAGCCCTTCTTAGACCCCGCCAATCCGGAAGTGCGGCAATACTTACTCAAGTTATATGAGGAAATTGTCACCAACTATCAGGTAGATGGTATACATTTAGACTACATTCGTTACCCCTTCCAAGACCCGTCCGCCGGCAAAATTTACGGCTATGGCAAGGCATCGAGAGCGCAGTTTCAACAACTGACTGGGGTAGATCCTGTAAATATTGCTACCAATGACCGGGACTTATGGCAAAAATGGACAGCATTTCGTACCCAGCAAGTAGATAGCTTCGTTGCAGAAGTTTCACAACAGTTGCGCCAAAAGCGATCGCATTTGATTTTGTCGGTGGCTGTATTTCCTCTACCAGAAATCGAACGCATCCAAAAAATTCAACAGCACTGGGAACTTTGGGCGAGGCGAGGAGATATAGATTTAATTGTGCCCATGACTTATGCCCTGGATACTCCACGCTTCCAGCGACTGGCGCAACCTTGGATCAACTCTAAGCAATTAGGCACAACGTTATTAGTACCGGGAATTCGGTTGCTTTCCTTGCCAACAGTCGGAGCATTTGATCAACTGCAACTAGTTCGAGATTTACCTGTTAGTGGTTATGCACTGTTTGCGGCAGAGAATCTGAACAACGATTTACACAAAGTCTTTAGTCGTACCCAAGGTAAAGTACCACAGACAACGAGTGAACCGATTCCACACCGTCAGCCTTTTCAAACTGCTGCTGTGCGTTATGCGGCTTTACAAAAGGAATGGCAATTGGTTTTGCAAAACGACCAGATGCAAATGCCTCCTACAACAATTGCAGACTTTAACATTCAGGCAGAAGTATTACAAAAGACTTTAAATCAGCTGGCGATCGCACCTTCTGCTAGTCAGTTAATTTCCGCCAGAGCCTCTTTAACTAGATTCCAGACCCAATTTAGAGGATGGATGCGTCCAGGAATGATAGATAATCCTTATCAAGTCAGAGTTTGGGAAAATCGTCTGGCAACTATAGAAAGGTTGTTGCGTTATGGGGAAAGGCGGGTGTTGCGTCCCTAGGGGATGGAGGTGACCCTTGTAGAGACGTTGCCGTGCAACGTCTCTACCAAACAACAAATGACAAATTAACAATATTGCGTGTATATACGTGTGATATTAGTATCTATTTAGAGACAAAATATAAACATGTAACCCAAGCGATTTGTGTATCTTTCAGTGATAGCGAATAACTAATAACCCACTGCCCATTATCTATTCCCCATTCCCTGTATTTATGCAAGCTTTTCCTCTGCTTCTTTGGCTAAGACGCTTGGAGTCAATCATTGACTTTTCACCCTTGACAGTCGAGCCGGAAACACCAGTATCAGAAGCGATCGCATTGATGGCGAAGCTGGGCAAAAGTCTATTAGTTGGGTCAGCTTTGCAGATAGTAGGATGGCTGACAGAGGGGGATGTGGTGAAGCTTGTAGCTTCTGGAGTTGACTTAGCAGCAGCTCAGATATCTCAAGTTATGCATCCTGCAAATATCTCGCTCCAAATGAGTGAATTGCGAGATATAGCTAGGGTACTATCACTTATACAAAGGTTCCAGTTGCCTATATTACCAGTTGTGGATGAGCAAGGTCAACTGGTTGGTACTGTCACTTATGAAAGTATTTGTCAGGCGTTCGCACAACACGCAGAAGCAACGAATATAGAGATTGCTGAACTTAAGCAAACGCAAATAGCCCTCAAACAAGCCAAATGTGAACTAGAAAGGCGAGTAGCTAAACGCACACAAGCTCTTAAAAAAGTCAATCGGCAATTAGTTGATGAGATTAGCGATCGCCAGCAGGTCTTAGCAGAGCTAGAAAAAAGCGAAGCCCGGTTTCGGTTTTTAGCCGAATCGATACCACAACAAGTATGGATCGCCGACGCCAACGGCAGCATTGAGTATATTAATCAGCGCCTTCTTGACTACTTTGCTTGTCCTAAAGAACAACTCTTGGACTGGGAATGGCAGCAGTGGATGCATCCTGAAGATTTACCTGGATGTCTAGCAAGCTGGCAAATATCCTTAGCTACGGGGGAACCTTTAGAACTAGAAACTCGGTGGTTAAAAGTATCTCAAAATACCTATCGTTGGCATTTAATACGTGCCTTACCCTGGCGAGATCAACAAGGCAAAATTATCAATTGGTTGGGGACAAACACAGATATTCACGAGATCAAATTAGTAGAGGAAGCGTTGGCAGAGCGAGTGTGGTTAGCAGGTTTTGGCGCTAATGTGGATAGGATTCTCACCCAGAGTCGGAGCTTAGAACAGATGATGCGCGACTGTACAGAAGCTGTAGTTCAACATCTGGGTGCAGCGTTTGCACGGATTTGGATCTTGAACCAACGAGACAACGTACTGGAATTAAGAGTCAGTTCCGGGATGTATACCCACATTGATGGATTTCATAGTCGTGTACCTGTCGGTGAATTGAAAATCGGTTTGATTGCCCAAAAAGGTAAACCCCACCTCACCAACTACGTACAAAATGATCCGCGTCTGAGTCACAAAGAGTGGGCACAGCAAGAGGGAATGGTTGCCTTTGCTGGTTATCCCCTAATTGTAGAAGGAGAAACGCTAGGGGTGATAGCCATGTTTTCTCGCCGAACCATTTCAGTATCTACTTTTGAAGCGATGGGAATTGCGGCCAATCAGATTGCCATTGGGATTAAGCGTCAACTCACAGAAGTAGCATTAAAACAGAGTGAAGAACGGTTCCGTAATTTAGTGGAAACCAGTAGTGATTGGGTGTGGGAAGTTGATGAGAATGAAGTTTACACCTACGCTAGTCCCAAGGTGCAAGATGTCTTGGGTTACACACCACAAAAAATTGTGGGCAAGACCCCCTTTGAATTAATGCCACCCGCAGAAGCTAATAGTGTTGCAGAAATTTTCGCGGCGATCGCTGCTGCCCAAATACCATTTAAATGTCCAGAGAACATTAAAATTCATCGAGATGGTCATCTAGTGATTCTCGAAACTAGTGGAGTGCCGATCTTCGATGCGGAAGGTAAATTCCGTGGCTATCGGGGCACGGATCGAGATATTACTGAACGCAAACTAGCAGAAGAGTCTTTGTTACGCTTTTGCAAAGCCATAGAAAGCACGAGTGACGCTGTCACTATAGCTGACACTGAAGGTAATTGTATTTATATAAACCCGGCTTTTGCGGAAATATATGGCTATTCTTTAGAGGAATTACAAACTGTGGGAGGCATAAAAGTAATTTTTCAGCAGCCCCAAGAGTGTGAGCAGATACTAGCTGTGGTGATGAGTGGTCAGTCATGGCGTGGTGAGGTGGCAATGCGGAGACGCAGTGGTGGCATTATACAAATTGACCTACGTTCTGATGCAATTAAAGATGTTGCTGGTAAAATTATTGGTAAAGTATGTATCCATACTGATATCACTCAGCACAAGCAAGCAGAATCAGATTTATGGTTGCGTGATCGGGCGATCGCTGCCAGTAGTAATGGTATTGCGATCGCTGATGTCACCATGACAGATGAACCGATTATCTATGTAAACCCAGCCTTTGAGAGGATGACAGGGTACTCGGCTGCAGAAGTTATTGGGCAAAACCGTTCTTTTTTAAAACATGCCGACATCAATCAACCAAAGCTAAAACAACTCAGAAATGCCATGCAAACAGGACAAGACTGTACCGTAATATTACGTAACTACCGGAAAAATGGCAGTTTGTTCTGGAATCAGTTGAATATTTCTCCTATTTGTGACGTTGATGGTAAAGTCACCCACTATATCGGCATTCACACTGATATTACTCAGCGCAAACAATTAGAACAGGAGCTAAGAATAGCATTAGAGAAAGAAAAAGAACTCAATGAACTCAAATCCCGCTTTATCTCCATGATTTCCCATGAATTCCGCACCCCTTTAAGTACTATCCTTTCTTCCTCAGAGTTACTAGAACACTACCGCCATAAATGGACGCCAGAAAAACAACTCACTCACCTACATCGGATGCAAATTGCGGTTAAACGCATGACGGAAATGTTGAATGATATTTTGTTCATTGGCAAGGTAGAAGCGGGAATACTAGAATACAGACCAACGTCTCTGGATTTAGTAGCATATTGCCGTCATTTAGTGGAAGATGTACAACTGGAACTAAAAAATCAGCACCCAATCTCTTTCACTAGTGAATTTGCATCCCTACTATGCCACATGGATGAGAAGTTACTCAGACACATTCTGCATAACTTACTCTCGAATGCGATTAAGTATTCTCCAGGCAATAATACTATCCAGTTTACCCTCACTTGCCAGCAAGAACGAGCAGCATTTGCGATTCAAGACCAGGGAATTGGCATTCCACAAGCAGACATCCCACATCTATTCACATCATTCTATCGCGCTCAGAATGTCGGTAACATCCCTGGTACTGGATTAGGATTAGCGATCGTCAAAAACTGTGTTGATATCCACAAGGGTGAAATTACTGTTAGCAGCACAATGGGAGTTGGCACAACATTTACTGTCTTTCTACCATTAAACTGGCAGAGAGAATAACAAATGACAAACAAAAATTAAAGGCAAACTATGACAAAAATTTTAGTAATTGAAGATGAGGAATCAGTTCGTGAAAATCTTTTAGATTTACTTGATGCTGAGGATTTTGATACCATTGCTGCTGCTAATGGCAAGATTGGTGTAAATTTAGCTTGCTCTGAATTTCCAGATTTAATTCTGTGCGATGTAATGATGCCAGAAATTGATGGTTATGGGGTGTTATCTACATTACGTCAAGACCCTACAACAGCAACCATACCTTTTATCTTCCTGACTGCCAAATCTGCTAAATTTGACTTCCGTCAAGGCATGGATATGGGTGCAGACGATTATCTCACTAAGCCATTTACTCGCGCAGAATTACTAAGTGCAATTGTAAATCGCCTAGAAAAACAGGCTAATTTAAAAAAATATCTATTATCTACTCAAACTGCCTTGCAGACATTATCTCCCAAGATGCAGTTATTAGAAATGAATTTATCTCAAGTTATTCAAGAAGAAAACTTTCAAGAATTTGAATTATCTTATCAACCAATTATCAGTGTTGCCTCTGGTAAAATAATCGCTGCTGAAAGTCTATTACGTTGGCAGAGTCCTGAATTGGGGTTGGTTTCTGCTGGAGAATTTCTTCCTTTAGCTGAATCCACAGGGTTAATTATTCCTCTAGATAACTGGTTATTGAAAAGTGTTTGTGAGCAAATTAATCGCTGGCAAAATCACTTAGGTATGTTTTCTTTGTCTATTGCTGTTAATGTTTCTCATACTCTACTCATTCAAGCAAATTTTATTCCCCAAATAATTAAAATTTTAGAGAATTATAATTTGGCACCACAAGATATAGAGATAGAACTGAATGAGAGTGCCATCATGCAAGATTTTAACAGTGTGATCAGTACTATGAATCAGTTACAATCTCTAGGTGTGAGCATTGCAATTAATGAGTTTGGTTTAGGTTATTCTTCTGTGATTAGTTTAAAGGAATTGCCAATTAATACCTTAAAAATTGGCAGATATTTTATCCATAATGTAACTGTAAATCAAGAAAAATCAGAAATTACCAAATCTTTAATTAAAATGGCTCATAATCTCCATTTACAAGTAATTGCAGAAGGTGTTGCAACAGAAGCAGAATTATCTTTTTTACGTGAGCATAACTGTGATGCAGTGCAAGGTTCTCTATTAAGTCACCCACTACCCGCAGCAGAGTTAGAAAACTTTTTTTAAATGATCAACAAGTACCTATAGAATGAAAAATTAGGAGAATGGCAAAGCGATCGCTACAAGCATCATCTGAAGGTATTAGAAAAGCTAAACATGCTTTTAAGCGCAAAGGATGGACACAAGATTATTTAGCAACTACGGTAGGTTTAGAAACTCGTCAGCCTATTTGGAAGTTTTTTACTGGTAAACCTATTGATCGTCAGGCTTTCAATGAGATTTGCTTTATCTTAGAGCTAGATCCTGCGGAAATTTCTCATAAGTCTGATATCAATGAATCAGTACCCACAGAACAACCTGTGGAGCAGACTTTGGATATTGATGTCTTAGTAAATAGGCTGCGGGCTATTAATTACGGTAAAATTCAAGCTCAGTGTGGAAATTTACACCTTTTAGATATTGCTCAACCTATCAAATTAGATGACCTTTATGTAGATGTCAATATTCTAGAAGAAATGACTAGTAAAGGATGGATAGAAAGTACAACTTTACGAAAGTTTGATACTCATGAATTTGATAGATTTGGCTTAGGTAAAGTTCGTCAAAAACGAGTTTGGGGAATAGAAGCGTTTGTACAATATTCTCAACTGATGTTACTGGGAAAGCCAGGTTCTGGTAAAACTACATTTTTGCAATCAATTGCTACTAGTTGTAATCAGGGTTTTTTTCAGCCAGATTACCTACCAATTTTTATCAGCTTAAAAAACTTTGCTGAGGATATTAAAGGACGTAATCAAATTAGTTTATTCAGCTACATTTATGAAAATTTTGCAAATTTCAGCATTACCGAACGAGAACTGATTACAGTATTTGCTCATGGAAAATCTCTAATTTTGCTGGATGGATTAGATGAAGTTGCTGGAGAAGGTTGTGATGAGGTTATTAAAAATATTCGGAATTTTCTAGATAAGTTTTACAAAGTTAGGATAATTATTACTTGCCGTATAGCTGCCCTAAATTATAAATTTCATGGGTTTACTGAAGTAGAAATTGCTGATTTTACTAAATCACAAATCGCTGCTTTCGCAAATAAATGGTTTTTAGCAGTTGCCAAAAAACCTAGTATGGAAGCAAAAGCTTTAGCCAATAAATTTATTCAAAAAATAGAACTAGCTGAAAATTCACAATTTTTAGAGTTGGCTGCTACACCAATTTTACTCAATCTTACCTGCTTATTATTTCAGTTTACAGAGGATTTCCCCTCTGTACGGTCTGAACTATATAGAAAAGGATTAGAACTATTATTAGTACGCTGGGATGAAGCTAGGGGTATTAAGCGAGACCAAGTTTATCGTAATTTATCATTGCTACACAAAATTAAGTTGCTCAGTCGTCTAGCAGCAATTACCTTTACTCAAGGAGATTACTTGCTAGGAGAAATTAAAATTCGCAAGCACATAGCTGACTATCTATGCCATCTTCCCGATGCCACAACTGATGCAGATGCTCTAGAATTGGAGAGTGGATATGTATTAAAAGCAATTGAAGCTCAACACGGGTTGTTAATAGAAAGGGCAAGAGGGATTTATTCTTTTTCTCATTTAACTTTTCAAGAGTATTTTACAGCTAGAGAAATTGTGGCTCATGCTAGTACTCAAATCCTGCAAGAATTGGTCACTCATGTGCATGAAAAACGCTGGCGAGAAGTTTTTTTATTAAGTGTAGAGATGTTGCAATCTGCTGATGATTTGTTACAGCTAATGAAGCAACATGTTAATACCTTAGTAAGTAAAAATGCTAACTTGCAAAATTTTCTTAGCTGGGTATCACAAAAATTTTGTGCAGTTAGTGCGTCTTATAATCCAGCTAGCGTGCGTGCTTTTTACTTTACTATCGCCCTACCCCCAGAACATCCCCTAGCCTGTAACCAAAGCTTGGCTATGTCTTTGGATCATCAAATTGCGGGTAATCTCAGTGATGATTTAGCCTTAGATTTGGCTTTGACTCATGCTTTAGGGGTAAGTTTAGCCATAAGGGCTGATATTTTTGGTCAACGCTTCTCAGCTTTGAGTTTAGCCCTTGACCTTGAGCCTTTACTCCAGACACAACCATCTTTGCACAAATCGTTGCAAGACCTGAGAAACCAATTACCCTCAGTCAGCCAAGGTAAAGAAGCATTAAAAATATGGTGGCAAACTCATGGAGAGACTTGGACTCAAAAACTGCGAAACTTGATGATTAGCGATCGCCTAATTGGTCACATTTGGCATTTTAATCAAGATGAGTGGCTATACTTGCAGCAGTATTGGGATGCCAACCAATTACTGGTAGATTGCCTCAACGTGGCGGGTAATGTGACGCCAACTGTCAAGCAAGCGATAGAGAACAGTTTATTTGTGCATGGGGCACAGGGCATGGATTAACTCCTCATTCTCTCTGCGCCTCCGCGCCTCTGCGTGCAATAAATCATCCCACAATTGCAACACCTGAAACTGGAGACTGGCGACAACAATTAAGTTTTAAGTCTAAAGTAAAAAAGTGTGTATAAATCTTGCTTTTTATGAAAATTACTCAGCATGTCTTGCTGCTATGTTTGTTATTTGCCACAGCAGCTTGTAGCCAGACTAGTGCATCCTCCGATAATCTCACACCACAGTCATCTCAGCTAGCACAAAAGTCTCCACAACCAAAAAACACTATTACGACTGAAGCACTTTCACCTACACCCATCCGCATTAGTTTGCAGAATTTACCAGCCCCCTTCGCTACAGATAGTGCGTCTAAGCGGCCTAACGTTGTACCAATCCTCAATAATCCAATACTGCGTGTACCCAAAGGATTTACGGTGAATGTTTACGCTGAGAATTTGGATGCACCGCGCTGGTTGGCTTTAACTCCTAATGGTGATGTACTGGTGACGGAAACTAGACAAAATCAGATTCGTTTGTTGCGTGATACCAACGGGGATGGGGTGGCTGATCTCCGCCAAACTTTTGCTAGTGCGGCTAACGGACTCAATATCCCTTTTGGTATGGCTTTTACAGACGATTCTTTCTTTCTGGGTAACACCGATGCAGTTTTACGGTTTCCCTACACCAAAGGTCAGCAGCAAATCATTGGTACTGGGAAAAAAATTGCCGACCTCCCTGGTGGTGGCTATAACCAACACTGGACGCGTAATGTGGTGGTGTCGCCTGATGGGAAAAAACTCTATGTTTCCGTTGGTTCCCGCAGTAATGTGGATGAAGAACCCCTACCACGGGCGGCGGTACAGCAGATGAATTTAGATGGTTCGCAAAAACAGACTTTTGCTTCTGGTTTGCGTAACCCGGTGGGGCTGGATTTTCACCCTGTCACCAAGGAACTTTACACTACTGTTAATGAACGAGATGGTATTGGCGATGACTTAGTACCGGACTACCTCACACGCATTCGCCAAGGGGAGTTTTACGGTTGGCCTTACACTTACTTAACACCAAAGAACCTTGACCCACGCCAGACAAGGAACGGTAAAAGTAAACGCCCCGATTTAGCGGCCCGTACTCGTACCCCAGATGTGTTGTTTCAAGCACACTCAGCTGCCTTGGGTTTGCAGTTTTATGACGGTAAAACCTTTCCTGCAAAGTACCGTAATGGTGCTTTTGTGGCTTTTCGTGGTTCTTGGAACCGCGATCGCGGTACTGGTTATAAAGTTGTCTTTGTGCCCTTTGATGCTCAAGGGCGATCGCCTGGTTACTATGAAGACTTTCTCACCGGATTTCTGTTAAATCCTGCTGTGCCAACTACTTGGGGGCGACCTGTAGGCTTACTAGTCTTACCTGACGGCAGCTTACTCGTTACAGAAGAAGCAAATAATCGCATTTATCGGATTCAGTATACGGGACAGGGGAGATGAGGGAGACATAACTCATAACCCTTGACTTTTCACAAATGACAAATACCTTTACCTCAACTTCATCTAGTTTGGGTTAAATTACCAGACATATAATCATAGCCATTTGTTTGGAAAATTAGTTATGACTGAGAAAGATAATCAACTTGATACAGAACAATATTCATCACATTCAGGTGAAAGATATTGGGGTTATGTTGAGGTGATTGAGGAAGGAGAAGGTTACAGAATCAGTCGAGTGGAAATCAAGCCCAGACATGGGATTAAGCCACAAATCCATTATCATCGCAATGAACATTGGGTCGTGGTTTCTGGTGTGGCGAAAGTGACTTGTGGTGATGAGGAGATTTTAGTGAATCGCAATGAGTCAACATATGTGCCCGCAGCAACGCTGCATAAGGTAGAAAATCCGGGTTCTATTCCACTCGTGATTCTGGAAATTCAAAATGGGGAGTATCTGGGCGAGGATGATACAGAACGACCTTATGATTTAAATCTGGTGAAACCTGGAAGCGAAGGTTAAAAATAGTTTTCATACTTCAAATGGGCGATGTCTACGAAAAGCTCGCCTAC
The DNA here is from genome assembly GCA_019359495.1 of Goleter apudmare HA4340-LM2. GTDB lineage: Bacteria > Cyanobacteriota > Cyanobacteriia > Cyanobacteriales > Nostocaceae > Goleter > Goleter apudmare. Next base: position 37,628 of record JAHHHF010000092.1, read on the forward strand.
GCACAGTATTTTCTAGCTAGCCTAGTGTTCAACGCCTATACTCATCTCAGATTGGGATTGGAGTTTAGACTAAACTAGGCAAGTTTAACCACTCATTGACCAGAGTATTAATCGCACTTATATCACCCTGTTTAGCAAGTTCCAGAACATTTGGCTGTGTCATTTTCATTAACTGTTATAAGCTGTCTGATATCTTAATTTTAGTGTTACCATCCGGGTGTAAAAAGCAATAATAGATACATTAATCACAGTAACATCAGCCAATCTACCCTAATATATCAGCACAATTTATCAGGGGATCGCTTGCTGTATTGTTCACATTTTGTTACAAAAGTACAAAGAACTTCTAGAGACCCAAAACCACATGTTCGGCGGACTTACTGGTTTACAAGATCCTAAAGGCACAGACTGGGGAGAGCGGATGCTCAACACAGTTGCTAGCCAAACGATTCGCCACCTGTTCACCCAAAGCGAGTCAGTAGAAGTCTTTGTGCGCTGCTATCCCTCCAGCAAGCTCTTGCAAGGCAGCATTGATAGTTTCAAGATGAGCGGTCGTGGCTTGGTGATCAAGAGAGACTTTGCGGTCGAGGAGATGTCTTTTGAAACGGATGCAGTGGCGATTGACTTTGGTTCGGTATTGAGTGGCAAACTAACTCTCAAACAACCCACTCAGGCGATCGCTCAAGTAATTTTATCAGAAGTAGGTATTAACAAAGCCTTCAAAGCCGAACTGGTAACAAAGCGTCTGCTAAATCTCTCGTTACCTACCCTGACAGCATTATCTGGCGGCAAACCAGTATCCTTTCCAGAGATTCAGGTACAACTATTACCAGAAAATCGCTTGCGGATGTCAGCAAAAGCTGATTTAGATAATGGTGAACTGATACCGTTGAACATGGTCGTTACCATAGCCGTAGAACGGCGGCGTCGGATTTCTTTCAAAGACCCAAAAATTGAACTGGAACAGGTACCAGAAGCCCAACGGGAAATTTCCCAAACATTGAGCGTCGCACTGGTAGAAATTTTAGATAATATGGTCGATTTGGATCGCTTTGACCTGGATGGGGTAAAAATGCGGCTGAATCGTCTAGAAACTGAGGGACAAAAATTAGTTTTCAGTGGATATGCGGAGATTGAACGTGTGCCCCGTAGCTCTTGAATTGATCACACATGTAGAGATGTTGCATTGCAACGTCTCTAAACACCGAAAAATCCTACCAATTTGTATTGCCCTATAAAACAAATTCAACGCCGCCTAGAACCTTCTAGACGGCGCTGTAATTAGTTAGGTGGGAAATAATTTTAATTCTTGATTCTCTACCTGCCAACACCTACATATTGGAACCCCGCCCGAACCATTGTTTCAGGATCAAGGAAGTTACGACCATCAATGATTACAGGATGGTTCATCAATTTTGCCATCTTGGCATAATCTAGGTGGCTAAACTGTTGCCATTCAGTGACTAGTACCAAAGCATCACAGCCATCAGCTAATCGTTCAGCATCAGTTTCTACCAGCACGCCAGACAGACCATGACGCAGACCTGTTTGGGAAACAATGGGGTCATAAGCTTTAACCTTAGCTCCCAGTCGGTTCAGCTGCTCAATGAGGTTGAGGGCTGGGGCGTCACGTAAATCGTCAGTATCAGGCTTGAAGGTCAAACCAAGTAGGCCGACAGTTTTACCTTTGAGGATTTTCAAAACTTGCTGGAGTTTTTCCAATGCGATGAGGCGCTGGCGTTCGTTGACACTGACAGCAGATTTCAACAGTTGAGCTTCATAGCCATAATCGTCAGCAGTGTGAATCAAGGCGGCGACATCTTTGGGGAAGCAGGAACCACCCCAACCAATACCAGCTTGTAAAAACTTATTGCCAATGCGGGAGTCTAAACCAATGCCTTTTGCTACCTGGGTAACATCAGCGCCGACGCGATCGCAAATATTGGCAACTTCATTAATAAAACTAATCTTGGTTGCCAAAAAGGCATTAGCTGCATATTTAATCATTTCTGCTGAACTCAAGTCTGTTACCAAAACTGGGACAGAAGGTAAAGATTTGTCAGCAGCGTAATGGCGCTCTACGATTGGGCTATACAGTTCTTGCATCACGCCTGTGGCTCTCAGACTATTGCCACCCAAAACAATGCGATCAGGGTTAAAGGTATCATAAACTGCCGAACCTTCCCGTAAAAACTCTGGGTTGCTGACCACATCAAACTGCGCTGTCATGTCGGGTAATTGCTCATCGACAGAGACGCCGCCAGCCGGTACAAGAGTTTTTTGGCGTTCAGCAATCCCATCTAGAACAATCATCCGCACCCAGTCACCAGAACCAATGGGAACTGTAGATTTATTGACAATTACCTTATAACCACCATTGAGATTTGCTCCGATACCACGGGCTACAGCTTCAACGTAACGGGTATCGCTCTCACCAGTAGGTAAAGGTGGCGTCCCCACAGCAATAAACAGAACTTCCCCGTGGGCGACTCCAGCAGCGAGATCAGTGCTGAATTCTATCTTGCCATTATGAATGGCAGACTGCATAATTTCCGACAGTCCCGGCTCAAAAATTGGGGACTGTCCAGACTTCATTAACTTGACTTTTTCTTCGTTATTATCTACGCAAATCACATCATGCCCGATATGAGCCAAGCAAGCACCTGTAACTAAACCAACGTAACCAGTACCAATTACGCAAACACGCATTTTGTTTAACTCCTCGCTTTATTTACGGTTTGTTCTTCATGAAGAGGTTTTCAGCATGAAACCTACATGCAGATGGGTAACTCAACCATGAAACTATAGGCTACGGATCGGGTGAGATCGCAAAGTAAAAGTTAGCACTCAGCACCTCTCAGAAGCCTGACTATTTAACATCAGCCTTAAGCCGACTGCGGAAATCTTCTATTGTCAGTTTTAACCCCTCTTGCAGGGGAATGGTAGGTTCCCAATTTAACAAGGTTTTTGCTTTGGTAATATCAGGACGGCGACGACGCGGATCATCAGAAGGTAGTGGTTCAAACTTAATTTTTGCATCAGGGTTGATCAGTTTTTGCACCGCTTCTGCCAATTCTAAAATGGTGTATTCGCCAGGATTACCCAGATTTACTGGCCCTACATAGTCGCTATTCATCAGCCGGATAAATCCTTCCACGAGGTCAGAAACGTAGCAAAAGCTACGAGTTTGGGAACCATCACCATATACAGTTAAAGGTTCTCCCCGTAGTGCTTGCACAATAAAGTTGCTGACTACTCGTCCATCGTTTTCTAACATTCGTGGCCCATAGGTATTGAAAATTCGCACAACCCGGATATCCACTTTATTTTGTCTGTAGTAGTCAAAAGCTAGAGTTTCTGCAATACGTTTACCTTCGTCGTAGCATGAACGTATGCCAATGGGATTAACGTTACCTCTGTATTCTTCAGTTTGGGGATGAACTTCTGGATCGCCGTACACTTCACTGGTGGAGGCCAAGAAAAACCTGGCTTTGACACGTTTGGCTAAACCCAACATGTTCAGTGTGCCCATCACGTTAGTTTTGACAGTTTTGACGGGATTGTACTGGTAATGTACTGGGGAAGCTGGACAAGCGAGATGGTATATTTGATCAACTTCCAGCCGAATTGGTTCGGTGATATCGTGGCGGATCAGTTCAAAGTAGGGGTGATCTAACCATTTGAGGATGTTCCGTTTATTGCCTGTATAGAAATTATCCAGGCAAATAATTTCATTTCCAGCACTAATTAGTCGATCAATCAGATGAGAGCCGAGAAACCCGGCACCGCCCGTTACCAAAATTCTCATGTTTTTTCTTGTGATTTACAGATATTGCTACTAGCTAGTATGCTTATTGTTTAGAGTACCCAGCTGGGGTACAAAAACTGAGGCAAAGTAGACCTGTTATAGAAATACTCCTGGATCTATTTATATGTATTGGGGATGCAATCCTGTAGTATTCAGACTTGATTACTAGGCAATTTAACTAGCAAAATAACAGACATCACCTACTAACTTGGAATTTTGGCTCTAGAATTTACGAAATCTTCAAATATATTAAGTTTGTTTAAAGATATATATTCAAGCTTAAATGTGCTAGATGCAAGGCTTGCAGACGATAGATGTCAAAGAGGGGAAAGAAACAGCAGTAATTTCTCGATTACTTGTAATCAGTTATACTAATCAGCTTTGGGTAAGTAAATACAACTTTATTAAGTAATATAAAGTAAGTTCGTAGCAGGCGGCTTCTCACTACAAGCCTTCAACTACACAGCAGCTGTGGTACTTGGAACTGCACTGGGCAAGGCTAATGTAGAAGTGCGTTGTGGTTCTCCCAGCATCACAATCGAGCAAGTGAGTTGCCTAGCTAACTGGGTTGTGACATCGCTAATAGCTAAACCTCCAGGGCTAGTGCGATTACGGATAAATGGTAATACGACTAAATCATATAATCGAGCCGCTTGTAATATCGCTTGGGCGGCGTTTTCATGGGCAATGATTTGAATTTCTGGAGGATTCGGCAAAGCTAATTTAGAGATCATCTGGGAAAGAAGCGATCGCCTGGCAGCAATTTTACTGGAACTGGTACGGCGATCGCACACGTTCAGCACGGTCACTTGGGCTTCATTAGCCTCTGCTAACATCTGGGCCAATTGCACAGGTTGCAATGCTGGAGACAACAAGTTTTCTAATGGTACTAGGATGCGCTGAATTTTCTTTGGTGATTCTACTAGCCGTGTAACTGCTACAGGACAATGAGATGCCCAAAGCACGTTATCGATCACATTCCCAAATAAACGCGCCCGTAACCCAGTTCGTTTACCCCAACCCATGACAATGAGACTAACCTTTTGTTCACGAGCTGCCCTACTGATTCCTTGAGCAAAAGCATCATCAATGCGGAGTAATGGTGTTGCTTCCACACCCAAAACTCGGCTTTGGGCTGTAGCTTTTGCCAATAACCGCTCACTGCGTTGCAGAGAGGCTTCTAGTTGTGGTGCATCCATATGAGCCGCAGCAGTGGCGATCGCTAATGGGATAATTCTGCCATTAGCCTGATGTGCCAATAGTGCTGATAACTCAACCAAGTTTTGTTGAGTATGGGGATTATAAATAGGTACTAATATCTTGAAAGCGTGATCAGTGGCTTCTATATTCGGTTCTGGTAAAGTTGTTGATACCTGCTCGGCAGTTACAGAAGAAATCAAACCGACAGCTACCCGACTGGTAATGAACGGCCCCAAGGTTGATGTCACTAACATTAAAACCACAATGCTGTTTAAGACTTCAGGTGGTAGCAACCCAGCCCGATATCCTACCAAAGTTGCTGCTAAGATCGCACCCACTTGGGGAACTGACAATGACCAAATGGTCAGCGTTTCTTGCCAATTGTAGCGATACACCAGTTTTGCTAGCAAAGCAGCGATTAATTTGCTGCCAATTAAGCCCAGCACAATGAAGATTGTTAACTTCAGGGTAGTAAAACTGGTGATTAAGGCAGGCAAATCGATCAGCAAGCCCAAGTCAACAAAGAAAATGGGAATAAATAGTACACTGCCCACAAATACGACCTTTTCTTTGACTGGCCCTTCGCCCAAAACTTCATTAACTGCCAAACCTGCTAAAAAGGCACCGATAATTTTTTCTACCCCAATCAATTGGGCACCTACAGCAGCTAGAAACACGGAAAGGAGCACAAATAAAAATTGGTTGCCTTCATCACCACCAGATCGGCGGAAAAACTCTTTGCCTGCCCAATCAAAGCCCACTAAAACGCATACAGCGTAAATAGTTAACCACCCAGACAAAAGCAGTAGTTTTGCTAAATTGAATGTGTCATTATGAGCAAATGCTACACAAATAACTAATATTAAAAGTGCGGCAGTATCCGTAAAAATCTTCGCACCAATGGCGATCGTCACGGCTTCGTTGTTGACTACTCCCAAACGACTAATAATTGGATATGCCAAAAGACTGTAGGAAGCGAACAAAGAGCCAATTAAGATCGATGTAATCCAGCCGAAGCCAAAAGCCTGCCCTATCAAAGTTCCTACGGCTAGGGGGACAAAGAAAGTGAAACTACCAAAACCCAAGGAGCGATTTTTGCGGCGGCGGAACTGTTCAATGTCAACTTCTAATCCAGCGACAAACATCAAGTAAACTAACCCAATATCTGATAGCAGGTTAATCATTGTTGATTCTGTCTGAAATAGATTCCAGCCTGATGGGCCAAGTACTACCCCGGCAAAAACCAAACCCACTAATCCTGGTAGTCTTAGCCGCTCAAACAAAATGGGCACAACTAAGATCACAACCAGCAAAATAGCAAAGGGCACAATTGGTTCCTTGCCAAGCAATTGGGAAGTTGGTTCCAGCGCCAGAACTTGTGATGCGAATTCCATAGGTAGGTTTTGAAAGGGCGATGGTGGAGTTGCGATTACCTTGTGGGCAATCGCCCGAGCAATATGAATGTCAAAGCCAGCCTGACGAAAAATATAAAAATATTAACTTACACTACCTAGGCAATTGTCTAGGAACTAACCATCTACGGGTGGATTTGGCTCAAAATGAAACGCAAGCGGTCATAGTCGTCTTTTAGCAGTACGCTTAGGGTACGCCCAGCCTTGATCAGCCATTCTCGATCTGCTTTACGTAACTGATAAACTTCTCGAATAGCAGCTGCGGTTAAAGACTCTATTGGCGCACCGTTGACTGCCAACAATGTCCTTAAAAACTCAAGTTCTTCGGTAAATTTAATGATAGCTTCTGCTTCACACCGATAAACAGCTTGGTGAATTTGTGGGGGACGTGGTGGTAAATATTGATACAATCTAGAGTTAGAACTGCTACTCTGGGCAGGTGGTGAAAATCCCACGATCGCCGCGCGAAATTCTGTTTTGAGCATGGCGAATATCTGGGGTTGTTCCTCTCTTAAGTCCTGCAAGGACAGTCCTAAGGCCACGGCTCGGTGTACGGAATCAATGGGCATGGTAGTAGCAAAGTAGACTACACCATAAACTTGATTTCCCGTTTCTTCATCCACAGCACGAACCCAACTACCAAAGGGAGGCATTGAGGGAAAACTCAAGTCTTCCGGTTCTAAACACTGTGCCAAAAATTCGGTAGTAGTAGTTTCTATCACCTCGGCAATATGATTGGGATGGCGATCGCTGGTGGCAAATTGTGGTAAAGGAAGGCGCATAGTAGTTGTTTGTCATTGGTCATTAATCATTAGTAATTAGTCTTTGGCGAATGACATAGACGCGCCAGGAGCTACTCTTACGAGAACGATTACCCTGCGGGAAGGGCTGCGCCCAGCAGTAAACCCGCAGGGTAGGACTAATGACTAATGACTAGTAATTATTTCCCTTTTTTCTTGCTTAATGTCTCCACAAGTTCCAATTCAGGTAGGCGGAAGGTAACTAATTTATCCCAGTTACCACCTTCAAATAGTACAGCTACCTTACCATCACTTACCCGTTGTACAAGTCCCTCATAGCGATAATAAGTATCTGCGGGATTCTTCACTCGAACAGTTGCTCCAGGCAGGATCATGGTTTTACCCTCGCTTACTTCCTGTTAATAGCTTAATACTCGTTATTGGTCATTTGTTGTTTGTGGTTTGCCATTTGTCATTGGTCTTGACCACCTCAACGACAAAAGTGTGACACTTGCGTAAGTCCTATAAATAATACTTCTGTCGTTGGCGAAAGTTTGCTACCGATTCTACTATTCCCAAACAAATAAAGTTGGTCAACATGGCAGAACGTCCGTAACTCATCCAAGGTAGGGGAATACCAGCCACAGGTGCTAAACCAACAGTCATACCCACATTGACAAGCAACTGAAACAAGATCATGGACAAAAAACCAATAGCTAAGAGTGAGCCAAAGTTATCCTTAGCCGTTTGAGCTATGTGGAGTAGGCGGAAGCAAATCAAGCAGAAGACAAACAAAACTACTAAACAACCGATCAAACCAAATTCTTCGCCTACCGCCGAGAAAATAAAATCTGTATGCTGTTCCGGCACAAAATTTAGTTGTGTCATTGGCCCCTTGAAGAGACCCCATCCCCAAACTTCACCAGCGCCAATGGCAATGCGAGATTGATGTTGGTGATATCCAACGCCTAAAATGTCATGTCCAGGGCGCAAAAATACTGTTAGTCGATTTTTTTGGTAGTCGTGCAATACATTGTTCCAGACGTAGACTCCTAATTCCCCACCCAACATGTTCAGACCCCATGCACCTATGGCACTAAGACCAAATCGACGCCAGGGGAGAGTCTGCCAACCTAAAACACCCATAGCGAGTGCCCAAAGTAATCCTAAAGGGCCTAGAGCTATGTGTTTGAACAAAATAAATGGCTCTGATAATGGCCAAGATGTGCTAAACAGAATTGCAGCCACTACAGGAGAAATCAATAAGATCAACCAACCTGGGTTGGCATTTGCCCAGTACAGCATCCCTAAGACGATCGCACCAAATACTAGTGATGTGGCTAAATCTGGCTGCTTGAATACTAATCCCCAGGGAATTGCCACAATTGCTAAAACTTTGGCAACACTCTCCAGACTGGAAGCAGTGCGTTTATGTAATAAGGCCGCAATGGTAATTATTATACCTACTTTGGCAAATTCCGAGGGTTGGACGTTAAAGCCCCCGATACTAATCCAACGCTGTGCCCCTTTTGCAGATGCGCCTGCATACATGACGACGATCAGGCTGATGTTGGTGAGAGCGTATGTTACCCAGTGCCACTGTAGGAGATTTTCGTAACGGCTACGAGCCAGAAATAACGCGATTAAAGTGCCAATACCAGCTATCATCCAATGCCACCACCAGTCAGTGACTGGTTGCTTGAGTTCTGTACTGAGAATCATGATGCCACCAAAGATGCTGACACCAACTGGCAGAGCAAATAATAGCCAATCCATTTGCTGCCAAGGTTTAACCCAATACTTCCACTGAATTTTGGGGAGCGAACGTTTTAACAACATTGTGCGACTTTAGACTTCAGTTTTTAAATTTTAAGTTTAGTTACTACTAAATATCTGTATTCCTAGGCTATGGCCTAGGAACCAGATAGAAATTAAAATTCCCTACGTTAAGGCAGCAACTGATACTTTACCAGCGATCGCTAGAGCGATCGCCTTTAAGGCTTTTGCTGATGCTGAATTCGGCTCTTGCACTACTATTGGCACACCGTTATCACCACCAACTCTCGTGGAAATCTCTAGTGGTACACACCCTAATAATGGCACTCCCAGTTCAGTGGCTGTTTTCTCACCACCACCGGAGCCAAAGATGTCGTATTGTTTATCCGGCATGTCCGGGGGAATAAAATAGCTCATGTTTTCCACTATCCCCAAAACTGGCACGTTCATCTGCTGGAACATCCGTAGTCCCTTACGAGAATCTAACAAGGCGACACTTTGGGGTGTGGTGACAATTACTGCCCCCGCCATTGGTACGGCTTGTGTCAAAGTTAACTGAGCATCCCCAGTTCCCGGTGGCATATCGACAATCAAATAATCTAGTTCTCCCCATTGCACTTGATAAAGAAACTGGCGAATCACTCCATTTAGCATCGGCCCTCGCCAAATTACTGGCTGATCTCGATCAATTAAAAAGCCCATTGATACTAATTTGACGCCATGATTAAAAGCGGGTTCCAATATATCGCCTTGTTCACTAGAATGCACAACAATCTGAGCATCAGCTAGCCCTAACATGGTGGGGTCATTGGGCCCGTAAATATCTGCATCTAGCAAGCCAACTTTTGCTCCTGTTTGTGCCAGTGCCACTGCTATATTTACAGCTACTGTACTTTTACCAACGCCACCCTTACCACTGGAAACTGCAATAATATTTTTTACACCAGCAATACCAGTGCGGTCAGGTAAGCTTTTTTGTTGGGGTGTTTCTGCTGTTACTTCCACACTGACATCTGTAACACCAGGTAGTTTTCTTACAGCTTTCTGGCAGTCTTCAACAATAAACTCACGTAAAGGGCAGGCGGGTGTGGTCAACACTAAAGTGAAGCTAACCTTGCCATTGTCAATTTTGACGTTGCGAATCATGTTCAGTGCTACCAGACTTTTTTGGAGTTCTGGGTCTTGTACTGGTCGCAACACTTCTAGGACAGAGTGGGAATCTAGGACATCGTACATAGTGTTTTCACCATTGCCGCCGCAATAAAAATTAACGCATTTTTCTTATCTTCTACATACGATCTTAACTTTTGTGAAATACCAATTGATTATTTATTGTCATTTGTTATTGGTCATTTGTTATTGGTCAATGGTCAAGAGTCAAGAGTTATTTTCTATCATCTTCTCCATGCCCTAAAAATCGCAACAACTGTCGTTGAGGGATTTTCGCTTAGTTGATACGGCTTTTAATGCAGCCTTCTCTACAGCTTCGACTAAAGAACGGGCAACGCGATCGGCATAGGGACGGATTAATGACCAAATCAGAGGTGACAGCCAACCACGTAAGGCCACGGAATAAGATAAACAAGTACCACAAACAGTTGATGCTACTTGGTATGTGACCCGTTCTTCTATCCCAGGAATTGCCAGTACTCGGATACTTAGTAGTTCTCTGGGGTTGACGCGCTCCACAAAAATTTGGATTGGAATTGGTGAAAAGCGTGTCATTGCTTGGTAAATCAACCCTGGTTTCGGTACTAATCCGTAAGGAACATTCGTACTCTTTAGTAGTGGATGCCAGGAAACGTCTGTTAAGTCAACTACTTGTTGCCAAAGTTCATCTACTGTTGCAGAACTTATCTCTCGATATGTCCGTACTAAAGAAGCACAAAATCGACGACGTTTGCGGTGGCTAAATTTAGATAACCAACCTCGCATTGGCTGAATCCTCCTAGCTAAACAGCTTTCTAAACACTCTAGCTGGGCAATTTTCCTTAAACACTAAATCAAACTTTCTCAAAATTGCCCTAAACATAGCAAGCTTTGCTGGGCACAAACCATATTACGACGACTAGAGTTGAAAACTCCAAATCCTTGTGTGCTCTGTCTGGTAAGATGCGACAATGTTGAGCAGTCTATGACCAACCTTGATATCTCAAATTTGAGAGTGCTTGTAGCAGACTCTAGTGTTTACACTAGAATCCTCCCATTAAAAAACTTCAAAAAAAAACTTTGTCAATATACAAGCCTATACGCATTTGAGGGAAAATAACTCTCATGCCCATCAATCGTATAAATGCTTGACCAGTAAAAAAAATAACTTTAGGGCAAGTTGAGCCTGACTTTTGGCTCGTTTTGCCGGGAAATTTCTGGCTTTCTGGCAATTGTAATTTAGGTTCGGGAATCTTATGTTGACCAATTCGCAAACCCCCACTCTGGCTGTAGAATCATCCAAGTTTCTGCCAGCAGCTGATGCTCAAGTGAGAGTCAGTCAGTTTATGCAACGGTTGCAAGATGAAATTACTCAAGCTTTGGCAGATCTGGATGGTGTCGGTAAGTTTCATGAAGATAGTTGGGAACGCCCAGAAGGAGGTGGAGGGCGATCGCGTGTGCTGCGCGATGGCGCAATATTTGAACAGGCGGGTGTAAATTTTTCTGAAGTTTGGGGTTCCCATTTGCCGCCCTCGATTTTGGCGCAACGCCCCGAAGCCGCAGGACATGGCTTTTATGCTACAGGCACTTCGCTGGTCTTACACCCTCGCAATCCCTATGTACCCACTGTGCATCTGAATTATCGGTATTTTGAGGCGGGCCCAGTGTGGTGGTTTGGCGGTGGTGCTGATTTGACACCCTATTATCCTTTTGCTGAAGACGCGGCACATTTTCACCTCACACTTAAGCAAGCTTGCGACCAGCATCATCCAGACTATTACCCAGTGTTTAAGCGCTGGTGCGATGAATATTTCTACCTCAAGCATCGTGACGAAACCAGAGGTGTTGGTGGTCTGTTTTTAGATTACCAAGATGGCCAAGGTGTTTTATATCGCGGCCCCAACCCGAATGGCGAAGCAGCTATTTATAGCAATCAAGTGGGTGCGCCAGCACCACGCACTTGGGAAGATTTATTTGCTCTAGTGCAAGACTGTGGTGGAGCATTTTTACCAGCATATGTCCCCATTGTCCAACGGCGACATGGTCTTGAGTATGGCGATCGCCAACGGAATTTTCAACTCTACCGTCGGGGTAGGTATGTAGAATTTAACTTGGTTTATGACCGAGGCACAATTTTTGGTCTGCAAACCAACGGTCGCACAGAATCGATTCTCATGTCCTTACCACCCTTGGTGCGCTGGGAATACGGTTATCAGCCAGAACCCAATTCCCCTGAAGCTGAGTTATATACCACCTTCCTCAAGCCTCAAGATTGGATAAATTGGGTATCAACCAAAGAATGAAAAACGACCTGTACTAAGGACTAGAGTCTATAATTTCTCTTTCTGTCAGTTGTTCACCAGTAGATTGCACAGTCAAGCCTGACAATTTCTCCTCTGTCATCTCTAGATACCCTAGTCCTGAATCCTTAGTCTCTACTCAGCACTGCTCTAGTGAGTTAAACTACTAAAGATAAGCACTGAACAAAAAAAAGTGACATTTTTAGCTGTAGCTTGTTAATCTCAAGTATCAGCACTGAATCATCCTGTTAGTGGTGAGTTGACATGATTAGTAGTAACAGAGAAATCTATAATTCCTGTGACAGCGAGTCTTTTAGCTCACCAATAGCAGCAAATATACAGTAGTAGTTAATTTTGAGCGCAGTGCCCAGGGAGGCCCAGTGATAAATATAGAACAAAAAACTTATACAACCCAAGACAATAACAGCGTTATTGTTCTGACACCGACAGGGCGTTTGGATATCACCACAGCTTGGCAGTTTCGCCTGAAGTTACAAGAGTGTATTTCCAAACTCAGTCATCATGTAGTTGTAAATCTCGGTCAGGTGAATTTTATTGATAGTTCTGGACTTACCTCTTTAGTCGCCGGGATGCGTGATGCTGATAAAGTCAAAGGCAGTTTCCGCATTTGTAACGTACACCCAGAAGCCAAACTTGTGTTTGAAGTCACAATGATGGACACAGTTTTTGAAATTTTTGAAACGGAGGAGGAAGCGCTAGAAGGCGTTCCTCGCAGTATCGCTAGTTAACACAGTTCTGAGTGCTGAGTTTCAGGGAAGGGAAGAGAAAAATTTACCTGACTTGATACCTCTTATTAAGTACTCAGCACTAATTCAACACTCAGTACTGTTCTCTCTTAGAGTAGCGGTAAGGGCCTAAAATCGCTCCCCAAGTAGCTTTGCCTGTTTCTGAGTCAATTCCTTTGTCGTAGCTGTCAAATCCCTCCGCACTAGCCTCAAACCCCAAAGAAACTTGAATCCTATTACCTAAATAAGTAAAGCTGCAACAGGTATTTGGTGGCGGAGTAGCTGTAAATTTACACTGATCGTGAGCTAGTGTTTGCTCTGTGACTATGAGGATACAGCCTGGTAATAACTCTAATTGATCAGGTGTTAGTGTGTTAAGCAAATTAGGATTACGACCTGCGCCTTTTAAAGCATCTGGGTCTTTAGGCATGTAATACTGTACTCGCAAGTGTGTATCACTACCGCGTCCTGGTAATAAACGGATAATTCGCTGACGGTAAGGATGATCTAGCTTAATAATATTTGCCTGTTCAGCAAACAGTGTAATACTGTCTTCTAAAAACAAACTTACTGGTCTTTGCCATAAACGCAGGTGGACATACCAAACAGGATCAGCTATGGCTTGTGCCTGATTGTCAAATTCACCAGCTAGGTATTTACCCAAGGTAATTAAATTGGGGGAGAAGCTCATAAATTGTGATGCACGATCATAAAATGTGGTAACTTTGGAATGTTGCATAAAAACCAAAAACTTCTCACCCTTGTAGCTACAAGCTGAGTTAAGCACTCAGATTTGCAAACATTGTAAATCAGTAACTACCAGCAAAAACCTTAACTTGGCAAAGTAGGCTTTAAACGAGAGAATAAAAATACGTCGCCCTTAACATTTTCTTTGTGAATAACGTCCGTACAGTCTCTGATACAAAGCGAACTTTCTACAATCTTCATACCCGTCCAATCAACACGATTTATCGTCGGGTAGTGGAAGAATTGATGGTGGAAATGCATCTGCTGTCAGTAAACGTCGATTTTGGCTACAATTCTATTTATGCCTTGGGCGTCGTCACTACTTTTGACCGCTTCATGCAAGGCTACCAGCCAGAACGAGATCAAGAATCAATTTTTAATGCTCTATGTCAAGCTGTGGAGCAGGAACCACAGCGTTACAGACAGGATGCGGAACGGTTACAATCTTTAGCTAAAAGTTTGCCAGCCAATGACTTAATTGCATGGCTCTCTCAAACTACACCTTCAGTTATGGATGCTGACTTGCAAGCACAACTGCAAGCGATCGCTAACAATCCTAATTTTAAATACAGCCGCTTGTTGGCAGTAGGTATATTCACTTTACTAGAACTGTCAGATCCTGAATTAGTGAAAGACGAAAAGCGGCGCAACGAGGCTCTCAAAACTATTGCTGCTGGCTTGAAACTATCTGATGAAAAACTCAACAAGGATTTGGAGCTATATCGCTCTAATCTGGATAAGATAGCACAAGCACTGATAGTGATGGCAGATGTACTCTCCGCCGATCGCAAAAAGCGCGAACAGCGCAAACAACAATCAAGTTCCTCAGTTGCACCCCCCAGCGCTAACGAATAGTTGGAGGAATAGTCAATAGTCAAAGATTTTTGAGCTAATGGCTATGTAACTTTAGACTTAGCTGAAAACTGTAATAGAAATATAGATAGCAAAAAGCCCGAAACCCTTGAGTATGTGGTTCTATATAGAACTGCATACTTACTTTTAAATGTAGGATTTAGGGCAAAAATATTGATTTTAGCTGGGTAAACTTTACACACCTAATAATCTGTAGATTAGGTTATTGACTATAGTGAGTGCAAATGCTCCGATCACAGCACTCCAAATACCAAAGCGTAAGCGAAAGCCTTCTACTAACCAAGCAGCAATACTAAAACAAGCAACGGCAATCATGAATGTGAATAAGCCGGATAACAAATCAAAGGTGAGAAAACTTGGTACTACAAATACAAGACGTAAAATCGGTCTGACTACTGCCGTTACGATACCAAGAACTGCTGCCGAAAGGAAGGCCTTTTCTGGAGCGTCTATTTCTACTCCTAAGGGTAACTTGCTGATGATCAGCAAGCTAACAGATGTTACCACCCAAACAATCAAAATGGTTCCAATTTCACTCATTGTCACAACCTTTGAAATGTGAATGGCGATTAGTGATAAATTACACCAAATATCCAAAATTCAGTAACAAATTCCAACTCAGAAAACCTGATAAAATTTGGCTTTCCTCATTTTGAATATGTTCGCTTCGTTCAGTACAAACTTTGAATTTTGAATTGATATGACTCAATCTATCGACAGAAAACGTTGCTGCCTAAACAATTATTTTTAAATTAGCAGGATTTTTTTCTGTAACGGTAATTTATTTTAGATATCTTTAGGTTTAGGAACGAGAAAAAAGACAAGGGTAATTCTCCTTGTCTTGTGATCACAGATAAGTAATTTAGTTTGTACTCAAGAATACACTGTGAGTTGATCTTGAGGCATTCCGCATTTACTTTTAAGGTGTTGCTGTGGGTAAGGGTAATGCAGGTTTGAGATTTTCTTGAGGATTGATACCAGGAACAGGTACAGTGTTTGGTATGGCTGGTGCAGCACCAGGATCGGTGGGGAAAGAAGGCACCGCAGGTACAGTTGGGTTCAGCGATGGTTGAGAAGATCCGGGTATAATTCCTAAAGATACGCGATCGCCCCCCACTTGTCTGAGCAAATCTAATGTCTGAATGACATCATTGTAAGTTGCTGTCCGCGACGCATTCAGCACCAAAATCCCATTGGGGTTTTCTTGGATATACCTTCTTAAAATCTCTGTCAACTGTTCCCGTTGTACTGGCTGTTTTTCCACATAAGTTTGCCCCACAGCATCAATTGTTACAGGTAAGATATTGCTCTTACCCTGTAAAGGGACATTATTTGATGTACCTGTACTGGCTTTAGGCAAATCCACATTAATTGCTTGTTGGCGAGTGAACTGCAAAGCTGCTAACAAAAAAAACGTCAGGATACAAAAAA
Organism: Goleter apudmare HA4340-LM2; assembly: GCA_019359495.1. Lineage (GTDB taxonomy): Bacteria > Cyanobacteriota > Cyanobacteriia > Cyanobacteriales > Nostocaceae > Goleter > Goleter apudmare. Next base: position 53,810 of record JAHHHF010000092.1, read on the forward strand.
CGACATCAATTAAGGGAATTATCTGAATTTGAACTTCTTCAGCTGGATTATGCAGATTAATTTTCATCGTCTTATGCTCACGCCTGCTTTGAGGATAAATTCTTAATTATGGCTCCGGATCTAATGAATCAGATTCCTCCTGAGCTTCAGGAGGATCAGGAAACTTGTTTTTATCTCGTTTGCGGGGCGGAGTGAAACTTTCTCGTACAGATTCACGGACAGTTATTGATGAATTATTGCTAAAGTCAGGTGGTGACTGGCGATAGAGCAACTCTAAATCATTCCCCGCTTTCCGGAAAACTTTAACTTGATTGACTACAAAACCTTGGAATAAGCGATAAAATACCAAAGTAAAAATCGCAACTATTAACCCAGTTGCAGTACTAATTAAAGATTCCCCAATACCAAGGGTGACTCCGGCTGTAGATTCAGTTCCTAAATCACCAATCCGAATTGACCGCAGAGACTGGATCAAACCCAAAACTGTACCCAACAATCCCAATAGCGGGGAAAGAGCAATCACCACTTCTAAAAGTTTTTCGCCGCGACGCATCCCAGCTAACTCATCTTCTGCTGTTGCTTCCAACGCCAAGCGAAAGGTTTCTGCATCGTTTTTAAAAAGACGTAAAGGAGCGTAGAGAAACCGCCCAATGGGCTGATCCCTTGCTTGTCTAGCAATTTCCGCCGCCGCATCCCAATTTTCCGCCGCCGCATCCAAGACACGTTCGACTATTGGTCGCTCCTGGGCTAAAATTCGCAACCAGAACCATAGACGCTCGAAAATCACACTTAAAGACAGAATCGACAGAGCTAGTAAAGGCCACATAGCGGGCCCGCCCTTATAAAACAAATCTAAAATATCCACTGTTTAGGTCTCCTCCCTCCATTTCTAGATCAACTGACTCAAAGCATTTTAATTTTAGAGATTAATACACAATTACCATAATCATTTGCAGGAGCACAGCTAAAATATTTCAGTTATCGATAACGAGTAGCACCTTCCAGACTAACTTGGGCGGTTATTCCCACCGGGAGTTTAAATCATAATTTGCCACAATATAAGTGGAGGTGCAAAACATGAAATTTTCCATCCAATCAGTTTACGCTTGGTATCGAGATTTGCTTCGTAACCCCAAATATCGGTGGTGGGTAATTTTAGGAACATTAGTCTATATTCTTAGCCCTTTTGATATTGCTCCAGATTTTATACCCATTGTGGGACAAATCGATGATGTTTTTTTACTGACCTTGTTAGTTTCTGAGGTATCTGGGTTAGTGATTGAAGGCTGGAAAGCCAGAAAAGGTAATGTAGACCCCACCGCCTCAAACCCATCTGAGGATTATACCTCTACCGCAAGCACTATCGATGTTGATGCCGTCTCTGTCAAGTAGTTTCTTAAACAAATATAGAATCTAATTTTACCCCTGCTTTGGCTGTTTATTGCTAACTGCAATCTGAAGTGGGGGATATTTTTTTAGTTAATAATCAAAGTAAATTTTAAGTATTTTCTATTAATAAGCTGGTAATATAAGTTATTTTTTTGCTAATTGCCGTTAAATATTCACTACTCAATTAAAATATTTACTTATTTAGTTATAGTACTTTAAATTACTAATGTCTAATATCCATAAAATCAAGCAGCAGCAAGTCATTGGGTTATTACCTGCGGGTGGAAAGGCTACGCGGATTTCGCCCTCACCACTCAGCAAAGAGTTGTACCCAGTGGGATTTCAAAATGATAGTGATAAATATTACCTTAAACCAAAAGTAGTTTCTCATTACCTGCTGGAAAAAATGCAACAGGCGGGGATTGATCAAGCCTATTTTATCCTGCGTCCTGGGAAGTGGGACATTCCTGCATATTTTGGTGATGGTGCGATGCTGTCAATGAATTTAGGTTATCTAATTATGGGTTTACCTTTTGGTGTCCCATTTACCCTAGATCAGGCTTATCCCTTTATTCAGGATGCGATCGTGGCTTTGGGTTTCCCTGACATTTTGTTTCAGCCTCAAGACGCCTTTGCACGGTTACTCGCACGTTTAGAGACTGGAAATGCTGATGTTGTCTTGGGGCTATTTCCTACGAACAAACCCCAAAAAGCAGGGATGGTGGATTTTGATGCTGTGGGTAAAGTACGTTTGATTATTGAGAAACCCCAGCAGTCAGATTTGCGTTATATGTGGAGTATTGCGGTTTGGACACCAGCTTTTACAGAGTTTTTACATGAGTTCTTACTTCCTTGGAAGGCTAAGGATTTATCGCAGCAGCCAGAATTACCAATTGGAGATGTGATTCAAGTGGCGATTACTGAGGGTTTGCAGGTGGAAGCAGAGGTGTTTGCTGATGGTAGTTATTTGGATATTGGGACACCGGAGGATCTGGTGCGGGCTGTGCAACAACTTGGTATTTTAAACGCAGAGGAGCGCTGAGGCGTTTAGAACTCTTTCACAAACTCAGTCAAGAAGCGGAAGGCCTTCAAAATGTAACTCGCGCAGTCTTTGGGAGAGGTATTATAAAACGATCGCCATGCACTCGCTTTATCTTCATCATAGCGATCGCCTCGTTCTGGATGTTGCTCTAACCATGCTAATCTGACTGCATGACCAATTAACACATCCAAGACAATATACTCTTCAATTTGCAGTTCTGGGTTATTAGCAGCGATCGCTGCGAGTTCTACTAATGCTTCTAGATTAACTTGACGATATTCTGGGGCTTCAATTTTATTGAGTAAATGCTCGACTAATAAGGCGAAATTCTTTTCACCCGCAGTCATTTCTGATAGCATCAACTCGCTATCTAAACGGTTGCGCCGCTCTAGCTTATCGCCAATCACTAGACCTTTACAATGTTGCATTAATAGCCAGACTTGCTGGAAAAAGTTCTTGGGTACACGGTTGAGTGCGCCTTCCGCTTGACGGAACCGCCGCCAACCGCCTGGTGGGACTGCGATTTCTTCGCCAATTGTGGGTAGCACTACCCAAGCAATGTCACTTTCTTTTTGCTTGACGTGTAATGATTCTTGTTGGCGCAACAGGTTACTCATCCCTGTATAACCAGTTAGTACTTGACGCAGGCGCATTTTGACTTCAAAGGGCGACAGTTCCATCAAGTGTTCATAGGCTTCATCTTGGGTGACGTGTAACTCTCTAGCAAGTTCACTGGTGATTAGCAAAATCAGATAGCCGACTCTCAGTGTCAGCAGTCCGCGAAACAGTTCTGACTCTGATCTGATCAGGACCCCAAGATAAAGAATAATCTCTTGTGTGAGTACGCGATCGCGGATATCTTCACGACAAAAATGATTAATTTTCTCCGCAATCTCATTGTTAGACATAGGGACTGCAATTAGTGATGCTTCACTGTAAGCTTTCCCCACTGCTATTTGCTTACCCCGGACTAAAATACTCGTGACTGTATCTGACAAGCTGATATCAACCATCTGGCGCAATCCCGCCGCCCGGCGTACCACTCCCCAGATTTCCGCATCTCCGGCTTTGGTGTACACTTCATCGAGTAGGTCAGTGACAGTAACAACATACTGCGGCCCGCCAAAGCCTGTGTTAAAGTCTAGTCCCTCCAAGCGATTTAAAGTCTGCAATAACTCGATTTGCTCGTAAATATTCTCTGACGATCGCAGATGAGACAGCAACAAACCCAAGTTGGTTTCACACTCCATCTGGAATTCTTGGGTATGTCCTAAGCGCCAGCTTCTGACTGGACTATAGGCTAAATAATAGCAACGTGGTGCAGCGTTTTTTACAGGTGACTGGGAGAAATCTGCATTCTGAAGAAAATCAATTCTTTGTATTCCAGCAGTCAACATTAATTGATTTAGTCGCCCTAACTTTACCTGCACGCCGTTACAAACACCATCTTTCAGTTCTTGCATTAATTCTAGTAATGCGTCAGCACCAGTTTCTAACATCGTATGGGTCAACATTAAGGTGAGGATAGGACGCCCTAAATCGCTCCAATATTTTTGAATATATGCCAGTTCACTTCTGATTTGATCTAGCAGAAAATGGTAGTCAAGAGTTAAGTAAAACTGTTGAGAATCTAAAAACGAAGGCAAAAATACAATTGTCTCACCAGAAATCCGAAAGATTCTGGATGTTGTTAAACTGCGTAGCCGTCGCGCTGGACGACCAGTTAAACCAAGTTTATCGTTGCGGCCAATTTGGGTAAATATAGCGGAAAGTTCCCCAGCTTTTCTGACTTGAATTGGTTCTACTTGCTTGGGTGTTTGGGTTTCAATACCGTAAACCTCTAATTGCTTTTGCAAATGCTCATCTTCTGCTAGCAAGGCAATTTGCACTAAAGACTGGCGATTTTTGCCCACACATAGATATCTGCCTAAAGGGTCAATATCACCAACTGCCAATAACCCTTCACTTAACATTTTCCCTAAAAAATATAAACTCTGTGCCCACACCAAAGGAACATTTTCATTAGGTAAACGGGGTTGACTGTGGGGCGTTAACTTTTCTGCTTCTATATGCTTTTCTGGAACATAATAAAGTTCTGGCAATAAACCTAAGCCATCATGTTCTACAAGTAATGATTCTAAAAGCTGTTGGTACTTGTTAACTTGCTCTTGATCGTTGCGAAACAAACTATCAAGCAGTAAATAAGTGAAAAATAAAGGCCATTCACACTCAATATGCTCAAATTGCTTCAGTTCCCAAGGCTCGTAGTGTAAACGGTGGGTGTCTTCTAAAACGGTTTGGTGTCCATCACGCAAGAAGCGCTTACAACCGTAATTTCCTTGGAGTTTGGTGATCATATCATTGAGAGTGCGATCGCGTAATTGCACATCTTCCACCGCAAAGGCGGGGTAACTAATAATACTCAACAACGCCCCATCAATTTCTTTAGAGCCAGATTCTCTGGGTAGTAGTGACTCTAGAGTAATACGGGCGCGAGCAATTTCATCTGGTAAGACATGAATCACCGATGCTTGACTTCCCCGCACACCAAATAAATCTAGCCCGTTAATCGCCTCTAAAGCAGCTTTCGCCATCCCTACAGAACTGGCGTTTAACTCAGCACTACCATGATTTATTTTGTTACCTCGTTCCCAAATGCCATAATCTGGTGTACGGTAGGCTCGCCCAATGTAGTAAACCAAGTTTTGGACGAAATTAACTTCATCAATCGTATAAATTATTTGCAACCCAGAAGCGGTCATCTGGGACAAAATTAGTAAAAATATAGATGTGGCATCAAGTTGTAAATGTCCCCATTCGTCATCTCCGACAACAATGTCGCCAGTGGTAGTGTTGTATTTAGCGTGTAAGCCATCCAAGGGCGACTGTGTGTGTTTAAACCGCTCTACTTTCAAGCTTTGTCGCATCATGGCGAATAGTAAACCACGCATCAGCTTGATCACACTGTGTTCTAATTCATAGGTGTGTCCTTTGTCTTCATCAACCTTGCGGTACGCCAGCGCTAAACCCCAAACTGCTAAAATACTATAAACGTTATCCCTGACCCAGGCGTCTGTATAATCACCGTGGGCAGTTACTGCCGTACTCGCAGGTAGTAAACCAGTAATTGGATTCTGACGGGCGAGGATGATTATTTTAATTTGCTGGTAGTAATTCTCTAGGCGAGTGTGCAGTTCGGTAGACGTTTTCATAATCTGGTGAGCAGCTTGCGGAATGCGACCCTACGGTTGGGAAGTTAAGACTATCAGCCAAAGAGCGATCGCCTTAAATCTGAGGGTGGTGTGGATTTCTTATTATCCCTTGTCTCTAGGTGTATGGCTAGATGATTCTTGATTACCCATACCAGCCTTAGAGAATTGTTCCAATCTTTACTATTAATTGGGTTTACTTTGAGCTAAGTTCAAACTTTTTCTGATAAACCTTAAGAAGGACAAATAATCATTCAACAGCAGCAATAATACTGCAAATAAATTGAGTAGATTATTAGTAATTAAGCCTTTGACTACACAAAATTAATAAGTTAGGAGATTAAATATGTCTCTGCGTTACAACCAAAATCATGCTCCCTTAGTCAAACTAGTTTATTCCCAAATTAAAGTGAATGGGAAAACAGAGCTAATACCATTAGAGTTATATGCTGATGGTTCGCTCAAGCGTTCTGTTGGATGAATATTAAGTAGGTCGGTGCAATTAAAGATAACTAGCGAAGTCTGTCATTAGTCATTGGTAACGTTAATCAACATTTTAAACCTTTGTAGGGGCGAATGGTTGTTCGCCCCTGCTGCCCTCTAGCCTCGGTTGTTATTCACTCCTGGCATCTCATGACCATCAGAGACGATGGATTTGATGCCCTCAAAGGTAGCTGGAATTGAGCGCGGATCGATAAACATGACTTTACTGCTATCGCTTTTACCAATGGTCGCACCCATATCGAGATAACCCAAAGCAAACAGCACTTCTACTGCTTTGTAAGCATCAGCATTAGACTTAATTTTTTGAGCGATGATTTCCGTTGATTCTGCGATCGCTTGTGCTCTGAGAACCTGTTGTTGGCGTTCGGCTTGTGCGCGTAGCACGATCGCTTTTTGTTCCGCTTCCGCCTGTAAAATTACCGCCTTTTGACTGGCTTCAGCGTTGAGAATTTGGGCATCTGCCTTACCTCTAGCACTATTCACAGCAGATTCGCGATCGCCCTCAGAAGTCAAAATTGACGCCCGTTTGCGTCGTTCTGCGGACATTTGTAATTCCATTGATTCCTGCACCGCCTTGGAGGGGACAATATCGCGCAGTTCTACCCGCGTCACTTTTACACCCCAAGGGTCAGTAGCAATATCCAAATCTCGTAACAGAATTTCGTTAATTTGAGTACGGGCTGTAAATGTCTCATCCAACTCCAATTGCCCCATTTCTGCACGAATTTGAGTTAGCACCAAATTTACCATCGCCGACTGAAGATTTTCTACTTTGTAATAAGCTTTCTCCAAATCAACAATCCGCCAATAAACCACCGCATCCACACTGATGGAAACGTTATCACGAGTGATACATTGCTGCGGTGGAATATCTAAGACTTTTTCCCGGATAGTTTGTTTATACACAAGATTATCCAGGAAAGGATTAACAAAGCTCAATCCTGGCCCTAGTTTACGTTTGTAACTCCCCAAGCGTTCAACTAGGGCTTCATCACCCTGGTTAATCACTCTCACCGACTTTACCAAAACAGAACCACCACCTAGTGTTAAAGCCAACAACAAAAATAATTCATTCATTATTTTGATTCTCCTGAATTTTGAGTATTCATAATTAATACATGAGGCTGTAAGAAGGCATCACCCTTAATTAATGCAACAGGTTGTCTGGCATCACAATCAAGGTAGTGCCTTCTCTGCGAACTACATAAACTCTTTGATCGGGTACGAGGCTCAGTTTTTCATCATCACATCTCGCCTGCCAAGAATTCCCCTCGTATAACACCCGTCCTGTTTTACCCGCAGGAATCTCTGTTAAAGTTTCAGCTATCACTGCATCCTGAATTTTCGATTTACGCCGTGGTGGTTGCAGAAATCGTCTTGCAACTACCACTAGCACTGTGGAAAGCAAGAGCCAAACCACAACTTGCAGCCATAAATTACCTAAACCTAATCGAGACAACAGCGCTACAACAAAAGCGCTAATCCCCATCATGAACTCAACAAAAGCCGATGGTAAGAACAGTTCCATTAAACACAAAACTGCTCCTGCTATTAGCCAGATGACGGTATAACTCGGCATAGCACTATCCTAGACACTAAAATGCATGTCCACGCGTTTCTAATACTAGATACATCTCGACTCTATCTGTTTACACAAAGTGAAACAATGTTATTTTCAGCATTAATATTTGATTAATTTCCGTAACAAGATGTAGCCAGGGGTACACAAACCCAGTTTATTCTAGCCCTCAAGTCTTTGCCTGCTATATTTAATCGAAATTCACAAGTAAAAAAGAAACAGGCAACAGGGAACAGTGTAGACACGTAGCGCTTACCCAATGCCCAATGCCCAATACTTCGACTACGCTCAGTACAAGTGCCCCATGCCCCTATTATGATTTCTACTCAACAGATAATTTATTGCGTAAATCCAGACTGTACTCACCCCATCAATCCTTTGGGGAATCGTGTTTGTGACAATTGTCAAACGCCCTTAGTCCACCGCTATCTCTGGGCGACTGGCTCCCTAGCAGCACAAATTCTCCCAGGCACAAATGTTGCCAACAGATACGAGGTAATTACTGAGCAAATATGGCTGGATACTCAACCGGGACAGCCGCCTGACGTACCTGAAGAATTACCAGCAGTGGTGATTCCGTACCTCAGGCTATATCAAGAGCAGTTGCATATTCCTCAACCCTATGGCTTGACCCGCTTCCCAGAGTTAGGCGCAGATGATATTTTATTGCTAGAAAACGTGCCTATAGATCCGGCTGGACGCATTTACCCACTACTCACCGATGGGTGGATTCAAGCATCAGCCGTGCGCCAAGTTTACTGGCTGTGGCAAATTCTGCAACTGTGGTCGCCGTTATCGGAATTGGGAGTTGCTTACAGTCTGCTGATTCCCGAAAACCTGCGATTCCAAGGTTGGTGTGTACGCTTATTGGCACTGCACCCGACACCAGAAACCGTACAACTGAGTTTGCGAGATTTAGGAGAATTTTGGCAGCCTTGGGTAACATCTGCAAAAATAGCAGTGGCTTCTCAGTTGCAGAACATAGTTCAGCAGATGTGTACTGCTGAGGTAGAGTTTGCAGAAATTAGTAAGCAACTCAATGCTTTACTTTTATCATCTGCGGCAGAATTACCCCTCAACCTAGAAGTAGCAGGAGCCACAGATCCTGGACGAGAACTGACACAAAACGAAGACACATGCTACCCCAATGGTTATATTGACCAAGATGATCCCCTAATGTCCCACTTGTCGATTGTTTGTGATGGTATTGGTGGACACCAAGGCGGTGAAGTTGCCAGCCAATTGGCAGTACAGTCTTTAAAGTTACAAATCCGTGCCCTACTAACAGAGGTAGCACAACAGACTGAACTCATACCACCAAACTTGTTAGAGGAGCAACTGGAGGCTAGCTTGCGGGTGGTAAATAATGTGATCAGTGCCCGTAACGACGAACAAAAACGCCAAGGTAGAGAACGCATGGCGACAACCCTGGTGATGGCGTTACAAGTGCCGCAAAAGTTGGAGACAAGTTCGGGGAAAGAATTAGAAAATGCCCACGAACTTTATTTAGCCAATGTTGGTGATAGTCGTGCTTATTGGATTACTCGTAACTATTGCCAACGACTCACAGTCGATGATGATGTCGCCATGCGAGAAGTCCGCTTTGCTCGCAGTTTATATCGTCAAGCACTCACTAGAGCAGATGCCAATGCCCTTACCCAAGCATTAGGGACAAAAGATGCCGCAGGCTTGCGTCTTTTGATTAGGCGCTTCATTTTAGAAGAAGACGGCGTATTACTACTGTGTTCCGATGGTTTAAGTGACAATAACTGGGTGGAACAATCCTGGCAAGATTACGCCATCCCCGTGTTAACAGGTAAGCTGGCTTTAGAAGACGCTGTCCGCGACTGGATTAACCTCGCCAACCAAAAAAATGGTCATGATAATGTGTCGCTGGTGATGACTCTTTGCACCGTCTCCCGCGAATATTTGGTATCGATGACTCATTTGCAACTACCTGTAGAGATTGTCGAGTCAGAAGCAGAACAAGACTTCGCCTTCACAGACAGTTCCCAAGCACTGCTAGATTTAGATATCACAGCCGAAGAAGCCATAAGTCCAGTCGAAAGACCAAATCCGGGTAAGCGATTGTCCCTAGTGGGAGGATTATTAGTATTGCTTTTAGGAAGTGCAGGTTTAGGATTATTTGCTTGGTCACAACTTAATCCCCCAGGATTTCAGCAGATGTGCCGACAACTACCCCAAGGAGTGCAGCAGTTGTGTCCACCAGGTAATTAGTTGTTGGGCATGGGGCACGAATCAATTCAAAATTTGGACTCTTGCCCCTTGACCCTTGACAAATAACCTATTCCCTTATTGTCTACCTCCGTATTTCAGAATAAACGTCTATTTGTTGTAGAATGAAAGTTGTAGTTAAAGTGTACAGTCACAGTAAAGCGGGTTTTTCCTTGATATAGGACATTTCCAGAGCTTTCTGGGGAATTCTTTGTGATAACAAACTTATGGAAAAAGTTTGTTTAACTCCGGCAAGATTATAAGTCAATTGAAAACCATAATATTTAGACTTCTTGCCAAGGGACTAAGTGACTTCGATGTTGCTGACTCATCACTGTCAGAGCCTGCATGGACAGGCTTTGTTTGTGTAGACAATCCATAGGCATTCAGCAGCCGTTTGTACTGATGATGATGTGAAGCGTGACTGTTGCCAGCAGTCTATTTTTCAAACCAGAAAGTTCAGGGAGGCATGGCTGTGGAGATACTTGTAGACAAGGAAAAGCTAGGTGTAAATGTTGTTATGAAAGTTGGCGATCGCGTCCGCATTAAAGATTCGGTAGTAGTCTACCATCATCCTGAGCATCGCAGTCAGCCCTTTGACCTCAAAGGCTCTGAAGGCGAAATTGAGGCTATTGTCACCAAATGGCACGATAGACCGGTGAGCGCTAATCTGCCGATTTTAGTGAAATTTAGTAAAAAATTTAAAGCCCATTTACGTGAAAATGAATTAGAACTGATCTAATTTCTAGGAGAGCGGCGAAACCACTGCAAAATATTCAGTTCGCCGCGCATTTTTTCTAAATCTCGACGGTTACTTTCTGCTGTGGCAGCATACCATTCACAATGAAGCTTAAATTCTGATCGCGTCCGAACTTCTTGGTAGAACTGGTGAGTTGTTTGGTGAGCAGCAAAGGTTTCCTCAACTTGAGGTGGAGTTACAGGAATAATATAGGGCAGATTTTTAGACATACTATCTGTGAATGGCGTGCGCGATGTCCTAAGAAGTTTAAAATTTAAGTTTTATTCACTATTGAAATTATAGCTATCGCAGCCCTCTTTGATTTTTGAAATTATTTGGATAGGGAATGGGGGAATCAGCACTCACACTCAGCACTAATAAAGTACTTTCTCACAGCCAACCGCGTAAGCCATAGATAAAAAGACCGACGTACTCTTTTAAAGCGCCAGTGAACTTATGCAAATTATCGGTATCAGGTAACAGATTCAGGATAGCAGCTTTAGGAGAACTGCCCAGTTCTTGTACTTCCTGCCGACTGATGAGAAAATCAGTAGGTGCTGCAATGGCGTCAATGCCTTGGCGCTGGAAAATTTTGAGCGATCGCGGCATGTGTATTGCTGAAGTCACCAATAATACTTTATCAATATTGCGAGCTTGGAGAATTTTACGTACATTTACGGCATTTTGATAAGTATTGAGAGAATCTGGCTCTTGGACAATTGCTTCTAGCGGTATACCAATTGACGTGAGAATCTCTGCCATATCTGACGCTTCTGATGCACCACCACCACGCCAATCAACACGCCCACCACTGAGAATAATGATTGGTGCTTTCTTTTGGCGATATAATTGGGCGGCATAAATCACGCGATCGCCTTGTTCACTTAAATCAACACCAGGACGTGGGGGTATACCTGATTTCGTAGCACCACCCAACACCACAATCGCTTCTGCATTCGGTATTTGTGTCTGGGGAATATTTTGCCATTCTAGCGATCGGACTAGTGATTGCGAAACCCAAGCATTACTACAAAAGAGTAACACTACTAATGCAAAGGCGATCGCTCCTGCTGCTAGGCGCGGTCGTTTCCGCAACGTCACCAATGCTACCACCAAACTGATACAGGTCAGTCCCAAGGGATAAAAAAATAGCGGTAGCAACTTAGACAAATATAAAAACATAATAATTAATGGGTATCGAGTATGGGGTATGGGCAAAAATTTTTAGCAATTACTAACTACCAATTACCCATCCCCTGTTCCCCAAGTCCTCATATTACTTTTGCCAAAACTTGAAATTGATACTCCCAGGTGTGCGACGGAAACGGCGGGTAGTTTTTCTTCTTTGCTGTCTAGTGCTTCTTTCACTAGGCTGTTCAGCTTCCATTTCTTCTGTGGTTTCTGCTGGTAGCTGAGTTCTAGTTTCTTCCTTACTTCCCCACCAAGCAACAATCCAGCCTCCACCCAAAGCGGCTATTCCCCCCAGCAAGATGCTGATAAATGCTGGATATCCCAAAAACGAAAAGCCAAGCAAGAAAAACAACCAATATTTCAGCCCCGCATCAATACCATCCGAGGAAGCAACAGATTGAGGCTTAGGGCTATTTTTGCTGGCGCTGGTAATCCAGCTCAAGGTAAAACCGCCCATAATACCTAAAAAGATGCTCAGGGCTAGTGAAGTCCCCGTCATTGACAATATGAGGATTAAAAATGCCCCAAATATCAATTGAGACAGAAAATCTGGAGGAAGATTGAGAAAGTCGTTATTTTTTGGTGCCATAAGGTAAAGCAGGCTATTGGAGAATTATTTTATTTCTACTAATTGTGTCTGTAGCGGTTGAGTTGTATCCAAAATCTTCACATAAGGTTTTTCAGCTTCAGTAAAAGGTTCTGCTTGCTGGAGTTGCGAAGCCAATAAATCGGCAGTAGCATCGGCAATATCACCAGTGCGCTTCACCAAACGCTCTTGCAAAACTGCCAGAGGCGCTGTACAGGCAACAATTTTTAAGGGAATTTGGGACTTTTCGGCTTGGTTAACAACTTCTTGCCGCAATTGCTGTCTATCATACTTAGCATCTAAAATCACACAAAAACCTTGATTAGCTAGTATAGTACCCAATGCCAGCAATCGGGCATAAGTTTTCTCAGTCATTTCGGGTGTATACACATCATCCCCACCACGTTCTAACAAGGGGATTCCCGCCAAATGTTTCCGCACTGCATCTGAGCGAATTTGTATTGCTCCTAGGTGACGTGCTAAATATCGAGCTGTTGTACTTTTACCAGAACCCGATACACCTGACATCAAAATTAACTGTCCCGGCTTGGGCTGAGTATACTCCCAAGCTAACTTGTAATATTCTGCGGCTGTTTTAGTCGCTTCTGCTTTGACTGCTAGCGGTACACCAGGATCATCTAACAAAAACGAAGTTACCTTAGCTCTGACATAAGCTTGACGGCTTAAATATAAAGGTAGTACCTGTAAACCTTCCCAATCTCCAGTTTGCTCTACATAAGTATTCAAAAATGCATTACCCAAGTCTTGGCGTCCTCGCGCTTCTATATCCATGACCGTGAAAGCCACATCATACATGACATCAACGAAACGAAACGGCTCATTGAACTCAATACAATCGAACAGTAGGATTTTATCGTTCCACAGAGCAATATTTCTCAGGTGCAAATCGCCGTGACATTCACGAATGTAGTTATTCTTAATGCGGCTAGACAATAGTTCTTGCCGTTCTGCAAAAAAGTTATCAGTATATTGCTTTGTTTCGTTAAACTGGGACTGTGTTTGGGGCCCACCAATGTATTTCGCAGTTTGCTGGTAATTCTCGTCAAACGCAGCTTTAACTTGTGGAACTTCGCCAAAACCCCGAATGTAATCATTAGTCTCTGTTTTGGCGTGGTATTGAGCCACTATCAATCCCAACTCCTCTAGGTGCGCTTCATTTAACTTACCATCGGCAAATAGAGAGCTAAATAGGGCTTCTTGGGGAAACTGACGCATTTTCAGCGCGTATTCTACAGCTTCTCCTGTTCCCCCCAACTGGTATTTTTCCCCCAGCAGAGTCACAGGTAACACTTCCAAATACAATTCAGCTGCACCTCGTTGATTCAAGCGCAACTCTTCTTGAGAAAAATGCTGTCGCTTCTCTAAAGAAGAGAAGTCTAAAAAGCCAAAATTCACTGGCTTTTTTAGCTTATAGGCATAATCCCCAGTTAACAGCACGTAAGAAATGTGAGTCTGAATTAGTTGAATTGGTTCTGTTACGGCATGGGGATAAAATCCAGGCTGTAACATTTGCTGAATTAGCGTTGGAATGGTTGTTTCTGTCATATTGATTGGCTACTGGTCAAGAGTCAAGGGTTAGAAGAGACGCGATTAATCGCGTACAAGGTCAGGAGTCAAGGGTTGTTATCCCCATGTCCAATGCCCAATACCCAACAGATTATACAAGTGTTTTAGCAGACAGGATATTGAGTATTGACGCTGATAGCTTAACAAAAAACCAGGGCTTAACCCTGGCATCATTAGTAATTATCAAAAATTTGCAGTGGCGAGAAAGGCAAATTACACGCTTAAATTAACCCTTAGTAAGGGCAAAAAAACTCAGGTGATAAGTTGTACCTTTGGCTGGATGAGTCTGAACTTCTCGCAGCACAGTTGTACCACTCCACTGAATCTCTGGAATGTTGAGTTCAATCTCTGTCTTGTTGGGAGCAGCATATTTGAGCAGGCGCTCAACACTTTTGGCATCAACTACTAGAGAAATTGATTCGGCACCTTTGTGACCGTACAAATTGGCAGGTATAAGACCAGAACGACGCAAAGCTTTTGGTTTGCTACCTTCTGGACGCTTTTGAGATTCGATTGTGATAGACATAAAGGTTGTTAGTTGTTTAGTTGTCATTTGTCATTGGTCATTTGTCATTTGTCATTGACGAATAACTCGTGACTACTTCTAAGTACTCAGGGCGCATTAAGCACTTAGCAAAGAAACAGGTGTACCATCGGCTTGCAATAGGCCGCGTTTCGGGCCGTGGATGGGGTCTTCTACAATTATGGTTTGATCACGGCTAGCTCCTAGGGAGACGATCGCAATCGGAACTTCCATTAATTCCGCTAAGAATTTAAGATAGTCGAGTGCTTGCTTGGGCAAGTCTTCCAGGGCACGGCATTCACTTGTTGATACCTGCCATCCTGGTAAGGTTTTGTAGATGGGACGACACCGGGCAAACCGACGGGAACTGGTGGGGAAGTGTTCACTACGTTCGCCATCTATGTCATAGGCGACGCAAACCTTAATTTCTTCCAGTTCATCCAAAACATCCAGCTTAGTGATTGCTAAACAGTCCATGCCGTTAATCCGGACGGCATAGCGACCAATCACAGCATCAAACCAACCACAGCGACGCTTCCGTCCTGTGGTTGTACCAAATTCAGCACCGCGATCGCATAATAATTCTCCCACTTCACCGTCCAGTTCGGTGGGAAATGGCCCTTCTCCGACTCGCGTTGTATACGCTTTCGAGACTCCAATTACCCGGTCAATCATTGTCGGGCCTAACCCTGTACCAACGCAAGCCCCTCCGGCGACTGGGTTAGAGGAAGTAACATAGGGATAAGTCCCGTGGTCTAGATCAAGGAGTGTGCCTTGTGCGCCTTCAAACAAAATATTGCGTCGTCGCTGAATGGCATCGTATATTTTTACTGAGCTATCCACAACGTAGGGACGCAGACGCTCTGCATATCCTAGGTACTCATTGATTACCTGTTCTGGATCTAGAGGTGGCAGGTTATACAGTTTTTCGAGAATGGCATTTTTATAATTAATTGTCCATTCTAACTGCTCACGTAAACCCTGCGGCTCCATCAAGTCTAAGACTCTGATACCTGTCCGCTCTGATTTATCGGCATAGGTAGGGCCAATGCCTCGACCTGTTGTACCGATTTTGTAGCTTCCCCGTCGCTCTTCGGATGCCTTATCGATTATTCGATGATATGGCATCGTGACATGCGCTGTCTCAGAAATCAGCAGATTCGCCGTCGAGATATTTAGTTTTTCTAGTTGCTCGAGTTCTTTTATCAAAACCTGTGGATCGATAACTGTCCCACAGCCGATAATGCACTCGGTATCTGGATACAAAATACCAGAGGGAATTAAGTGCAGCTTAAAGGTCTGACCTTTCACTACAATAGTGTGTCCAGCATTCACACCCCCTTGGTAACGTACCACCACATCTGCGGAGCGGCTGAGTAAGTCAGTTATTTTACCTTTTCCTTCATCGCCCCACTGGGCACCTATGACAATGACGTTAGCCAAAACGTTTATTTTATAGAGGTAAAGTTTCCACAAACAATAATTATCAACATAATATGTAAATTATGTCAAGCATAATTAATAATATTTTATTGGCAACTTTTTGTCTGCATAGTTGAATAAGAATTTTTTACAACATTTAATTCAGATTTTGTGGATTTGGTATTTTACTATAGCAATCCGATTTGATTTTTGAGAATCCCCAGATTCAGATCCCCGGCTTATATGAGAAGTTAGACATCTTGTTTCTGAGGATTGAGATAGCCCCACATTAAACTAATAGCCAACATTAGTTTATATTTAAAAATAAACCTACCCCTAGCAATCCAATTTGATTTTTGCAAAAAGTAAAAGTCAGTAGGGTATGTTGTGGCGTAGCCTAATACACCAAACTATTTGGGTGGTGTCGTACTTACATCATCTGTATGTACCCTGTGGGTACTCCTTTAGTGAACTCATACCCCTATGAGGAAGTAAGCTAGGCCTCGGTAGCCTTTGGTGTAAGCTCGTCTACCGCGTTTATCAGTTGGGAGATCCTTCATGTGCAACTAACTCTCCTGACTGTATTTCAAAAATCCAATATTGAGTCTTAATATCGCTGACTATTATGTATAAAACTATCCAAAAAATTGATGTTTGCAAATTAGCAATTTGCCAGATACCATAGCAACACAAGAGAAATTCGTCAAAAAAATATCATAATTATCTTCAAATGTAGCTAGAATGGCATTCTTAGAAAACTGGCAGTTGCTACTAAACTATTTCTAGAAAATCCCAGGAACATTAGATGCAAGTTTTATGTCTCAAAGGTACTGCTTAACTGCCGTTGCGGGAGAATTTCAGTAACAGTTAAAACATTTTAGAGGAATACCAAATAAAAAAGTGTCCCATTGTAATTGTTGGCTGTTGACTGTTCATAGTTAAAGGTCACCGATAAACAAATTTCAGCAGGCTAATTTATTTTTTACAAGTCCGAAATTGCAGAGTTTATACCATAGATTTTACTGTGTAACCCATGCTGCTAAGATTCTTGACTTATGGTTGGTATTAGAATTTTAATCTTTAATTTTAGGGGATAGGGGAGATCAGCAGCATAAAAGGCGATCGCATGATGAAATTGTCTGTCATCCAAAAGCTGAGAACAATATTTATTCTGGCATTGGCAGTGCTATTTACTAATGCTGTATTTGCATATAGCAATACTATGCAGCTGATTCATGTTCAGCAATGGGTGAAGGATTCTCAGGATATTAATACTCAAGTTGAAACAATACTGGCAACAATCAAAGACGTGGAAACTGCACAGCGCACCTATTTACTGGTTGCCAAGCCAGACTTTTACCAAGCCTATCTTGAAGCATCTCAAAAAGCTAATATTTATCTTCAAACTCTGAGAACATTAACTCAAAATCATCCAGAAAAGCAAAACTGGATTGCTGTACTTGAGCAGAAAATTAACAATAAACTCAATATCCTCCAAACAGAAGTTTCTGTCTATCAAAATCAAGGGTTAGATGCCGCACGAAAGTTAATTTCGTCTCATCAAGATAATATATTTAGCAATGATATCCAACAGTTGATTAACGATTCTGTGAAGGTAGAGCAAAATAGTTCACAGTGGCATTCCCATAAAGCCATTGCCTCCTTTTCACTGGCTGCTGTTGTGGATTTTTTGTTATTAGTGGTGCTGTATGATTTGTTGTGGCGTTACATTAATCAACTCCAACAAACAGAAGCTGCTTGGCGTCAAAGCGAAAATCGTTTGCGGGCGATTATCGATGCTGAACCAGAATGTATTAAGTTGATTGCTAGGGATGGTACTATCCTAGAGATTAATGCTTCTGGACTGGCACTTATGGAGGCAGAAAGTGCAGATGTTTTGATTGGCAAGCACATTAATCTTGGGATTGTACCAGAGTACAGAGCAGCTTTTGCTGCGTTACATGAAAGTGTCTGTCAAGGTCACAAAAGCACCCTAGAATTTGAAATTATGAGTTTTAAGGGGACTCGCCGTTGGATGGAAACTTATGCTGTACCACTACGCAACGAATCTGATGGTACATTTCTCCATTTGGCGGTGACGCGAGATATTACTAAGCGCAAGTGTGCAGAACAGAAAATCCGAGAACAAGCAGCACTGTTAGATGTAGCGACTGATGCGATTATGGTGCGAAATATCCACAACCAAATTTTATTTTGGAACAAAGGTGCTGAGTGCCTATATGGTTGGAAGGCGGAGGAAGTTCTGGGTAAAAATGTTGTGGATTTGTTGTATAAAGCTGCGAAGCCACATTTATATGATGCGTTATTTACCGTCGTCATCCAGGGTGAGTGGCGGGGTGAGTTGCAACAAGTGACTAAAAATGGTAAAGAAATTGTTGTGGAAAGTCGGTGGACACTGGTACGGGATGAAAACGGAGAAGCAAAATCCATCCTGAGTGTAAACACAGAAGTCACCCAAAAGAAACTATTAGAAGCTCAACTTTTGCGATCGCAACGCTTGGAGAGTATCGGTACTCTGGCTGGCGGTATTGCCCACGACTTGAACAATGTACTCGCCCCAGTTTTAATGTCGGTGGAACTGTTGCAAATGAAATTGCACGATCCCCAGAGTCAGCGAGTACTGCAAACTTTAGAAAAGAATGTCAAACGTGGGGCTAATTTACTGAAGCAAGTGTTGTCTTTTGCACGGGGTATTGAAGGTAAGCAGACAATCGTCCAAGTTAGGCAATTGGTACAAGAAATTGAGCAGATTATCAAGCAAACATTCCCGAAATCCATCACTTGTCAAATAGAACTACCAGAAAATTTGTGGTACACCTCTGGTAACACTACCCAACTGCATCAGGTGCTGATGAATTTAGTAGTTAATGCCCGTGATGCCATGCCTGGAGGTGGTAGCTTGACAATGAGGGTGGAAAATTTGGTCATTGATCAACATGATGCCCAAATCAACCCTGATGCTCAAGAGGGTTCATACGTTGCTATTTCTGTCATCGATACGGGTATGGGGATGTCACCAAAAATTCAAGAACGCATTTTTGAACCATTTTTCACCACCAAAGATGTAGGGAAAGGCACAGGATTAGGACTGTCTACAGCTTTGGGGATTATTAAAAATCACGGTGGGTTTGTGAATGTATATAGTGAGGTGGGTAAAGGTACTGAATTTAAGGTGTATTTACCTGCCTCAGCATACAACCATATATCTACTCGTTCTCTGGAGATAGAACCACCTACAGGAAACGGTGAATTGATTTTGCTGGTAGATGACGAAGCCGTGATTCGGGAAATCACCAAATCATCTTTGGAAACATATAATTACCAAGTTTTAACTGCTAGCAATGGTTTGGAAGCAGTAGCAATATACGCGCAGCAACACCACAAAATTAGCGTGGTGTTGCTAGATATGATCATGCCGTCAATGGATGGGGCGATCGCTATTCGCATGTTACAAAACATCAATCCCCAGGTCAAAATTATTGCTATTAGTGGTCTGTTATCTAGTCAAAATATTGCGGAAATTGGCAACATGGGAGTACGAGCATTTCTAGCCAAACCCTGCACAGCCAAAGAGTTATTGCACACCCTCGCTACCGTCAACAACAGAAATTAGTCATAGCTTTACAGAATCTTTCTCCAGGTATAGATTTTTTTTCTTGGCGTTTTTGTTACAATTAGTAAAATTTTTCCCCCAAAATACCACTATGGCTTTATATGCTGAATTGCATCGGCATTTGGGCGGTTCGGTTGTACCTCGTGTCTTGTGGCGATACTTCGAGAGACATTCATCTGAGTTGATTTCCCGATTTGCAGACTATCCAGAGTTTGAAGAGTTTTACACAAAGCCGCGCAATACCCTAGACGAGTATCTAGAATTACACACCCTCGTCGAGAGTGTACAAACTGTAGAAACTTTGCCCTACTTTATCTATCGCCTATTACGAGGCGCTTATATATTTGAAAATTTAGCTTATTTAGAACTGCGCTACACCCCATATTTACGGACCCCTGAACACCTGAGTCAATCCCAGAGAATTGACAAGATGGCAGAAATTGTCGAGGTTGTCGGTAAAGCGAGTCGGCTAGAACAATATCCCATTGTGACTAGCCAAATTCTGTGTATGCACACCCGCTTACCCTATGAAGTGAATCAGGCGATTGTCGATTTAGCAGCCCAAAACACACAGTATGTTTGTGCAGTAGACGTAGCTGGGGGTGATAGCTACTATGCCGATCGCCGAGAAGAATGGATTAAGCTATATGATTATGCGCGATCGCTAGGCATCAAAACTACAGGACACCTTTACGAAACTACCTCTGGATGCTTCCCCGAACTGCTACCCTATCTGATGCGGATAGGTCACGGTATCCAAATCCCTTTACTATATCCAGAGTTACTTCCAGAGGTAGCAAGACGGGGACAGTGTTTGGAAGTTTGTCCCACAACCTACATTAAAACCGGAACTTTAGAAGATATACGTCAACTCAAGTTAGTTTTCGACCGTTGTTTCGATGCTGGGGTAGATATAGCCATTTGTACCGATAACGCTGGCTTACACAATGTGCGTCTACCCTTTGAGTACGAAAATCTCTTGACTTACGACATCATTAGTTTTGAACAACTGCAAGCTTGTCAGCAAGCCGCCTTCCGTCATGCTTTTGCTTGGCCGCATAGTGAACATCCTGCATCTCTATTGCAAGGGTTACTGAAACCTGAAATTCCTAGAGTTTTGGCGATGAGAGATTAGTTACTAAAACATGGCAAGGTAAATTACTGTTTACTTAAGAGACATCTAGGTTTAAAACAAACAAAGAATCCGACTCTATACGTAACCTCAAAATTACCATTGCCATGAAAGTTATTCAAGGAAGCCCCAGCCAGATGTCCCTGCGTCTACGTCCTTGGTTTTTGTGGATGTTTGGTGGGTCCATCATCAACTGCGATCGCATAAGGGACATCCAATTTTTTAAATACCCAATAAATTTGCAGCGCGAGCGTCTCGCTCGCTGATGTTCAAGAGCGAGACGCTCGCACTACAGAATATGGGTAATTTATTTTTTGTAAATCCCTAAGCATGAAAAAATTGATAACTACCTTTAGGAATTGAATACTTATGCTAAACGCTCAAGTCACGATTGTGGCAACGCCACGGGAACGTTTTAGCTACGCCCGCGCATCTTTGGAGAGTATTTTCCAATACACGCAAATTCCCTTCCAATTAATTTATGTAGATGGTAATTCACCTCTCCAGGTACGGCAGTATCTAGAAGCTAAAGCTCAGGAAAAAGGCTTTTCACTGATTCGTACCGATTATTATCTTTCTCCCAACCGTGCCAGAAACCTTGGTTTGGCTGAGGTTAACACTAAATACGTTGTCTTTGTTGATAACGATGTGATTGTTTCACCTGGTTGGTTAGAAAGTTTGATTCGTTGTGCTGAAGAAACTGGTGCTACAGTCGTGGGACCTTTGATGTGTCACGAGCAACCAGTGCATGAAGTTGTCCACTGTGCAGGTGGCGAAACCCACATCATCCGCGATGCTACAGGTCGGCGGCGTCTGCGGGAAAAAATGTACAAACAAGGTCATCGGGTGAGTGATGTCCGCCCTCAAGTGCAGCGGACACAAACGGAACTATGTGAGTTCCACTGTATGCTAGTCCGCACTCAAATTTTCCAGCAACTTGGTGTGTTCGATGAGTCAATGCTCAACACTAAAGAGCATCTGGATTTTTGTATGAGTGTTGCTCAGACGGGAGGAACGGTTTATTTAGAGCCGGAAAGTTTGATTACTTATGTGCCTGGGCCGCCCTTGGAGTGGACAGATTTACATTACTATATGTTGCGCTGGAGTGATGCTTGGGAGTTAGCTAGCTTAAATCGCTTGCGCGAAAAATGGGATCTGGCAGAGGATGGTTATTTTCAACATAAGTACAAGGCGTTGGGATGGAGACGTAGAGATACAATTCTCATGCCTGTGGTGCGGTGGTTGACCTTGGGAATTCGCAATCAGATGCTGGAAAAACTTTGGATGTATGGTGTGTTAGCTCCCATAGAAAAACTCTTGAATCGTTACCTAGCCACACGCTACGCCAAACTTTATTTGCAGCCAACAAAAATTCCAGATGTAGCCTCTCGACAAAAAGAAACCGCAATATCCCCTAGTTAAAAGCGTCCCTAGATGAAGATTCTGTTGATTCATGATTACGGTACAGCTACTGGAGGAGCAGAGTTACAAATGTTGGCTTTGCGTCAGGGCTTACGCGATCGCGGTCATGATGTGCGCTTATTCTCTAGTAGTGCGATGCCTGTGGCCAATAGTCAGTTATTGTCTGACTACAGTTGCTTTGGCGCGACTACTCTGTGGCAAGTTTTTTACCAAACTGCTAATATTTCTGCCTATTTCCACCTCCGCCGCATCCTGCATGAATTCCAACCGGATGTAGTCCATGTACGGATGTTTATGTGGCAACTTTCACCGCTCATCCTTCCCCTTCTCCAAAACGTGCCGTGTTTGTACCAAACGGCTGTGTATAAAGCTATTTGTCCAATGGGCACAAAAGTTTTACCAGATAACAGTCCGTGTAAATCTCCTGCTGGCCTTGCTTGTTTGCGTCATGGTTGCCTGACACCGCAATCTTGGACAATTTTGATGATGCAACGGCAGATGTGGCAACGCTGGCGAAACGCTTTCGATTTGGTGGTCGCCCTCAGTCATGGCATGAAAACCAAGCTTGAAGCGGCAGGAATTACACCGATAGAAGTTGTGCATAACGGGGTGCCGTCTCGATTAATGCGCCCACCCCTTGGGGAACTACCAACAGTGGCTTTTGCGGGGCGGTTGGTTCCAGAGAAAGGAGTGAGGCTTTTACTGCAAGCTTTTGCACGGGCGATCGCACAAGTACCTAAGGCACGGTTGTTGATTGCTGGTCAAGGTGTGGAGGAGGCTAGTTTACGAGTTTTAGCCGAGGAACTGGGAGTGGCTAGTCAGGTGACTTGGCTGGGTCATATTCCACGTAGCGAAATGGAGAAACACTTTGACTCGGCTTGGGTACAGGTGGTGCCTTCACAATGGGAAGAACCATTCGGTAACGTGACGACAGAGGCGATGATGCGGGGAACAGCAGTGATTGCTAGTGCAGTTGGCGCACAGCCAGAGATAGTCAGTGAGGGTAGGACGGGTTTTTTAATTCCACCGCATGATTTGGAGGCGTTAACTGCTGCTTTAGTGCGTTTGTTGCTGAACCCGGTTTTAGCAGAACAAATGGGACAGGCTGGACACCAACGTGCTCATACCCAGTTCAGTGAAGACCGATGTACAGAACGCTTTTTAGAGATTTATCAGCAGCTAAGTAGTAAATATCAATAACATGAGCATCAAAGAAAAAGCGATCGCCGGGGCTGGTATTAATTTAGACTTTTCAAACAACCTCTTAGAAGGCTATGGAACAGCAACAACTTTTCTTTTCAATTATTATTCCCACTTACAACCGTCCGCAGCGACTCGCTACTTGTCTTGCATCCCTAACTCGCCTAGATTATCCACGCGATCGCTTTGAAGTGATCGTGGTTGATGATGGTAGTGAAACACCTATGGAATCGGTAGTTGCAAATTTTGAAAAGCAACTCAATTTCACGCTAATTAGACAATCAAATTCTGGCCCTGCAACCGCACGTAACACTGGTGCTGCAAAAGCACGGGGTAAGTATTTAGTCTTCACTGACGATGATTGTGAGGTGACATCTAACTGGTTAACAACTTTAGAAAAGCGCTTCACCACAGCACCCGATTGTTTAATTGGTGGTCGAACTCTCAACGCTTTAGCAAATAATTTATATTCAACCGCCAGTCAGCTATTGATTGATTACCTTTATATGTATTTCAACACCAAATTTCAGAAATCGAGCTTTTTTGCCTCTAACAATTTTGCTTTACCAGCAGAACTTTTTCACAGTCTCGGCGGTTTTGATACTACCTTTCCCCTAGCGGCAGGAGAAGACAGAGAATTTTGCGATCGCTGGCAATACCAAGGTTATAAAATGCTCTATGCTCCGGAAGTTCAAATCTATCATGCCCACAAATTAACCTTAGCCACATTCTGGCGTCAGCACTTCAACTATGGTCGTGGTTCTTTCTGCTTTCATCAAGCTAGATCCCAACGTGTAAATAGTCAAATTCAGGTTGAGCCTTGGTCATTTTACTTTCAATTACTAACTTATCCTTTATCCCAAACGTCACTCCAATCAGCACCATTAATTGCTGGATTATTTTTCGTGTCGCAGGTGGCAAATGTAGCCGGATTTTTTTGGGAACGCTGGTTTAAAGCCTCATAATATAAAAGTTTTTAAAATATAGATACACCAATTCATCTATAGGAATCCGATTTGATATCTGAAAAAATCTCAGTATGTGTAGTGGCGTGGCAAGGCTAAAATGTGGCAAACAATTTGGGAGCATCCCAAATGTGTAAATTTATTTTTTTGTAGTGCGGGCATCTTGCCCGCTTCCTGGACATTAGGGAGCAAGATGCTCCCACTACAAATTTTATTTTTGCAAAATTGGGATGCTCCCAACAATTTTTTTGTAGTGCGGGCTTCTAGCCCGCTTCCTGGACATTAGGGAGCAAGATGCTCCCACTACAAATTTTATTTTTGCAAAATTGGGATGCTCCCAACAATTTTCTTGTAGTGCGGGCATCTTGCCCGCTTCCTGGACATTAGGGAGCAAGATGCTCCCACTACAAATTTTATTTTTGCAAAATTGGGATGCTCCCAACAATTTTCTTGTGGTGCGGGCATCTTGCCCGCTAATTAGAACGGGCATCTTGCCCGTTCTACAAGAGATTGCTAATACACAAAATTAGCTTAGACACGCTACTACGTATCTGTTCAAAAATCAAATATGAGTCCTACACCATTAATATGTACCAATTACCGAAAGAAACTTTAAGAAAAGCATTAAATTTACTTCTGGTTTTGGCAATTACTTTATCTCTATTAGGGTTTGTTGTCGATGTTAAAAATACTCAGGACTTACGCAAGCAAAATTTGTCATTGCAACCGAAACGTAGTGTAGGGAAGCAATCCCAGACTTGGAGGCGATTACGTCGCTACGCTCGTAATGACATAATTTCGTGACTTTTACGTAAGTCCTATACCTATCTTTAGAATTGTTGAAAATTAATCTTCTGATAGGAGATAATTTTTACCAAGCAATTAGGGTGAATGACATTGGTACAGCAACCAGAATTCCAGGAAACTTCGTCAATGCAGCCAATCTGGCGCGTACTGAGAAGCTTGCGCGCTTACCGATTGACATCAATAGGAGCCTTAGTCAGTCTGTTGCTGTTGACGGTTGCTAACGCGTTAACTCCCCAACTATTTCGCTGGGGAATTGATCAGGGCATTGTCAAGCAAAATTTACAAATCGTATTATATAGTGCTGCCTGGATGGTAGTCGCAGCGATCGCTCGTGGTTTATTTAATTTTGGGCAAAGCTATTTGGCAGAGGCGGCGTCTCAAGGTGTCGCTTATGACCTGCGTAACCAAATTTTCAGCAAGATTCAAAATCTCAGTTTTAGCTATCATGACCAGTCCCAAACCTCCCAACTCCTGACCCGTGTTACTAGTGATATTGAGCAGATTCGCACATTTGTAGGTACAAGTTTGATTCAGGTGATCGGTGGCGTGGTCACACTGATGGCGATCGCTGTAATTTTGCTGGTGATGAACTGGCAATTGGCACTGATTACACTGACCGTTGTACCGGCGTCAGGATGGTTGATGGCGCGATTTATCCAGAAAAATAGTAAACTTTTTCGGCAAATACAAGAACAACTAAGTGACCTAAATGCCGTATTGCAAGAGAACTTATTAGGGATACGGGTAGTGAAAGCTTTTGTGCGGGAGTCCGCCGAAAAAACCCGTTACACTACCCTGAATGATGGACTCATCAAGGCAAATATGCAGACGATTCACGCCATCCACAACACTTTCCCGTTTATCTTCTTGCTGAGTAACTTGGTCACATTAGCAGTTTTTGCCTACGGAGGTGCCCAGGTGATTGGTGGTAGGTTCTCTATTGGGGAATTAGTGGCTTTTAACTCCTACCTACTATTCATACTGCAACCGATTTTGTTGATTGGATTTGCCGCCCCAGCGATCGCCCAAGCAGCAGCTTCAGCAGAACGGGTATACGAAGTTGTCGATGCAAAGGTGGAAATTAGCGATCGCCCTGGTGCTATTCCCTTTGAAACCTGCGGTGGTAGAATTACCTTTGAAAATGTTTGCTTTCGCTATCCCGGAGCCACCACCGAAGCCCTAAAAAATGTCTCCTTTGAAACCAAACCCAAGGAACTGATCGCAGTTATGGGGATGACGGCTTCTGGGAAAAGCACAATTATGAATTTAATTCCCCGCTTTTACGATGTCAATCAAGGAGCAGTTCGCATTGATGGACGCGATGTCCGGGATTTCACTCTTAAAAGTCTGCGCTCCCGTCTTGGTATAGTATTCCAGGAAACTACACTTTTTTCTGGTTCTATCCGTGAGAATATTATCTATGCCAAACCCAATGCCACTTTAGAAGAAGTGATTACAGTGGCTAAAACTGCTCAAATTGATGATTTTATTACAAGTCTACCTGATGGCTACGAAACTATTGTTGGTGAACGAGGCGTTGGTTTGTCTGGTGGACAAAAGCAACGGATAGCGATCGCCCGCACCCTACTCACCGATTACAGTATTTTGATATTAGATGATAGTACCTCTGCGGTAGACGCTAAAACTGCTGCCGAAATTCAAACCGCGCTGGATGACCTGATGCGTCAAAAGGCTTGTACAACTTTTGTTGTTGCTCAACGCATCAGCACTATCCGCAATGCCGATCGCATTTTACTGATGGATAAAGGACGATTAATTGCCCAAGGCACCCATGAAGAATTGATGCAAACCAGCCCTCTCTACGGTGCGATTTTAGAATCTCAGGTGAGCAAAAAAGTTGATAAATAATTAACCGTAGACGAAAAAGCTCTTACTCTATATGCGACACAAACTTTCATCTCACCAGATTTAACTCGTGTGCTTAGAGGATAGGATGTTTTAAAAGTGGGTTGTAGAACGATAGTTTTAGTTCTTTCGATTTATCCAGAATCAGTGACATAGAACAAGTATTTGCCAAAAAAACTAGGATTTTTGCCGCATGAGGAAAGCCAAGTAAATCCCCCTGAATCCCCCTTAAAAAGCGAGGCGAGATACAATGGTAGACATAGCGGAAAGTCTGAGCAGAAGCTTCCTCCGCTCAGAACTTTCCAAGACAACCGAGACCTAGATTTTTCTTAGATATTTTTAGTCTCGGCATTTTTTGTCAATTTTTTACCAATTCTCATTCGTCGCGTAGGCGTAGCCCGCACTTCGACAAAGCTCAGTGACCACCGCAGGCATCGCCTTTTTGCATGCCCCGTTCAGCAAATTCATACATAGCAAGCTTTTTGCGCTTTCCTGTCCGTCGAACTCACGTTGATTTAATTCTCTCTGGGTTAGCCTGTCTGAATCACATGAGTTACCGGGAAAGTCGCATCCGAAAAAGTTTGCAGGCTTTATAAGCATATTTACTTATTGACATTCCATATATATTCTTTATAGTAATATTTACCACATACAATTAAGTAGTCAACTTCCAAATCTCTAAGTATACTTACTTAAAAATTACCATTCATTTTCTTTTTTGTGCTTTAGTCTATTCCCGAAATAAAGTAACAATTATTGCCATCAGTTTGTGGATGTGTGTTAACGCAACTACTTCACGTAACCTAGCATGAAAGCGGAAACCCAAAACTAAAGTTATACTCCAAAGCAAGGTGAAGATAGTAATCCAACCTTTTCAAAAAATTTAGACGATGAATTCAACTCATCCCAACGGTAGAGATACTAGTATCATAGATATCTCTGTCATCGTTCCTGTGCACAAAGGCGGGGAAAATTTTTGCATTTGCCTGTCTAAATTATCACTATTTTTACAAGAAAATACTGAAATAATTGTTGTCATTGATGGTCATGATAGTGACTCCTGGCAATTAGCCCAAAGTTTTCCTTTTAAAGTAATAAAAATTACTGATAATGGTGGCCCAGCACGGGCAAGAAATTTAGGGGCGTCTTTAGCTAAGGGAGAAATCTTATTCTTTATAGATGCTGACGTTACCATTAATCCTGACACCTTGAATCTAGTTGCACAGACTTTTGCCAATCAACCTGATTTAGTAGCCTTGATTGGTTCTTATGATGATACGCCTGGTGCTACTAACTTTTTGTCCCAGTACAAAAACCTATTTCACCACTACACCCATCAAAGTGCCTGTGAAGAAGCATCGACATTTTGGGGTGCTTGTGGTGCTATTCGCCGTGAAATTTTCTTGGCAGTCGGTGGTTTTAATCAAACTTACCGCTATCCTTCTGTTGAAGATATTGAACTAGGTTATCGACTCAAACAACAAGGTTACAGGATTCATCTGTGTAAAACATTGCAAGTAAAGCACCTCAAGCACTGGAATGTAGTTTCCCTATTGAAGGCAGAAATCTTTTATCGTGCCCTACCGTGGACTGAATTACTTTGGCAGTATCGTCAGTTTATTAATGATTTAAATCTCAAACAAGAGAGCCGCATCAGTGTGGTATTGATCTACGGAATACTGATTTTTTTGCTGTTAGCTTGGTGGTGGTGGGGTGGGTTGATGATAGCAGGTGTCTTTAGTTTGGTACTTTTACTATTAAATCTATCACTCTATCGTTTTTTTCATCAGCACCGGGGTTTGTGGTTTGCTATTTGTACCATTCCCTGGCACTGGTTTTATTTCTTTTATAGTGGATTAGCATTTGCTACTGGCACTATTATTTATCATTTAAAAAGCAATTTGAGAACTAAAAAAGCTGCTTTTCCTTAAGAATAATGAAAATTATATGGAGTATATATATTCATGACAAATAATCCTGTTGTGATCATCGGTGCTGGACCTGCTGGTCTCACAGCTGCGTATGAATTAGCCAAGCAAGGCATCAAACCAATTGTTCTAGAAAAAGCGAATCAAGTAGGTGGAATTTCTCGTACAGAAACCTATAAAGGTTATCACTTTGATATTGGTGGACATCGTTTTTTTACCAAAGTGGAAGTTATCAAGCAACTTTGGCAAGAAGTCCTACAAGAAGATTTTATCAAAGTTCCCCGTTTATCACGGATATATTACCAAGGGCGCTTTTTTAATTATCCTTTAAATGTATTTGATACTTTATACAATCTAGGCATATTTGAAAGTAGTTTAATTCTATGGAGTTATTGGCAAGCACAATGGCAACCGCTCGCTGTTGAGGATAATTTTGAACAGTGGGTAATTAATCGTTTTGGTGAACGTCTCTACAGAACTTTTTTCAAAACTTATACCGAAAAAGTCTGGGGCATTCCTTGTCACCAAATCCAGGCGGAGTGGGCTGCACAACGTATTAAAGGATTATCTCTACAAAGTGCAGTTATCAATGCTATTTTTGGCAGTAATCAAAGTAAAACCTTGATTAAAGAGTTTGACTATCCGGTTTTAGGTCCGGGAATGATGTGGCAGAGATTTCAAGAAAAGGTAGAAAACCTTGGTGGTGAAGTACATCTAAATACAGGAGTTTTACGTTTAGAACTTCAGGGGCGACGTATCACGAAAATTATTACCCAGGATGATGACAAGCTGCGTCAAATTACTGGTGATAATTTTATTTCTAGTATGCCGATTACTACCCTAATCAAACGATTAAATCCATCCCCACCACAAGCAGTTATTGCCGCAGCCGAGCAGCTAAAATATCGGGATTTTTTAATTGTGGCTTTGATTGTCGATGCTGAACATTTATTTCCTGATAATTGGATTTATATTCATAGTCTAGGGGTGAAGGTAGGACGAATTCAAAACTTTAAAAATTGGAGTCCTGCGATGGTTCCCGACCCTAATAAAACTTGTTTAGGGATGGAGTATTTCTGCAATTCAAGTGATGATTTGTGGATGATGTCTGATAATGATTTGATTGATTTAGCTACGCATGAATTGGAAATTTTAAATTTAGCTAAGGGTTATAAAGTTGAAGATGGAATTGTGATTCGTCAGCCAAAAGCTTACCCAGTGTATGATCAAAATTATCGACAGCATCTAGCAGTCATACGTAATTTTTTAGATACGATTGAAAATCTGCAAACCACTGGTAGGAATGGGATGCATCGATATAACAATCAAGACCACTCCATGCTGACTGGACTATTAGCAGCGAAAAATGTCTTGGGTGAAGAACATGATTTATGGGAGGTAAATACTGAACGTTCTTATTATGAGGATTTCTCCACAGAAGCAGCGAACAAAGATAGCGATCAATATCTGGTTTCAAAGTAGCCATCATCAACTGCGATCGCATCAGTATGAAAAAATTGATAACTACTTCTAGGAATTGAATACTTATGTGGAGGTGTTAAGTGCTTATTACGTTTGTAGCTTGACCAGGTTTTAGTGGAACAAATGGGACAGACTGGGCACTAAAGTGCTCATACCCAGTTCAGTGAAGACTGATGTACAGAACGGTTTTTAGAGATTTATCAGCAGCTAAGTAGTAACTATCAATAACATGAGCATCAAAGAAAAAGCGATCGCCGACGTCATTTGGTCTGCTATGCAAAACTGGAAATGAAAATCTACATACAAGGTAGTTAAAAAATGAATTTCTTTAATCGACTGCACTATGGCTTGCAAGCCATTCGTAAAAGCAGATTTATGACTATTAACCCTTTAGCAAGCACTTTGTTCTTCCTAATTCCAGAGCGCTTATCACGTTTGATGAGATTGGTTTGCCACTTCCGTTGGCAAAGGTTTGAATTCTTGGCGCGTCGGTTGGATTGGGGTCCAGTGGACACGGTACTGCTCGGAGGTGAGTACGATTTCGTTGAGCGGTTGCTCGAAGATTATGATCAACCCACTATTATTGACCTGGGAGCAAACATTGGTACGTTCTCGTTATTTGTCTTTAGCTGTTCTCCCAGCGCGATTGTCCATTCGGTTGAAGCGAGTGCTTCTGTCTACACAATGCTGGAACAAAACTGCCGCAAAAATCCTAGCCTGGACTCGCGTACTTATCAAGCAGCAGTCTGGAGCAGTAGTGGTCAATTACAATTCCAGACCAATACACAGGCAAGCACACAAGGAAAAGTTAGCCAAAACGGTAACGAAGTTGTCAATGCTATCACATTGACACAGTTGTTAAATAATCATGTACAAGGTCGGGTAGATCTGCTCAAGATGGACATTGAAGGTGCGGAGGAGGAAGTTTTGTGTGCAAGTGAGCCACTGCTGTCACAAGTGGAACAGATAGTTGTGCAAATCCACCCCAATTATATTAACCGCGATCGAGTTGAACAGGTGCTGCGACGAACATTCGATTTCCTTTATTGCGTGCCCAATCGCCTTTCTCCTAATCCGTTACTAGTTGCTGCACGCCGCCCCCAAGGATACCATTTAGAAACGCTTTGGGAGCGAGATAACAAAACTTTTTAAAGATTGTTTTTGAAAAAAAATACCATTTCCCTTTCCTCTATTGATGAAACAAATTTTCTGAATTTTAACTATGAGCAAACTAGATTATCTTATGCGATATTGGGATAATTTTACCAACTAAATCAGGAATTACGATGTCAGTAACGATGATTAGTAATTTGCATTAATAACTGAGAAACGACATGGATCTCAAACAAAAAACTATCCAGGGGGTGTTTTGGTCAGTCATTCAAAATTGGGTAAGTCAGGCGGGTTCACTATTGGTTTTTTTGGTCTTGGCTCGATTACTGGAACCAAAAGATTTCGGTTTAATTGCTCTTGCCAATATTTTTATTACTTTTATGCATATCTTTCTGGATCAAGGGCTTTCCCAAGCTTTGATTCAACGAGAGAAATTAGAACCAGCACACATAGATACTGCTTTTTGGATTCAACTGGGCTTAGGAATTTTACTCACAGGTTTAAGTTTTATAAGTGCTGGTTGGATAGCTAATTTTTTTCACGAACCAAAACTGGTGCTAGTTTTACAATGCCTATCTATTATCTTTTTTATTGATGCTTTTAAACAGGTGCAAATTGCCATACTCAAACGCAAATTTGCCTTCCAAATCATGGCGACTCGTGTCTTAGCAGGCATTCTAGTTGGTGGTATTGTGGGTGTAGTGATGGGGTTAGCTGGTTTTGGTGTGTGGAGCCTTGTCAGCCAGCAATTAGTTTTTGAGTTTGTGGGTGTAATTGTGTTGTGGAGTGCAAGTGATTGGCGTCCGAGATGGCAATTTTCTGTGATTCATGCCCAAGAATTATTTAATTACGGAATTCATATTTTTATTTACCAATTTGTTAAGTTTTTGAACCAGAGAACTGATAGTTTATTGATTGGTTATTTTTTGGGAGAAGTAGCACTGGGATATTATGCGATCGCCAATCGGATTTTACAAGTCATGACCCAGTTACTAGCAACTACAACTAACCAAGTTATCCTATCTACTTTTTGTCGTCTGCAAGCAGAACTTTCACACTTGCGCCAAGCATTTTATCAAGCCACGCAATTCACTAGTTTGATTGCTTTTCCTACTTTCATAGGTATGATAGTGCTGACACCAGAGTTGGTAACTTTGTTATTTGGTCAAAAATGGATACCTGCGATTCCAATCATCCGCATTCTCGCCTTGGCTGGAATGCTGAACTCGGTTTCATCTTTTCAGCAATCTGTGTTTATGGCGATGGGTAAGCCATCCTGGAGCCTGCGACTGGGGATATTGAATACTGCTCTCAATGTACTTTTTTGTATGTTAGCAGTCCAATGGGGACTATTAGCAGTGGCGATCGCCTATGTATTTAGCGATTACTTGGTTTTTCCTGTTGGTCAGTGGGCTGTGAGTAAATTAATTAAAACTCCATGTTTGACTTATTTGCAACAATTCATTACACCTGCATTCTCGACATTAGTAATGACAATTGTTATATTAGCGGTCAAATATTTTTGCCGAGATTCGGTAAATTATCAGGGAGTATTAATTATTTGTACCTTGATTGGTGCTGTCACCTATGGCTTAGTTTTGCGATGGTCTGCACCAAAACTATTTCAGCATTTATGGGAGATTTTATTTTTATTTGCTTCTCGTTTTCAAGGAGAAAAAGTATGAATTTTAGTCAACATTACAGGATTTAAGACCAACCCTCCCAACCTCCCCTTACTAACCAGGATTTCTCACAAAAGTGTGGGAGGTGTGGACAGCACAAGCAATGGAAAAATGTCCAAGTATTTATGCATAGTTACTTATAAAAAGCCGTCCGATGAAGATTTTGTTGCTTAACGATTATGCAACGCCTACAGGAGGCGCTGAATTGATGATGTTGGCACTGAGAGATGGGCTACGTCAACGTGGTCATGATGCCCGCCTTTTTGCTAGTTGTGCTCAAGGTGGTAAAGCGGCTAGTTTAGCTGACTACGAATGCTTCGGTACTACTTCTAGATGGCGTACTCTGCTGCAAACTATGAATTTCTCGGCATTCCAACAACTTCGCCAAGTTTTAGCAGAGTTTCAACCGGATTTGGTGCATGTCAGAATATTTCTCACCCAACTGTCGCCTTTAATCTTGCCCTTACTACGCTCGATTCCTAGCCTTTACCACGTTGCTTGGTATCGATCAATTTGTCCTCTAGGTACTAAACTGCTGCCAAATGGTCAGCTTTGCTCTCACTCTGTAGGTACAGCCTGTTACCGGCAAAATTGCCTCTCAATGCATGATTGGATGCCACTGATGTTACAGATGCATCTGTGGCGACGGTGGAAGAGTGCTTTTAACCAAGTGGTTGCTAACAGCGAAGCAGTCAAGCAACAACTAGTGCTAGAGGGTATGGAATCGATTGAGGTAGTTTGGAATGGCATTCCTGTCCATCCCTCCCGTTCTCCCTTGGGATCACCGCCAGTGGTAGCGTTTGCTGGGCGGCTGGTTTGGGAAAAGGGTATAGATGTGTTGTTACAAGCTTTTAGCCAGGTGATCAATCATATTCCGGAAGCACGGCTGTTATTGGCTGGTGATGGGCCAGAGTGCGATCGCCTCAAATCCTTAATCAGCCAACTGGGACTCCAGAGACAAGTCTCTATGCTGGGTTATCTACCTCGTTCTGAAATGGCAACACACTTTGCCAATGCTTGGGTGCAAGTGGTTCCTTCCCGTTGGGCAGAGCCTTTTGGTATTGTGGCTACGGAAGCCATGATGCGAGGTACTGCCGTGATTGCCAGCAATTGCGGTGGTTTAACAGAGATTGTCAGAGATGGTCAGACAGGCTTTTTAGTGCCGCAGGATGATGTGGCATCACTGGCGCAATCTCTGCGGCTGATTTTGAGCGATCGCCAGCTGGCTGAACGAATGGGACAGGCAGGGAGGAAAGTAGCGTTGGCAAACTTTAGCGAAGCTACTTTTGTCGATAGATTTGAACAAATCTATCAGACGCTAATTCAAGATCAAAAACGCCTTGCTACTCCCATCAGCTAACAGTTATTTTTCATCTAACTTATGGGTTAAAACATAAATGAATGATGCAAGTGTTGCCGAAACCAAACCAATTTCTCAACCAAGTATAGTCAAAAAACCCACAATTTCTATTGTGGTAGAGGGCTACAACGAAACCAAAGACTTGGGAACTGCACATGAAACAATAGCAGCCCTCAGAAATCAAGATTTCCCAATTGCCCAAATGGAAATCATCTTGGTAGGCAATCCAGAACAAGTCCGTGAGTGGCAACAGACTTACTCTGGAAATGTTGAGTTTTTTGCTGTGAAAACTGTTGAGTTTGCTAGTGCTAACTACTACGAACTCAAAAATGGTGGTGCTGAAATTGCCTCTGGCAACATCATTGCCTTCACCGATTCCGATGTGTCTCCTCAATCCAGTTGGGTGAGAGCGATAGTTGCAGGGATCAACAATGGTGCAGATGTTGTAGTTGGTCAGAGTTTATTCAGACATGAAGGTGGGTTGGCTCCTGATACTCCCATAATGCAAGCTTGTGCTTCTATTAGCTGGGGTTGGGTACTGGGCAAAGGCAAAGCGGTTGGCTTTATGGATCACAACATGGCTTTGCGAACTGAGGTTTTTCGAGACCATCGATATCGTACTGATTTAGGTAGAGTTTGTACCTCCCCTCTGTTATTCAGAAGTTTAGATAATGCGGGATTAGCGATCGCTATCCAATCTCAGCAGCAAGCAATGCACTTCTTTACATGGCGTTACTGGATGAGGTTGCATTTTCGGTATGGTTATGAAGTGTTTCATCTGAGACGTTTAGATCAGCAATACCCTAATCAATGGATTGCCAAAACCAAAATACTAGAGCCATTGGTAACAATGCTGTGGCACATGCTGCTAGATATTCCTCGTTGGTTTCGATTCAACCGCATTTTAGGAAAATCACTAATTTATAGCTGGATAACCATGCCAATTCTGATTATCCTCTCTGCTATAGCTCGTGGCTTAGAAATGTTGGGGATGTATGCCACTATCCTAGCGCCAAATTCTATGAAATATTGGTCAGAAAATTTCTAGGTTCTGTTAAATGAGGTAACTTATGAAAGTATTAGTCACAGGAGCAACAGGACTTGTGGGTAGTCACCTAACTGAAGCTCTCGTCCAAGCAGGACACACAGTCAAAGCCCTAGCACTACCATCCACCAACACTTCATTGTTGGAGAAATTGGGGGTGGAAATTGTGCGGGGAAACATCACAAATATGACAGATGTAGAGCAGGCAGTTAAAGACTGTAAGCATGTGTATCATTTAGCAGCGCAGTTAGCTAAAACCGGAGTATCCAAACAACAATACTACGCCACCAATGTAGAGGGAACCAGAAATGTGGCTCTTGCTGCTTTGAAAATGCAAGTTGAACGCTTAGTTTATGGTAGCAGTGTCAGTGTCTATGGACATATCAAACATCTACCAGTTGATGAAACGACACCACTCAAACCAAATACTCACTACGCAGCGACAAAATTATTAGGTGAACAAATAGTCTTATCCCATTATCAGCAGCAAGGATTACCAGTTGTTGTGGCTCGAATTACCAGTGTCGTAGGTGCAAGAGCCAGTCAGTGGTCTGGATTATTAAATGTTATTGCTGCTCAAAAATTTCGGATAATTGGTAGTGGTGAAAATTACTATCACCTCGTCAATGTCCTGAATCTAATTGATGGTTTACAGCGCTGTGCTACTACGAAGAATATAGAAGGAGAATGCTATATATTAGCAGATGAAACCCCAGTTACGTTACACGATTTTCTCAAATTTTTGGCTCAAGAGTTGGGTGTAGATATCATTTTGAATGGAATGCCATTGCTACCATTTCAAATATTACAAATAATTACGGAAAAGACTTACCAGACATTTAAAATCCAATTGCCATACACCCATCGATATAATTTATTCCTCAATAGCAGGATTTTCAACATTGCTAAGGCTAAAAAAGAATTGGGATATGCTCCTAAAATGTTACTTGCAGATGGTATCAAACAAATGATTACCGACTATCAACAACAAAAGCATGGATAGACATTATGGAAAAATACTATCTGGCTCATACAAATGTGCAACTGCTCAACCAATTACGAAATGCAGGTTATTCTCATGCTGATTTATTCTACATATTTGAGATTTATAAATTTGTTATAGAGTTGTGTTATGGTTTCCAATCCTCCGGCAAACTATTCATCGTACATTTAATTAGAACTGCCAGTATTTTAGTAAGTTTACAGACAAATATTTCAGTAATTGCTGCTGGTTTACTGCATTCTGTTTATGAGTTTGGTGATTTTGGCGACGGTAGCCGTGGTCTTAGGGACTGGAAGCGTGCACGAGTCAGACAAAGATGTGGAGAAATCACAGAGTTAATTGTGATGAAATACTCTACTTTACAGTGGACAGAACCTGTTGTTTGCAATAATTTAGTTGCTCTTGAATCGAATGAGCAGGATGCAATTTTAATACGTTTGGTCAATCAATTAGAATTATGCCTGGATTTAGAAGTTTTATACCAAAGTAACTATGTAGATATAATCCAAAACATTAAAGAGCAAGAAAAATTACTTATAGAAATGGCGATCGCACTTGGCTATCCTCACCTTGCTGCTCAGTTAGCTGAAACTTTTCAAGAAATTCTATCAATTAATGATTTTCTAGCTTATCCTCGTGATAGTGCCTATTTCTCTCAAGTATCAGGACGTTTATCAGTTAAACAACTATTGATGATTCGCCTCAAATCACAATTTAAACAGGTAAAAATTTCATTTGTCTCTTAAAGGTTGTTTTAAAAGTCATGATTGATGCGTCAAATATTTTTTGACCCCACCCTAACCCTCACGCCAATGCAGATCAAGTCGGGAAACCCGCCCACGCAAGTGGCTCCCCTTACAAAGGGGAGAGAACAGTTTCCCCCCTTGAAAAAAGGGATCAAGAGGAGTAATAATGTGATTTTAATCACAGTCAACCACTTTTTAAACATCCTCTTAAACTTAGCTATTTGATAATTTCCAAATGAATGATATGTACCAGATCCCTAAAGAAAAAGTAGCCAAACTCTTAAATCTTTTTTTGGCGATCGCACTAATTATTTCCCTATTAGGATTCTTTGTTGATATCACACATACCATTCGACATGGTGGTGTAGATATGAGAAATAGAGTTGTAGGAGCTAGACTTTTAAACAGAGGTTTAGATCCATATTATTTTAAATGGAGTCAAGGGCAAGATGAAAAACTGCTCGACCCAATGGATAAGCCTCGGACACCTGTATCAAGAGTTACTGTACCGCCAAGTGTGTTATTTTTGCATACAATCATCGCCGAACTTCCCTATATTCAACAAAGATTTCTTTGGTTGCTTATCCAGTGGTCAGCGTTAATTGGCTCTTTGTTTTTTTTAACATTTAACCAAGGTCAAAAATTAACTAGTAAGTTTTTGCCAAGTACAGTTTTACTCTTAATTTCTGGTAGTAGTTTTTGGCGGCTACATGTAGATGTAGGACAAATTTATATTTTGTATGTCTTCCTAATTTCAGCATCATACTATATTTTGCAAACCACAAATAAATTTAGGAATATATTGGGAGGTTTACTGCTTGGACTTGCTATTAGCCTGCGTTTTCCCTTGGTCGTTATACTGCTGCCAGTAATTATTTTTAAAAAGTTTAAGTTGTTATTAGCGACGGTGTTTAGTTTATGTTTATGCTTATTAGCTTTTGTAGTTGTTACTGGTCAGCAAGTATGGATCAGTTATTTCTCGGCGATGACAATTACAGGCAAATTAGCCATAGGTAAGGCTCAATTAGCTCAAAATGTAACCAGTACTCCCCTACCTTCAATGATTGAAGGTATGAATAATTTAACACTTATGTTAAGAACTATCTATGTGAATTCTAGCATACAAAAATTTGTGAATGCCCTATTAAAGGTAGATTTATATAGTAATCATTTAATAGTCATTGCTTGTGTGTCGTTGTTAATTTATTCTGTAATAATTTACTATTCTGGACGCCATAACATCACTAAATCAACAGTATCTTCTTGGGATAGGATTTTTTTGGTTGGAAGTCTGATGATTTTGATATTGGAATTATTTATTCCAGCACCTAGATATTCATACAATAATATCCAGTTTCTCATTCCTTTGTTTTTATTGTTAAAGAACTTAGATTATTCTGAGACTAAATCAATTATACTTTTGAGTTGTTTAATTTTAAGCTTCTTGATGATGAATGGTATATTTTCTTGGTTTATCTACAGCTTTTTAATAGGTGAATGGGGGGCAATAGTCATTATGGTAGTGATGAGTATCAGACTTTTGAAGAGGATGGCTTCCCAATCTGCAAATACGGAACTGGAAGAAGTCATCCAGAATGGGCGATGATCTTGATCAAACTGCCTACGGGAGTGCCCTGATAACGGGGAGGTGAATAATTAATTCCTAGCTTGCTTCTCGTCATTCGCGTAGCGTCTCATAGAGAAGGCCAGTATTACGAATTAATATTGTGCTAATAGCTGGGCAATTTGCTGATTAATAGTTGTGACATCAAAACGCTGACTAGCAGTCATCCTGGCATGATTTGCGATAGTCTGGCTTTGTTCTCTCTCTACAAGACAGGTATTAATAACTTGTGCTAATTCTTGGGGTTCTCCTGCTTCTACGAGAAACCCATTCACTCCATGTTCTACTAATTCTGTTGCACCGCCAGCTTTAGCTGCAACTACCGGTTTTCCCGATAGCATAGCTTCTACAATAACTCTGCCAAATGGTTCGGGAGAGGTGGAGGTATGTGCAACTAGGTCGCAAGTAGCCATTAATTGGGGAATATCAGAACGAAAACCTAAAAATTTCACACGGTTTTCTAGTTCTAGATTTGCAACTTGTTGGTGTAATTGTTGGACATATTCTTGTTCTCCAAATAATGCGTCACCAACTAAAATTGCTGTCACCTCTGGAGGGCATTTAGTCATGGCATTGATTAAAATATGCTGTCCTTTCCACGGTGCTAGACGGCTGAAGTGTCCGACTACAAATTTACCTTCTAGCCCTAAATCTTGCTGTAATTGCTTAATGTCGGATACATCAGGTTGATAAATTTTGGGGTTAAAACCATTATAGACAACAGTGGTGAGTTCTGGGCGTCCTCCTGCTTGGATGAACGCTGTTTGACTAGCTTGAGAATTAGCAATTACTAATGATGCAAAACGATTGGCTAAGGTAACGGCAATGCGTCGATTGGTTTCACTAAAGTGTTCTTTAGAGAGAATGTCATGTAAATGATAGACCAAAGGACGGCGGGTAAAAAAACTAGCGATCGCCCCAATCACTAAAGCTTTTTGAGTGTTAGCGTAGATTAAATCGTAGACACGGGCTATTTTGATGACGTTAATAATTACAGGTACAATTTGTTGGAAACTACCCAATGCTTGTAAGAGGTTGCTTTGTTTACGAACTGTGATTTGTTGAGTTGCGAGAACTTCTACTGGGATATGATGCTGCTGTAATAAACTTTTAAATGGCCCATCGACAAATAAGCCAACAAGAGAGCGATCGCTATACGGTTTAGCAATATCTAGTAAACACAATTCCGCACCACCGAGATTACCACTTTGGTCTAAAAAAAGAATTTTCATATATCCAATAACAACTGATATTTTTCTAAGCCAAAAGTACATTACGTACTTGCTGGGCGATAATTTGCCAGTCAAAATTTGTAGCGGCGTACTGACGACAGTCTTGGCGAGAAGGTATAGTTATATTTTGCAGTAATACCTGTGATAATTTATCTGCGATCGCTAAAGCTTCAGTAGAAGTAGTAATTAACTCAGGTGAAAAGGGTGCTACAATTTCCGGCATTCCACCAACAGGAGTGCAGACAACTGGAGTTCCACAGGCTAAAGATTCTACAACTACTAATCCAAAACCTTCAAAAGACTGACTAGGCATAACTGTCAAATCAGCAGCCTGGTAAGCTATGGGTAAATCATCATCGGGGAGAAAACCCAAAAATTTCACGTTGTTTTCTAATCCTAATTCCCTAGCTTGCTGTTCTAGAGTAGCTTGCAGATGTCCACGACCTGCGATCGCTAGCCAAACATCCGGAATTTTTGGTTTAATGATTGCGAGTGCGTCTAATAATTTATCCAGCCCTACTCGATGCACTAACCGCCGGGATGTGAATAGAATAGGGCGATTTTCCGGCCAGCCTAACTTAGTACGAGCTGTTTGGGGTGTTAAATTTGCTTCAAACCTATGAATATCAACGCCGCCGGGAATAATGTGAATTTTACTCCAAGGAATTTGGTATTGTTGATGTAAAATTTTGCCAAAGGCTTTACTGAGAACAATAAAGCGATCGCATCGTTTATAAGTAGTTTTTTCTATTAACCAACGTTTGATAAAAGTACTGAGTATTTGATTACTTACTTCCTGCTGACTTTCAGAAGTCCAGGGGCCATGAAAGTTAAAAGTAATTGGTACTCCTGGCGGCAGTATATCTAATATGGGAAAACTATATAATGCAAAATGTAAATTAATCGCATCTGGTTTACCCACCCTAGTTTTTAAAAAATTAGTGCGAATAGACCATAATCGTTGCCAAATTGGACTATCTGGATTAGCTAGGTTAGTCAATTTGATAGGTAAATTTACTTCAGTTTCTGGTAAACCTATTCCACATAATTCCACCTGGTCTTGATTAGCTGCTAGTTTATGAGTTAGTTCATAAATATACCGTTCCAGTCCTCCGGGGCTTTGGGGAAACCAGCCCATTCCTACGGTTAGAATAGATGCAGATTCTGAGGCTGATTTTTTTTCGTGATCTTTCACCTATTGTTCTCCTATGATGTATTGAGCGTGTATGTGTTAGTTATCACATCAACCTCAATCTCTTGGTTGAACCCAACTATGAAAGTTGATTTGGTTATTAGTTATATCCATCCATTTTTTATATGATCAGCACTTTTTAAGTCATGCCAGAGGGGGATTTTTCTCCCAAATTTCTCTTTTATTGAAAAAATTGCCAACCATCTTCAGAGCCTAGAATAAGAGTGGAAAGCTGCTAATTAATCGATAGAAAGTTTCTTTTATAAACCATTTATATTATGCTGTCAATAAGTAAATTTATATAGTATTTTTACTAACTACCCAACCACAGTAGTGATTATTATACTTATTGAGTATTTATCTTTAGGACTTACACAAGATGGCTCT
This sequence comes from Goleter apudmare HA4340-LM2, assembly GCA_019359495.1. GTDB lineage: Bacteria > Cyanobacteriota > Cyanobacteriia > Cyanobacteriales > Nostocaceae > Goleter > Goleter apudmare. The sequence continues at coordinate 95,636 of JAHHHF010000092.1, forward strand.
GAACCCCGACTTCTTTTAAAAATTCGGGGTTTTAATTAACTAAATTTATATTTAAATAGGTGATTATTCATACTTGAATATATATCTTGATAAAATATTTTCTTGAAAATAAAAAATCTGTATGATTTTTGTGAAATTTGTGTAAACAAGATTTTTAAATGTCAAATATTTGCTAATTATGTAGATATTCTGCTCACAAAAAAATTAAGGATTCAGTATAAGTTCCTGTTTTGTTTTTAGTTGGATAATCTTCAGTAATAGCCAGTCACTAAACATACCAATCCCTACAAATCATGATTAGACTTGTTGTCAAAAGTATCTTTGATATAAATAACTTTTACAAGCAGTCTATTCTCGAATTTGGCTATTTTTAAAAATAATCTAACGAATTTGAGGGTAGAGTTCTAACGCTTGTTTGCACCTACGGCGTACTCACAATCGCATGGTAATTTCTATTTTGGAAATCTCCTTAACAACCGTAACTTTCATCTTGACTATCGAATCCATATTATTGATACAAAGGAATCTTCAATAGAATAAACTGAAATCTAAATCTTTAAAATTATAGAAATTTAAATATTATTCCTGATATTTTGATTAATACCTAGTATGTTGTGATATTTACTGGAAAAGAAAAACTATATTTTCTTGATTGACCACCAACGGCGAATAATGAGTTAAAAACAGATATAAACTTGGTAGCTTTATGAAAAATTGGTTAATATTGCAACTAGGTAAGTTTCCCAGAAACATCAACCACCACATCAAAAAAATATTCTATAACAGACATTTTCAACAGTCTCAACAGAGAAAAATCTCTACATTTTTGCTCTGTCTCACAGTTGGACTAATTATTACTTCTATTAGCACAACAACACTTTGGACTGTCAATGGATCGCCGACAAAATCTTATACAACATCTTGGATAGGTAACACTTTTGGTGGTGGAAAAAAGTGGGTACAAAACCATGTAGAGGCAATGTATGTAGCTGCTGATGGTACAGTCTATACCAATAGCGTTTGGGATGAAGCTAGTAGAGAAGCAGGGATATATAGAAATGGTCAACCTATTGGGATGCTGGAAGATTTACACGGTTGGAATCGTGGTGGTGGTCAGGCAGTAACTGCAAATAATAAATATATCTATATTGCCATGAGCCAGGGTGCTGTTGGCAAAGAGGATCAAAATTTCCCCCCAGATGGTACAAGGTGGTATTGCATCAGACGGTATCACATGTCAGGGAAAACTGCACGGTTTCCAGGAGGGAAGGGCTGGGATAAAAGTATGTTAATTACCAGCACTAAAGGCGAAATAACTGGATTAGCAACTGCGGGTAATGAGTTGTATGCAAGTGATTTTGCTGCTAATAGGTTGCGGGTTTTTAATACGGAGACAATGAAGGAAATACGCAGCTTTACAGTTGCTAATCCAGGGGCAATAACTATTGACAAAAGAGGGAATCTTTGGGTTATTCAAACTAAAAATGGTGGCAATCCTGCCAAGATTGTCTCTTATTCCCCAGCCGGAAAGCAATTACCCCAACAAATTACCAAACTTGTAGAACCAACAGCGATCGCTATTGATCGTCAAGGTAGGCTGTTAGTTGCAGAAAATGGGCCGCGTCAGCAAGTTTTGATTTATCAAATCACAGGTAATCCAGTACAGGTTAGCACTTTTGGTAAACAAGGTGGGATTTACGCAGGTGTTCCCGGTGAAGTCCAAGATTTAAAATTTTATGGACTGACTGGCGTGGGTACAGACAGAGCAGGTAATATCTATGTCAATAGCAACGGTTTCAATAAGTCAGGCACAGATTTAAGAAAATTCTCGCCATCAGGAAAACTACTCTGGCGGTTATTGGGCTTATTTTTTGTCGATAATGCTGATGTTGATCCGAAGACAGATGGTATTGATGTCTTCGCCAAGCAAGAACACTTTGTGATGAACTACAGTCAGCCTGCTGGTAAACAATGGACATATAAAAACTACACTTTACATCCTTTCAAATATCCTCAAGATCCACGTCTGCATACAGCCCCACATAGTAGCTTTGTCCGCCGCATCCAAGGTAAGCGCTTTTTGTACCTGACAAATATGTTTAGCAGCTTTGTGCAAATTTATCGTTTTGATGGGGCGAATCGTGACAAAATAGCCATTCCATCGGGGATGTTTGTGGGTACAAGTGACAAAGGAGGAAAAGCGATCGCTGATAGTGGTAATTGGCCTCCCCAACAGCCAGATAAAGGTGAATGGATTTGGCGCGATCGCAATGGTAACGGTACGTTTGAGAAAGATGAGTACGATCGCCACGAAGATTATCCCTACATCGGGGGATGGTGGGTAGATAGCAAAGGCGATGTCTGGCGAACCTTGCGGACTCAAGATGGTATCCGTCGCTATCCCATGCAAGGACTAGACAAACATGGAAACCCCATGTACAGCTATAGTTCCATGCAAAAGCAACAGACTCCCAGCGTGTTTACCGATTTGCGGCGGATTGAATATTTCCCGGAAACCGATACGATGTATTTATCAGGTTTTACTAAAGCGCATCCAGCGATCGGTGATGATACAGGCGTTGTAGGATCTGAAATTATCCGCTTTGATAATTGGAGTCGAGGAAATAGAACTCCCCGTTGGCGGACTGTGATTCCTTATGACACCGTTGGTAAGCGGGAAGTATCTACTGCTTCCATGAGTGTGGCTGGTGACTATGTATTTGCTGTGACATTTAAAACGGCTGAAGTATATGTATATAATGCCGCAACAGGTAAACAAGTGAAAAAATTTAAACCCGGCCCAGAAGTTGCAGGTGAAAGTGGCTGGATTGATATACCCCACGGTATCCGCACTTTTCGCCGTTCCAATGGTGAGTATTTAGTATTTGTGGAAGAAGATTGGAAAGGAAAGGTAATTATCTATCGGTTTAAAGGATAATTAATTTCCAAATTTTTATTTCAGACCCAATTTCCTACTTATTGAAAAAGTTGGGGATATAAGTCTGAGAATTTGATTAATATTATCCCCTAATTTAAATTAGGGGATTTTTATTTAGTAATAATACCAATTTAAAAAAAGAATGCAACAGATGGGTAGGGAACATTGTTGTGTTCTTATGATTATGTGTCGCCAACATTATTTGAACTGTTATAATTATCTAATTTTGTAATTATGTCCTATGTTTATCAAATATTTACATTAAAAAAATACCTTTATACAAAAAACACAACTATTGTTTTTTAGATGTTTATGATCATAGTTATTTCCGTAAAAAAATACTGTATACCAAGATATGTAATATTCATAAAAATAATATATTTTCCTAAAAAACATCTAATATCTCTTTAAAAGAGATATGAAAACACAGAATAATATAGCAATAGAGTATGGCGCTTAAATTTGAAAAATAAAACAGGTAATTATGTCCATAAAAAAATATTTACAATCGTTACAAAAATTACTACCTAATACCTTGCTTGAACAGATACAATATCTGCACTCTAGCTTGCTATTACGGTGGATTTTGAGTAGCAAAAGTCAGCCAGTAGCATTTAGTCAGAAATCAGCAATGGTGTTTTCTCCGCATCAAGATGATGAAACATTTGGCTGTGGTGGACTGATTGCGCTGAAACGAGAATATGGCATACCAGTAGTAGTAATTTTTCTCACAGATGGAGGGAGCACAGGTCATACAGAGCCAAATTCTCAAAACCAAATTATTCAAATCCGGAAACAAGAAGCCTTGACAGCATTGGGAATTCTAGGAGTTCCATCGTCAGCAATTCACTTTTTAGAAAAACCGGATGGCACTTTGCTTAATTTAAAAAATCAAGAACGTCAACAGACAATTACACGAATAGCTGAATTACTCCAAAAATATCAACCAGAGGAAGTTTATGTACCTCATCATAAAGATTGCCATAGAGACCATGAGGCGACATACGAATTAGTCAAGGAAGCAATACCCCAAGCAAAAATAACAGTAGAACTCATACAATATCCCATTTGGCTATTTTGGAGAGCACCCCTATTTATTATGCTTAAGTTGCAGGATATTGCAGCAGTTTATCATTTGTCAATAGCACCAGTCCAAGACAAAAAACATCGAGCTATATCCTCATATTGTTCTCAAATTCAGAGTTTACCTAGTGGCTTTATCCAGCGATTTTTAGGGTCTACGGAAATATTTTTTAAGTCTGAATCTTAGTTGTGAAATTATCAATTGTCTACAAGTGCTGTCTGAGGATAAAATTTAAATGCGTATATTACATCTGACCAATCATGTACAACAAATCGGTAATGGTATTGTGAATGTAGCCGTAGACTTGGCTTGTTTGCAAGCCCAAAATGGTCATGATGTAGCTATAGCATCATCTGGGGGAGAATACGAAGCTTTATTAACAAATCATGGCGTCCGACACTTGCAATTAGATCAATCGCGGACACCGCTAAATATGATCAAAGCTGCTTGGCGCTATCGAGAAATTGTCCAGGAGTTTCAGCCCGATATTGTCCATGCACACATGATGACTGGAGTTGTACTAGCAGGGATGCTGAGAAACGGCGGTGAATACAGTTTGGTGTCTACGTTACACAATGAGTTTCAACGTAGCGCTGTATTGATGGGGTTAGCAGAACGGGTGATTGCAGTTAGTAACGCAGTTGCTGATTCAATGGTACGCCGTGGTATACCTCAGCATAAATTGCGAGTAGTTACCAATGGTACATTAGGTAGTCCGCGACATCGCCATATTCAAGATTACCAACCATTACCTTTGCAACACCCAGCGATCGCTACTGTAGCAGGTATGTATACCCGCAAAGGGATTATAGAGTTAATTGAAGCATTTGGAAAAATTGCTGATACTTTTCCCCAAGCACATTTATATTTAGTCGGAGATGGCCCTGATCGGGAAATGTTCACAGCCTTGGTGCAAAGTACACCTTTAGCAAATCGCATTCATTTTGCAGGCTTTCAGCCAGAACCACAACGTTACATGTTAGCAACTGATGTTTTCGTCCTGGCTTCACACTGCGAATCTTTCGGTTTGGTATTAACAGAGGCGCGAGAAGCAGGTTGTGCGATTATTGCTAGCGATGTAGATGGTATCCCAGAAACCTTGGATCATGGACATGCAGGTTTGTTAGTACCACCTAAAAATAGTCAAGCCTTGGCAGATGCTCTAGTACAATTACTCAGTGACCCTATACATCTGCAAAAGTGGAAGTACTTAGCCAAACAAAACTTAGAACGGTTTAGCGCCATGCGGGTTCATGAGGAAACAATGGCTGTGTACTCTGAATTGGTTAAGGACTATGGTTTACCTAAGATAGTTAGAAAAGAAGAATTGTTGGTGAGTAAATAAGTAGCTAGTGGACTGACAAGCCTAAAATGATCCAAAAAATCTTCTTGTGGTGCGGGCATCTTGCCCGCTAATTAGTACGGGCAAGATGCCCGTACTACAAAAGATTGCTAATACACAAAATTAGCTTAGACACGCCACTAGGCCAAAATAAACCCCTCATGAAAGTCAGGAATGGGGCAAAAAATAGTTGCAATTAATTATGCCCAATTATTTAGTAGCCACACCTGCAACACTTTTACACAGTTCGGATGCGACACTTACGCTAGGATATCCCCTAATTGCTTTTGTGCAATTTGATGTGGGGAGTAAGGTCAAAAACAAAGATGATAAGAAATATTAAAACGCAGGGTACGGATAATCTTGTTACCATTGCCGAACAATTTATGCTACAAGGGAAGATCACAGATATTAAAGCGTTTGGTAATGGCAATATTAATGATACGTTTCTCGTGACTCTAGATTCCTTAACAGACAAGCATTTTATCCTGCAACGCATTAATACCCAGGTGTTTCGTCAGCCGCAACTAGTGATGCAAAACATGCGTATTTACACTGAGCATGTTCATAAACGGCTACAAAATGCCCCGCTCAACCGTCGTTGGGAAGTACCCCGCGTCATCTCAACTCAGGATGCTCAAGATTGCTCGATAGATGAAGTCGGCTCTTTCTGGCGTGCTATCAGCTTTATTGAAGACTCCCAGTCATTGGAGACTCTGAGCCGCTCATACGCTGCTGAAGTTGGCTATGCTTTGGGTACATTCCATAATTTGATCAGCGACTTACCCCCAGAAAAACTGGCTGACACCTTGGAAGGGTTCCACATTACGCCACGCTACTTGCAACATTACAACGAAGTGCTGGCAAAAACTAGTGTGAAAACATCTCCTGAAATTAATTATTGTTGGCAATTTGTCAGCGATCGCCAAACCTTTGCACATATCCTAGAAAATGCCAAAGCTAAAGGCCTGTTACCTCTGAGATTAATACACGGCGACCCCAAAATCAATAACGTCATGTTTGATGTGACTACCCAGCAAGCTGTGAGCGTTATCGATCTGGATACTGTTAAACCAGGCCTGGTACATTATGATATTGGCGACTGTCTGCGTTCTGGTTGCAATCCTGCGGGAGAAGAAACGCAGCAGTGGGAAAGTGTTTACTTTGAGCCTGAACTTTGTCAGGGTATACTGCAAGGCTATCTCTCTGTAGCCAAAGCCTTTCTTACCGAGAATGATTATATCTATATATATGATGCCATCCGTCTGATTGCCTTTGAGTTGGGATTACGATTTTTTGCTGATTATTTAGCTGGGAATATTTATTTTAAAATCAAGTATCCAGAACACAACTTAGCAAGGGCACTTGTGCAATTTAAACTCACCGAGAGCATTGAATCTCAAGAAACAACCATTCGCGCCATCATAGAAGAAATGCAGTAAACATTATGGGACTGTTAGCTAGTAAAGTAACGCTAAATCCCAGCAGAGTCACACAAGAGATTAAAACTTTCATATTCCAGAATGTATAGCTACTTAATTTAACTGCAAAAAACCAAAACTCAGACACTTTTGAACATAATTAACCCCGAAAAAGTTTATGCACACCGACCAAGACAATGAAAATCCGATTCAAGAAGTGATAGAATCCGCTCTGGCAGAACGAAAAGCTAAAAAAAAGGGAACGAACAAAGTAAAAAAACACACGACTGAAGGTGAAGGAAGTTCTAAACTATCCCGCCGTCTCTACGAAAAAAAAATAGCCAAGCTGCAACTAGAACTGGTAAAAATGCAGTATTGGGTGAAGTTTACAGGTGCGCGCATCGTGATTGTTTTTGAAGGACGGGATGCCGCAGGTAAGGGGGGTACAATTAAACGGATTGCGGAGCCTTTGAACCCCCGTGGTTGTAGGATAGTTGCTTTAAGCACACCCAGCGATCGCGAAAAAACCCAATGGTACTTTCAACGCTACATAGCTCATCTACCAGCTGCGGGTGAAATTGTTTTGTTTGACCGCAGCTGGTATAACCGTGCTGGGGTAGAACATGTGATGGGCTTTTGCACAGAAGAACAGTACAAGCATTTCCTGCAAGATTGTCCAGAATTTGAACGGATGTTAGTGCGTGAGGGCATCATTCTCCTGAAATATTGGTTTTCTGTCAGCGATGATGAGCAAGAACGGCGCTTTCAATCCCGAACCACTGATCCAGCACGGCGGTGGAAACTGAGTCCGATGGATCTGGAATCACGCGATCGCTGGGTGGAATACTCTAAGGCTAAGGATGTTATGTTCGCTCACACTAATATTCCTGAAGCACCTTGGTTCACGGTTGAAGCCGACGATAAAAAACGTGCTCGCCTGAATTGTACTTACCACATCCTCAGCAAGATTCCTTACGTGGATACGACCCCTGAAGCCCTAGAACTTCCCCCTAGAAAGCCTGCTGATAACTATGTCAGACCCCCCCGCAATGAGCAGTTCTTTGTACCACAGACTTATTGATTTCACAGGCTGAATTGAGCAATGGCGATCGCCAGGGCGTGAACACTGAGCAATAAAAAGCCCCGGTGTTCAGCACCGAGGTGATAGGGAGAATTACAAATGACAATGAGGTTGTAGGGATACCGCGAACTCTAAAAATCTTAACTAACGCCCAAAGCCACTAAGACTACAGTCGTGACGATTAATGTAGCGATCGCACCTTGAAACTTGTAACGATTTTGCTGTTCTTGGTTAGGATATTCAGCGTAGTAAATTTGGGGTTCAGTGGCGTAGTTATTCAGAATGCCGCTTTCGTTAGTGGTAGTATACATAGTTGTTTCTTGGATTTGTTACTTTATGTAAACTAATTTAGCAATATTGTTACAAATGGTCAATGGAACTTGACTTTAAATGATTTATAGTATCTATAAACGAAACTTATTAGGAAAATATGAGTACAGATAATTAACAATGAACCAAAAATTTTCTCTGCAACCATTCCCCTCAGATCAATCATTGAGTGGTTACCAGATCACAGGCGATATCACCCGCAAGAGAAATCACCTCAACATCTCTTATATCCTTGTGGGGAACCTCACAGCAATTGCCATTCCTGCACCATCAGACACACCAACCCGCAAACATGAACTGTGGATGGATACCTGTTTTGAATTCTTTTTGGGTGTGAAAAATTCGGCTCGATATTGGGAATTTAATCTATCTCCCACCAGAGACTGGAATGTCTACCGCTTTAATGGGTATCGCCAAGGAATGCAACTAGAAACAGCTGTGACGACACTACCATTCAAGGTCCAAGGTTTATCTGACAGTTTAGCGATCGCCTTAGAGATTAACTTAGATCCAATTGTGCCCATAAAACAAGCCCTAGAAGTTGCCATTACCACCGTCATTAAACATAAAGATGGTAAGGTTACTTATTGGACTTTGGACAAAAAGAAAATAGTTCGCGAGTGAGACTCGCGAATAAATGAATGATTAATCCTGTTTATAGTGACGAGCAGAAAAAAGCATAGCCACCAGAGACCCAACAAATAGTAATA
>JAHHHF010000093.1 GCA_019359495.1 Goleter apudmare HA4340-LM2
GTCAGTAAGCTTTGTACAATTTCCATATGGCTATCGAGTCGGTGCAAGTTTTTTCTAATCAGCACCTTAATGGCTCGATAGCTTTCTTGTCTATTCCCTCAACTAAAAATTGTCCGGAGTATTGTTATAAAGGAGAATTCAGGAGTCAGGAGCCATAATTCAGAATTGAATTCTGTGCGACTGGCGGACGAATATTGGTTTAAAACCGGACTTCGTCCCGCTACGCTAACGCCCCTCGTGGGCGAAACAAAGAAGAAGAATTCAGAATACTGACTCCTGATTTCTGACTCCTGACTCCTTTTTATTGATTTTTTGTGCCGAATCTAGGGGTAAAACAATAGTAAACATTGCACCTGTTCCTAGCTGACTCCGCAATAATACTTGCCCATGATGAGCCTCAGCAATCGCCCGCACAATTGACAGGCCTAGTCCTGCGCCCTCGGAACGACGGCGACTATTAGTAGCACGGGCGAAGCGTTCAAAAATGCGTTTTTGATCAACCAGAGGAATACCTTCGCCTGTATCACGTATCCAGAAGCGGACTTTGCCTTTAGCGATCGCCGAACCGATAGAGATTGTGTCATCCTCATTTGTATGCTGAGTAGCGTTTTGCGCTAAATTCATCATCGCCTCAGTAATTTTTTGGTGATCTAGAACAATCTGACCTTTGGCGATCGCGTCTATTTGCCAATCTCGTTCTGCCAGCGCTTGGGCTTTCGCAAATAACTCTAGGGTTAACTCTGATACATTCACTGTGGTTAACTGCAAGAAGTCTGCCCGTTCTGCTTTTACCAGCAAAATCAGATCATTAATCAACCGACTCATCCGGTCTAGTTCTCCCATTACCAATGTTAAAGTTTCCTGCTGCTCTTGCGGGTCATCTCCCATCACTTCTAGATGTCCACGAATAATGGTGATGGGAGTTCGTAGTTCATGCCCAGCATCGTTAACAAATTCCCTTTGAGTAGCGAAGGCTACTTCCAGTCTGTCCATCATGTCATTGAAGGTAGTGATCAATTCTCCTAATTCTCCCTGTCCTCCCCTAGGTAAGCGCTGCGTCAAATCTGTCTCACTGATAGACTGAACAGTTGCCGTAATTGTTCGCAGAGGCGCTAACACCTTCCCCGCCGCCAACCAAGCCAAAATTAACGACACGAAAAATACCAGGATGGAAACCTCAATAATTGCAGTCACCGATTCTAGGGCTTCTGATCGCTCACCAACTGTGCTATGAGCAATCACAAAGACTCCTGTCGTTTTGCCATCAATTTGAACAGGTTGTACCATGTAAATTAGTTTGCCAATATCAGGCTCCGAAAATTCTTTTTCTCCCTGCTCTGGTTGGGTTTGGGTTGCCCACTGTTGCATGATGGGCGAGTTTTGTTCGAGTGGTTTGGGGCGTGCTCTCGGACTAGACTTGTAAAATTTACCATCAACAAATGTGACGAAGAAAGAATCATCTTCTGGTAGCCGATATAACAAATAAGCTCTAAACAGCTTGATCAAATCTTCTGTAGAGGTGGGAGGAGCAATTGGTTTGTTGTCAGGGAGTAGCCATTGAAACTTTTGGGGAGGAATGGCTACTTCTTCAGGGTCGTCCTCAGTTATATCATCATCTAGAATAGGTGTTTTACCTGTAATCAAGGCATTAAAAACCTCCATATCCTCCATCATGTCCGCACGCACACGTTCATCAATGCGCTGATAGAGTATGTGGCGAAATGCCGGGATAGCAATGGTAAAAGTCAGCGCTAAAATCAGCGAGTACAACAGTAAAATCCGGGTGCGTGCTTCGCCAAATGTTTGCTGCCAAAATAGGAATAGTTTGGGTGTTTTCATACCAAATATACGACCCTTCATCAAGACATCTGCTGAAAACCCCGATTATTTAGTTGATTTGTTTGATCAAACACCTCTGTATCTGTGCAAAGTTTGGTGGCGGGAAGAGAGTATGTCAGCCTGCCAAATTACTGAGAAGGCAGGAGGCAGAGGGCAGGAGGCAGGAGGAAAGAAGTATGAATAAAAACTGTCTTTTCTGGGTCAAAAGTCCAGTTTAAAAGAAGATACTGGTACGAGATGCATAGCACGAGATACAAAGCGCGGAGGCGGAGTGTCTCTGGCTCCGCTCCTTGCTTCAATCCCACATTTTAAAACATGAGTTCCTCCTACAAGAACTGCCTCCTATCTCCTATCTCCTGCCTCCTGAATTGATGTGTGTGTATTTTGATGTCGAACCCTGTGTTGAGGGGCGTTTACACTGACTACACTCTTTGGTAAGTCTAAAGATTGTACCAATTAACACGAAATAATCATACTAAGAAATGCCAAGATCAAAAAAGACGCCCAAGAGTTATTGAAAGTACTATGCCAGAACTACACCAATCAATTGCTCAACACTACCATGAACGGACTAAATATGATCCTGAGACCTTGGCTGGAAAAAGTCAGAGGTTAGACTGGGCTAAACAGCCAGTGCCGTTCAAAGAATATAAAATTGGTTCGTCTTTTGATCTCAAACCCTACATTCAAGAACCACCAGAGGCTTTTAGCAATAATCCTGATGCTCAATGGTGGCAGAGATTGGCGCGGCTATTGTTTCGTAGTTATGGGCTGACGGCAAGAATACCTTCAATGGGTAGTACAGTCTATTTACGTTCTGCCCCTAGTGCAGGTGGTTTGTATCCGGCGGAAGTCTATCTAGTTTCTCGTGGCACACCGTTGTTACCGCCTGGGTTGTATAACTATCAGTGTCGGACTAATTCCCTGATGCATTTTTGGGAAAGTGATGTCTGGCCAGTTTTGCAAGCAGGTTGTTTATGGCATTCTTCCCTAGAGAGTACCCAACTGGCAATTATTGTCACCGCAGTATTTTACCGTTCTGCCTGGCGATATGAAGATCGGGCTTACCGCCGCATTTTTTTGGATACAGGACATCTCTTGGGCAATATTGAGTTAGCTGCGGCTGTAAATGACTACCGTCCCCACTTAATTGGTGGCTTTGTCGATCAAGTTATTAACGATCTACTGTATATCAATCCCCAACAAGAAGGAGCGATCGCTGTTTTACCTTTAGCAGACTTATTAGATATCAAGCAAAATTTACCCACAGGACGAACTGCTTTACCTTCCGCCACCGAAACCAATTATCCCTACATCCCCGATGGCGAATTACTAACTTATTTTCATCTGCATACCCAAATTCAATCTGGCACAACTGGTAAGCTAAATTTACCAGAAGTCAAGCAAGAAAAATCCTTGGAGGATAAATATAATTTTTCCTTCTGTCTGAAAATCCCCACCGCTACAACGCCGATTTACTGGGGAAAAAATCTCACAGAACTAGAAAACATCATGCACAAGCGACGTTCTACCCGTGCTTACAGTGGTGATGATTTAACCTTTGATGAACTGAAAGCTTTACTTGATTTCACATACCAACCTCAAAATTACATTGAACAAAGCTTAGACCCGGCTCCCGATTATTTTGACTTGAATTTAATCGAAACATTTATCGCTGTTTGTGGAGTCAAAGGATTAGAGTCTGGCTGTTATTATTACGCACCCAAAGCACAGGAATTGCGACAAATTCGGTTTAAAAACTTCCGCCAAGAATTACATTTTCTGTGTTTAGGGCAAGATTTAGGGCGAGATGCCTCTGTGGTGTTATTCCATACAGCCGACTTAAAATCCGCGATCGCGCAATATGGCGATCGTGTTTATCGTTACTTACACATGGATGCTGGTCATTTGGGGCAAAGGCTAAATCTAGCAGCCGTTTACATGAATTTAGGCGTTAGCGGTATTGGTGGCTTTTTTGATGACCAAGTCAATGAAGTTTTAGGTATTCCTACAGATGAAGCAGTTCTCTATATCACTACTTTAGGCAGACCAAGATAGCAGCAACCGCAGAGGTGTAGAGAAGCTAGTACCGCCGTGAATTCAAAATTCAAAATGCTTACGCTGTATTCATTTTGCTAATTTGGAATGGGTGGTTTATTTAAGCCTTGCGGTACTAGTAGTCTGTCAATTTTGTTTTGAGGAATTTTTGGTAGCGGGCAAGATGCCCGCATTACAGTCCATCATTTTTATCTTGACAGACTACTATGCGGGGGTTCTCCCCGTTATAGCAACTGGTGTGACACAGAGATTATCTGCATCTGGAGCGTGACGGATACTTTCCACAAGTCGGGAAACCCGCCCACGGAAGTGTCCTCCTCTGCGTGAAATAAGATCAATCGATGACTTAAAGTGCGATCGCCTTAATGCATCAGAATACGCAAAAATTGCTCGTTTTAGCTAGATATACTCCCTCAAATAGGTCATAAGTTGTATTGCAAAGACTAACCATAGTCTGTTAAAAGTTTTGAAAGGACAGTATCAGATTTTCTAATAGTTACTATAAATGATCCTTAAATACTCATGCAAATTCAGTCATATTTTTGATACAACCATTTCAGTGTATTACCGTAAAGGCACAGCCTCCTGCCTTTCTTTTATCAAAAAGTCCTCGCCACGCCAGCAGTGATGCTATTACCCGAAAATGAAACTCAAAGGCTAGAAACACTCTACCAGTATCAGATTTTGGACACGCCAGCAGTCGCAGATTTTAATGCACTGACTCAACTAGCTGCTGACCTTTGTGAAACACCAGTCGCCTGGATTAGTCTAGTTGATGCTGGGCGGGAGTGGTATAAGTCAAAAGTCGGTATCCAGCAGTCGCAGGTTCCCCGCAGTATTGGCTTTGGTGGTCACACGATTGAGCAAAGCGACATATTCATCATTCCCGATACGTTGCAGGATGAGCGATTCGCTACCAATCCTCTAGTAATGTCCGACCCTTATTACCGCAGCTACGCAGGAGTTCCCCTAATCACCGCCAACGGCTTCGCTTTAGGTAGTTTTGCTGTGATTGATTTTGTGCCTCGCCACTTCAGTTTGCAGGCAAAGACAGCCTTAAAACGCTTGTCCCAAGAGGTAATCAGGTATTTAGAGGTACATCGACAAAAATTTTTTGATGCCAGCCAACAGCATTTTAACCTCCTGTTTGCCAAACATCCCACCCCTACATGGATATATGATAAACAGACTTGGCAATTTTTAGATGTCAATGAAGCGGCCGTAATGCATTATGGTTACTCTCGTGCAGAGTTTTTGCAAATGCGAATCACTGATATTTTGCCGCCAGAAGATGTACCCAATTTGCAGGAATTTTTAGCTAAAAAGCACGATCGCTTCAACTTTTCTAGAGAGTCAAAATACCGTCGCCAAAATGGTCAAATTATTGATGTGGAAATTTTTGCACAGACAATAGACTATGCCGGTCATAATGCTTGCTTGGTAAATGTGAGAGATATTACTGAACGCAAGAATTTAGAAGCAACTCTTCAGGAGCAAAATCAATTTTTAAGAAATATCTTTGAGAATATGCCATTGATGATTGCACTCATTGATGTCAATGGTAAACTCCAGTGGGTGAACCAAGAATGGGAGCGGATTTTAGGTTGGAATTTGCAAGATTGCCAAACTAGCAATGTTCTGAAATTTCTATACCCTGATCCGGAATATCGTCAATATGTAGTTAATTTTATTCAATCTGCTCAAGGCTCCTGGGGTGATTTTCGGACACATGTCAGGGATGGTCGCTTACTTGATACATCTTGGACGAATGTTCACCTGAGCAGTGGTCACATCATCGGTATTGGGCAAGATATTACCACCCGTAAGCAAACTGAACGGTCTTTAAAAGCCCAGGCGGAACGAGAACAATTAATGCGAACAGTTTCCCTGCGAATTCGGCGATCGCTCAAGTTGCAAGATATTTTGGATGCTACGGTGCAAGAAGTGCGAGCTTTGCTTGGTGTTGACCGCGTCGTAGTTTATCAGTTCGCCTCCGATATGAGCGGTACTGTGGTAGCAGAAGCGGTAGAATCTGGATGGACAGTTTCTTTGGGCGTCAAGATTCCAGATACTTGTTTTCAGACAGGCGCAGGCCAAGAGTATCATCAAGGAAAGAAACGTGCGATCGCCAACATTTACGCAGCCGGACTCACTGATTGCCATCTGCAATTATTAGAACGATTTGAAGTCAAAGCCAATTTAGTCGTACCCATCCTGATAGAAGTAAGTGGAGACATTGCTGGTTCTCACCTTTGGGGTTTACTAGTCGCCCATCAATGCACCGAGCCACGGGATTGGGAAGCACATCAATTGGATTTGCTCGATCAGATCACAGTGCAAATAGCGATCGCCATTCAGCAATCTAGTATTTTTCAGCAGGCGCAAAATGAACTAGCTGAACGACAAAAAGCCGAAGTGAATTTGAGAAGTGCATTGGCAGAAAAAGAAGTGCTGTTAAAGGAAATTCACCATCGAGTTAAAAATAATTTACAAATTGTCTCCGGTTTACTAGAACTCCAGTCAAACACACTCAAAGACCCGGAATTAATCAGAACTCTCAAAGAAACTCAAAACCGTGTGCAATCAATTTCTTTGATTCATAAGAACTTATATACTTCTCCTAACATTGGTCAATTGGATGTAGCTGACTATATCCATAGTCTAGCAACGAGTTTATTAATTTCTTATCAGATTATCCCTGGGAGGATTGGTTTAGAAACTCATATAGATTCCGTGAGCTTAAATGTTGACCAAGCGATCGCCTGTGGCTTAATCATTAACGAAATAATTTCTAATGCTCTTAAACATGCTTTTCCTAATCAAAAATCAGGTAAAATTTTCATTAGCTTACATAATCTTGGTGATCATATTGCTATGAAAATCCGAGATAATGGTGTTGGATTATCAAATGATATTGATTGGAGAAATACTGCCTCTTTAGGTCTCTCGTTAGTTTATGACTTAGTCGTTGAACAACTAGATGGCACAATTATGTTAGAAACCAATCATGGCACAGTATTCAGCATAGAATTTCCACATTTAACTTCATAACATTAATTATCAAATGGTGCAGGTGAGAGTCTTAGTAGTTGAGGATGAAGTAATTGTGGCTAGAACTATTGCTAGCCAACTTAATCAACTAGGTTATATAGTAACGGGTACAGCATCTTCTGGGAAAGCGGCTATTGCCAAAGCATCAGAAACTCAACCAGAAATAGTATTAATGGATATTATCCTCAAAGGGGATATGGACGGTATTGCTGCCGCTAGTTATATTCGTGAGCATTTAGATATTCCGGTAATTTATCTGACTGCATACGGCGATAACCATACCTTAGAACGAGCAAAAATTACTCAACCTTTTGGATATATAGTTAAACCATTTACCATCAAAGATTTACAAGTAGCCATAGAAATAGCCCTATTAAAATACAGACTTGAATGCGACCTACGAGAAAATCGTGACCAATTAGCAACTCTTTTAAACTCCATGAGCGATGCTGTCATCGCCACAGATGACCGGGGTATTGTAACATTTATGAATCCTGCATCTGAGATGCTGACTGGCTGGCAGCGAGAAGAAGCTCTAGGGAGCGAGGTGTCAAAAATATTTCATCTTGTTGATGAAGTTACAGATTCAGCTATTGAAAACCCTGTTACCAAAGTGCTACGTGAACATCAAGTAGTTTATTTAGGAAATTTCACATCTCTAATTAATAGAAACGGCAAAAGAGTGCCGATTGGTGATAGCGCTTCACCACTGATGCGCCGACCTGATCAAATTAGTGGGGTTGTAGTTGTTTTCTGGGATATCAGTGAAAGAATTCAAACAGAATTACTACAAAAGGCTTTAGAGAAAGAGCAAGAAGTAAACCATCTCAAGTCATTATTTATCTCTACTGTTTCCCATGAATTCCGTAATCCTCTAACTGTAATTCAAACCGCAGTTGAACTCATAGATATTCAAGGGACTAATCTCACGGAAGCCAAAAGAAAAACCTACGTTAAACGAATTCAATCTGCTGTGCAATCCATGAAACACCTCATGGAAGATGTGTTATTCATGGGGCGTTCTGAAGCTGGAAAAATTGTATGTAGCCCTACTCCCTTAAACTTAGATATATTTTGTCGAGAGCTAATTGAAGAATTTTCTGCTGTAGGAAGTAACGCACATGCTATCGTTTTTACCTGTGAGAGCGAACATACAGAGGCGGTGATGGATGAACGACTTTTACATTACATGTTCGTCAATCTGCTCTCCAATGCAGTTAAATATTCTCCTCAAGGGGGAGCAATTTACTTTGACCTCAACTGCGATCCTCTTCAAGGTGTAGCCACTTTTCAAATCCAAGATCAAGGAATTGGCATTCCAGAAGCAGACAGAGATCGACTGTTTGACTCCTTCTACCGAGCCTCAAATGTGAAATCAATTCAGGGTACTGGATTGGGTTTAGTAATTGTCAAAAAATGTGTTGAAGCTCACAGAGGTGAAATTACTTTTCATAGCCAAGTTGATGTTGGTACTACATTCACTATTAAGTTGCCCTTACAAAATTTGCCAACTGGGTAGGGAATGATCAATTCAAAATTCAAAATTAGAGAGACGTTGCACTGCAACGTCTCTACAAATAACAAATAACCAATAACAAATAACCAATAAATTACCGTTCCTGTCGCACGCCACCCACAACAGGCTTCACTTGGTCATCAGAAAATGGGTCAGTACCGCCACTCCAGTTAAAATCACTAATCCGGATGCTGAAGCCGCCTAATTCGAGGACTGGATTGTAACGCAAGGTTAATCCATAAGTGCGGCGACTATACTCGACAATATAATCGGTGCTGCTTTCTCTACCTGTATCTAAATTTACTGAGGTTTGAAAGCCTACCCGAAATGGCCCGTAAATTTGTTGTGTAATTCCAGCACTCAAAACTTTGTTATCAACAGAACGATCAAACAAAAAGGGCGATAATCCACTGTTGAGACCTTGAGAATAACTGACATTAAAGGCGGTGTAGTCTAGATAAGAGCGAGAGAAATTGCCAATCTGCCCTTCTAAGCCAACTGTTCCAATTAAGGTGCTTTGGTTATCGCCATTGCTGTAATAGCTGGTAGTACCCGTAAGACCAGCGATCGCTCTTAAGTAAGGAACTACGGGGTTGGGTGAGTATCGCAATCCCTCAGTAGGGGTGGGTGGTAATGGTTTTCCTTGCCACAGGAATAAGCCACCACTCAAGGCTGCACTACCTTGTATCCGACTCAGTGAGATGCGATCATTTTCTCGATCGGGTTCTAGTAAGTCTAGGCGATCAGTGTTGGCATCAATTAATTGAGCGCCTGCTTGGTAACTAAGATTAATGCCACTATTCCCCAAGGGAATCACAGGAGAAATGAGCACGCCACCCAAACTACTCTGCACAGTCTGAAAACCGAGGGTACCATTGTAGAGGCGATCGCGGTAGCTATATTCTAAATTCAACAAATGGGGATTGACATCGCCTAATGCCTGGCGATACCGCAAACTGGCTCTCAAATTATCTTCTACTTCGCCGAAATCTAAGCTAGTTAACTCCCCATTCCCCTGAATTTCGGCTTTGGAATTCAAAGTAACATTGAGCTTTGTCCTGATGCCAAACAGTGACGCTATGTTAGCATTGCCATCTTGTATAGCCTTTTGCACAAAAAACTGGGGTGTGACACTCAAGCTAGTCCGGTCTGTATCCACCACTTGAAAGCCACGCTCAATAAACAAACCACCCCGTAAATCACCATCAAAGCCCAAGGAAGCGATCGCTGGCGTGACATCACGTTCCCGACGATCAAGCTTTTGTTGATTGCGAGGAATACCTATGGCAAATTTATCATCAAAAACAAGCCGGGAGTTTTGTCCTCTGACGCGGTCTATCAGGGGCGCTTCTCGTGTCAGTGTCACCTCACCAGCCCGGAACTGTAGTTCTGGGGGGGAAAAAGGGTCATTGGTAATGCGAACCTCTTTGGCTTGCCAACCTCTGGGATAAAAATCAATCCGTTCGGCTTCAAAGCGAAGACGGTTGACAGCACCTCCTGATCTTGGTGGGGGAATGTTTCTCGCGTCTGCTGTACCACCTACAGTAAATTCAACTCCTCCAGGACTGGCGACATTAGTTACAGGCTGATTAGCACGAATGCGATCGCTGATCGGACGCTGTGAGACACCACCAGCTGTGATATCGGTAGGTAAGAAGGCGACATCTTTTTCGGCTGTGGGTAAATAAATCTCGCCTCTGCCATTCAGCAGTTCCCCACTATCTTGAATAAAGTTATAAGTAAAGCGTTCTCCACGCAGCACTTGATCCCCCCGTGTCAGTGCTACATTGCCTTCTCCCACGGCGATCAAGTTATCTAAATTTATTTGTAAGCGATCAGCATCTACCACTGCACCATCAAAGCGCACTACGACATTTCCTTCCGCCGTGACAATCCGCCGTTTGTCATCAAATACTTGTTGATCAGAAATTACTTCCACAATTCTTTCTCTGACAGGCGGCGTGTTAGGAGGAGGAGTTGTTTCAGATGGCTGATTTGTCGGGTTTGGCTGGACTTGCGGCTTGAATTCGATTGTTGACGGTGCTGCTTGGGCGTTTGTGGAATTACGAGATGTAAACTCTATGACATTCTGTACTGGTTGAGAACTTGCGACATTTTGGGAGACAAGAGAATTGCTGCGATCGGTAAATTGGATGTTTTTTATATTGCTTAAGGGCGTTGCTTCATTGATAGATAAGGTCTGTGGTGGTGCTAAATTTTTGTTACTTGCAGAGGTTGGGGTAACTTGCTCAGAAATTTGTGCCTTGGCGACAGTAGGCTGTTCTGCCCTACCAGCTTCGCGCTGCACAGAGTAACCAATTGCCAGTGGCTCTCCCAACACTGCGGCACTGTTGGAAGTAGATACAGGAGAAAATTCGGGTGGGAAGCTCTCTGGTGTGTTGGGTGTAGATAAAGTTTGGGAAACTACTAAGTTATTCCGAGTGGCTTTGACGGTAGTTGGCAAAGTCAGAGAATTCTCGTTTCCCTCCGCTTGAGACAGATTTTGATTTCCCTGCCTACCAGTGTCTGTTTCTACAACTGAATTAAACTTTGCATCTTGAGCAGGTGAAACCAAACTTACAGGTTGTAATGGTTTCAGAATGGCGGGTGGTGTAGGTGGCAGAACTGGTTGAAGCATATTTCAGCACAAGCAAGCTAACAAATAGCCAATAATTAGCCGGAAGGATGAATGACACTTTTTCAGTGTCTTCTACCTTCCGGCAGTAGTCGTACACAGATTTTAGTTATCGCGCTTCTACTCTAAATCCCGACGTCCGGGGTTACGAGCTGGGTCGTTCGACAAAAATCCGAAAACGAAGATAGCAACAAAGAAGGCAACTACAATATAAACAGCGATTTTTAAAGTCAGCATCAGAGATCTCCAAGGGATATGAGCAAGATAGAGAGCTGCTCTCTCAGTATCTGCCATGCAGAAAAGATAGCTCCTCTATATTACCCAAATCTTGCCCCTTTTTTGGATGATCCGATGAGAGTGAAAAACCATCACTTCAGCATCGAAGTTCTTAGTCAGGACTTTAGTCCTTCACTCAGGGAGCACTAAAGTGCTAACTACGAACCTCAGAAAACTTTTAAAATCAACTGCTAACAATCTTGGACGTTTGTTGATAGTATAGGTTTCCCAGTCTTAGCACAAAATGACCATTTGTTTAAATATTGCTGTTTTTGGCGATCGCCTGTCATCTTCAGTATTTTGTCAAATTCTCCAGCGATCAGCTCATTCACCCGTCTTAATCGCTTAATGTTACTAGTTCTTGGCTGAGACGGCTTTTGATGACGCGTGCAGGTATACCCACAGCCACCGAGAACGGAGGAATATCTTTATTAACAACTGCTCCAGCACCAATAACGCTGCCTTTACCAATGGTAACGCCATCTAATACTGTTACCCCATGTCCCAGCCAACAGTCATCTTCAATCACAATTCCCTTGCGGCTCACACCTTGCTTGCTCATGGGTATCGTCGGATCTGCAAAATTATGATTATTGGCATATATTCCTGAATGGGCTGCGATCATACAGTTCTTACCAATTTTGATATCTCCAGGGCCAGCAATACACACGTCCGGTGCAATGAATGTTTCTTCATCAATGTGTATGCAGGTATTATTTAAACTGCCAATATCAACATTACGCTCAATCGCTACTCCATTCCCTAGACAAATTTTATTATTTTGGTGTCCTCTGCCATCTATCCTGACACCTTTCAAAATAAATACTCCCTTGCCTATTTCAATACAATTAGTACTGAAAAACTCAACACCATTTTGAATATAAACTGGGCTATTTATCTTCGCAAAAATACTACGGTATATGAGATTTCGTAATTTAGGACCAAGAGCTAGTGCTGGTAGATCACCTACTAAAGTAGTTACCAAAACTTCTTGTAAGCGCTGCCATTTTTCTAAGTATTTTTGAATGTTCACGGCTGAAATTCTCCCAGGTAAATTGTACTTAAAACTTGAAAATCCATGTATTCTGACAGTGCTACTTAACCTGATATTTTTAAATCTTATAGCAATCCTATTTCAGTTGTGAAAAATATCGGTTTTGGCTGTTGACTGTTGACTGTCAACGGTTAACAGTCAACAACCCTACATGTAAGATTTTACAAATCATTTAGGATTGCTGTAGTAACTGTATACAGAGACGTACCAACTTAGAATTGATGCTGAAAAAGCTTTCCTGATTCCAGGAATATACAATCTAGTTTTGACTATTTAGGTAATATTATCGCTGCAATTTTGCTGGATTAATCAAATAACATGCACAACAACTTTTCTTTGATTCTGCAAATTAATTGTGTTTAATCACCGAAAAATGTCGTAGCAATGTCGCCATGCGAGAACAACACAAATAATGCTTGTAATTCTTGTTTCCTTAGAGATGAAACTCATTACATTGCAGCATCACAGCACAAAATGTTAAATTATTAAATTGGATGCACTAAGAATACTCAATACTTAACTCAAGTAGCAAATTTGCAAAACTTATTCTGCAACTAACAATACAGTTTTTACCCAGTTGCTACTTCCTATGATTAAGCATTGATCTATGCTCACAATTTAAGTTAACAAGATTTGTGTTAACAAAACTACATTACAATTTGCTTATACCTGAGTTAAAGCAAGTTTTTACTCTACACTAAATTGAGTGTAGTTATTGTCGAATTTAAACTATTTCCAAATAAAATTTCCTAGTTTAGGGTGGAACGTCCCCTACTTCAGCCATTACATTAAAATTAACCATCGGTGCAAACAAGTAAGCGCTTCCTCGACTACTATAACGCCCTTCTTGCAACGAATTTCTAGAGTATGCTGCTCTAATCATGTTGCACACAGATGTTTTACAGACTACCAAACAACTCTTAACAATTACAGAAATGGAGTGTAGTTACGAGTTGTTTCAAAGCATAACACAAGATTTAGTTTTAGTAGCTCCATCTTCAGAAAGAAATTGATTTTAATATTCTCTGTATCTCAAATGTAAGATATTTTCCAGAGGCTATATTTACTTAAATTGGGAGCATCCCAAATGTGTAAATTTATTTTTTTGTAGTGATGGCTCTTTAGCCCGCTTCCTGGACATTAGGGAGCTACAAATTTTATTTTTGCAAAAATGGGATGCTCGCCTTAAATTACCATTCACGTCTGATGTGAATCAATATCAATCGTTACACATACATTCTTTGCAGAGAACATCCAAAGACTTTTAGTAAAACAGAAAATTCATCGGTGTTGTGCCCCTACCCGGATGCTGATCATTATTGCGCTGATTCTCAAAATAATGATTTGCAACACTGGGGACTTTTATTCTATGAGAGGCGTTTGTAATTCACATTAGGCGTCATTCCTAAAATATTTATACTAAGCGAAGAATTATCTGCTTTTGAGGATGTTAGTTGTAAATTAAACGATTTTAAATTTATTTCTACTGAAGTTACTTAATTCATAGCTAGTCTGTAAAAGTAGTGCGATCGCTTACATCTGCCAATTTGTAAATCACCCGAATGGATGAGCCAAGCGGGTGATGTGTAATAGGTGCTACTCATTATAAGTTTTAGAGAAAACATAGACAAGTTTTCCTTTCACCAACGCTCTGCTCGACAAAAACAAATGCCTAGAGTAAGGTATTACTCTCAACTTCCACACTAAGTTAAAATTATGGTTTTTATTAAAGAAATTGTCCAACAAGCTTTGTGTACTGGCTATTTGAGTATTGCAGATCAAAAACAGATGCAATTACTGCTCCAAAGCAATTATGACTCAGAAGATTTAGATGCCTTCATAATTTTGCAACGAGCTGTTGCGGCTGGTGATGTCAAGCAAGAATTACGCAGTCAAAAAACTACACTTTCTACTACAGGTAAAGAAGCCGCAGCTAACATTAAACTTGCTTACCAAATCGCTGCGGAGATGGCTTTTGCCGCAGCCCTGGCTCTAACTATGCCAAAAAGTAGCAAAGATCATTCTTCTTTAGGTGCGTAAAATATTACTCTTACTTGCTGAGAAGTGTCTTCAGGTGTACCACTTTTACAGCTATAAGGTGGCGACTGTACAGGCTTTTGCATTTAAAATCTGTCTTAGTTTGATGTGAATATAATTAAAAAATTATTAAATATAAGGCTTTCGCCGAGGGTAACAGTAAGCTATCCTTAGGTTCAACTAAAAACTAGGTATATTGAGTTATCGCTAAAGCTCTATTTTGGTGCATATAGGAATCCGATTTGATATCTGAAAAAATCTCAGTATGTGTAGGGTGTGTTAGGCGCAAGCCGTAACGCACCGAAAGCTTTGGTGGGGTGCGTTACGCTGTCGCTAACACACCCTACGTATCTGTTCAAAAATCAAATATGAGTCCCATATCATGATTGCAGTTATAAAATAAATATAAACATTCAGCACTGAGTTTAAGCTAAATACTACAGTGCCTGTTCGTTTTAAGAGTTAGTAAATTACAACTAATAATTTAAGTTTTACCTTGCCAAGCACATAGTGAAGGAGAGTGCATAGCATTAGAAAGATACCTAGTGTAGACTTCAGCAATGACTGTAAGAGTGATACCCAATGCTGCATCAAGTCAGAGTATTTTTACAAATACAGTATAAACAATTGGCAACATTGGGTAAAAACAGTAAACAATAGCCATAGCTAAACATTGGAGTTTTGCCAACCTATGCAGCCAATTCGTACATTTAACGTCTCTCCTTCATTACCGCCGCGACTCGAACCGCTGCGGCGGCTGGCATATAACTTGCACTGGGATTGGAACGTTGACACTAAGGATTTATTTCGTCGTTTAGACCCCGATTTGTGGGAATCTAGCCGCCATAACCCAGTCTTAATGCTGGGTACGATCAGTCAATCCCGGCTGTTGGAAGTTGTTGAAGATGAAGGCTTCCTGGCGCAAATGGACCGAGCTGCCCGTCAGTTAGAAGACTATTTGCAGGAACACACTTGGTACCAAAAACAACGTAGCCAGAAACCAAAGGAATGTTTTGCCTATTTTTCGGCTGAATTTGGACTTGTAGATTGTTTGCCTGTCTATTCTGGAGGTTTGGGGGTGCTGGCAGGCGACCACCTCAAGTCTGCTAGTGACTTGGGTTTACCGTTGGTTGGCGTGGGTTTACTTTACCAGCAAGGCTACTTCGCTCAGTATTTAAATGCTGATGGTTGGCAGCAAGAACGCTATCCCATCAATGATTTCTACAATATGCCTTTGCATCTGGAGCGAAATCCTGATGGCTCTGAGCTAAGGATTGCTGTACAGTATCCAGGACGCCAGGTGTACGCTCGTGTTTGGCGTGTACAGGTGGGAACTGTGCCACTGTATATGTTGGACACCAACATCGAGCCAAACAATCCCTACGACCACGACATCACAGATCAGCTGTATGGTGGCGACATTGACATGCGTATCCACCAGGAAATTATGCTGGGGATCGGTGGTGTACAGATGTTGAAGGCGTTGGGCTATCAAGTCACCGCTTACCACATGAATGAAGGTCACGCAGCCTTCTCTGCCTTAGAACGTATCCGCAGCTTAATTCAAGAAGAGGGGTTAAGTTATGCGGATGCCAAACAGGTTGTAGGTTCTAGTAATATCTTCACTACCCATACGCCAGTCCCGGCGGGAATTGATTTGTTTCCTCCAGACAAAATTTTGCACTACTTGGGCTACTATGCAGATATTTTTGACCTGCCTAAAGAACAATTTTTAGGACTGGGGCGAGAAAATACAGGGGATTTATCTGGGCCTTTCAGTATGGCGGTGTTGGCGTTGAAAATGGCGACATTTTCTAACGGTGTAGCCCAACTGCATGGCGTGGTATCGCGGCAAATGTTTCAGGGTTTATGGAAGAAAGTGCCAGTAGAGGAAGTACCCATTGCGGCAATCACTAATGGTGTCCATGCCCGGAGCTGTGTCGCCAAATCAACTCAAGAGTTGTACGATCGCTATTTAGGGCCAAACTGGTCATCAGCACCGCCAGATAGCCAGTTGTGGGAGCGGATGGCAGCAATCCCTGATGAGGAATTGTGGCGCAATCATGAACGCTGCCGCTTGGATATGATTTTGTATGTGCGGGAGCATTTAGTCAAGCATTTACGCGATCGCGGTGCTTCTGCCTCTGAAATTGCCCAAGCCCAAGAAGTTCTTGATCCCAACGTCTTAACCATCGGCTTTGCGCGCCGCTTTGCTACCTACAAACGTGCCACCCTATGGATGCGTGATTTAGAACGGATCAGAAAGATTTTGCTAGGGAATAAAAACCGCAAAGTCCAATTTGTGATTGCTGGTAAGGCCCACCCCAAAGATATCCCCGGTAAAGAACTCATCCGTGATATTAATCATTTCATCCGCGAACAAAACTTAGAAAAACAAGTAGTGTTCGTGCCAAATTACGACATTCATATCGCCCGGTTAATGGTGTCTGGTTGCGATATTTGGTTAAATACACCCCGTCGTCCTAGGGAAGCCTCTGGGACTAGCGGGATGAAAGCCGCCATGAATGGATTGCCCAACCTCAGCGTTTTAGATGGTTGGTGGGATGAAGCTGATTATGTCCGCACAGGTTGGGCAATTGGACACGGAGAAAATTACGAAGATCCCAACTACCAAGATGAGGTGGAAGCCAACGCCCTCTACGATTTAATCGAGAAAGAAGTTGCGCCCCTATTTTATGATCACCGGGATGTCGATAATTTGCCCCGTCCCTGGGTTGCCAAAATGAAAGATGCAATCCGCCTCAATTGTCCGTTCTTTAATACGGCGCGGATGGTACGAGAATATGCCCAAAGAGCTTATTTCTCTGCTAGCGATCGCTATCATACCCTGACTGCTGATAATTACCTGCCAGCCAAAGAACTAGCTGAGTGGAAAGCTAAATTGAGCGAACACTGGTTCAATATCAAAATCAAAGATATTGATGTATCAGCCGCGTCTGACATTGAGGTAAATCAAACCGTTAGTGTCAAAGCCAAGGTAGACTTAGCAACCTTGACTAACAACGATGTGCAGGTGGAACTTTACCAAGGCACCATCGATGCCAACGGTGATATAGTCAATGCTATACCTGTGGTCATGGATTATCAAGGCGAAGATACACAAGGTATCAGTACTTACACGGCTAACATCACCTACACCACCTCTGGTTTGCAAGGCTTGTCTTTGCGGGTATTACCAAAACATAAATACCTCTCCAATGCTTATGAGCCAAGGCTAATTGCTTGGGCTGGATAACAGTGTTGAGTTATGAGTAACGAGTGCTGAGTACTTCACAACTACTCAGCATTCAGCACTGATTGGGGGATGACAATGTAACCAGTAGTGCGATCGCCTAATACTAAGTTACGTTGTGCTCCCCAATACCACCAATATGCAGCTACGTAAGCGCAAATCAAGCTATCTAATTGATCTTCAGTGGCTTTGAGGGCTGCGCCTGTGGTGGGGATCACATTTGGGAATGAACCGCCGAGACGCAGACAAAGAGAGGGTTTGAGGGTAGGAAGAATATCGAGAATATAATTATAGAGTTTAATTAGTTCTAGGCGGCGATCGCTGAGGCGTCCTTTTTTATATTTAAGAATGCGTTCTAAGTTAAAGAGATTAACTATTGCGGGATGGGGAAAAACCTCTATTTGATATCTACCGGGTGTTTGCGGTTCAATGGTGGGTGCGTGGGCGAAGCCGCGAGTTTCTAATTCCAAGCCAAAGTTTACTGTACGTTCGGCAAAGGGTAAACCTAGATTAGCTGGGTAACAGCCGGCGTGATATTTGCCAAAGTATTTGTGAGTCAGTTTATCGGGTAGACGACTTCCCGTAGAGTTGGGGATCAGGGTAGGTGCATCTACGGCGATGAGTGCAGATTCTCCTGGTTGTACACAAGCATCAATCCAGGTGAGAATCTCTGCTATTGTTTCTTTGCGATCTAAATCAATAAGTTGTAGTTCTCCATTTACTAGTTGTAAGTAAGATAACCCGCTTGGTTGGGATTTCCAGCCTAAATCAATACCGAGAAATTTCATTTATCTTTCTTTTTCTAGCAAACACGTCATCAGGACACAACGGGAGCATCCCAAATGTGTAAATTTATTTTTTTGTAGTGCTGGCTCTCTAGCCCGCTTCCTGGACATTAGGGAGCAAGATGCTCCCACTACAAATTTTATTTTTGCAAAATTGGGATGCTCCCAACAATTTTCTTGTGGTGCGGGCATCTTGCCCGCTAATTAGAACGGGCATATTGCCCGTACTACAAGAGATTGCTAATACACAAAATTAGCCTAGACAGTCCACTACGTATCTGTTCAAAAATCAAATATGAGTCCTATATAAGCCTTTTAATTGTGCCCGTAGCGACAGTAACTTGTGTGGTAACGACAAAACTTAGTGTCATAGCGACAACAACTTGTGTGGTAACGACAAAACTTAGTGTCGTAGCGACAACAACTTGTGTGGTAACGCCAAAACTTAGTGTCGTAGCGACAACAACTTTTATAATTCAATACCTTTACCTTTTTTTGTAGTGGCGTGTCTAGACTAAAATGATGCAATGAATTTCTTCTTCTTTCTCTGTTTTCTCTGTCTTGAAAAGTTGAGCCACTCCGTTGCAGGGGTTCCCCCCGTTGTAGGAACGCCACTTCCTACAACGGGGGGAACCCGGCTTTTCTGCGGAACGCTGACGCGTAGCAAGATCCACGAAGTGGTACGAGGAACTTTTCGCATTTTTTTGGTGATTGTTAATTAAAGTAGTAGTCTGTAAAGATAAAAATGATGGACTGTAGTGCGGGCATCTTTCCCGCGTGAGCGAGACGCTGTAGTGCGGGCATCTTTCCCGCGTGAGCGAGACGCTGTAGTGCGGGCATCTTTCCCGCGTGAGCGAGACGCTCACACTACCAAAAATCCCTCAAAACAAAATTGACAGACTAGTAGCACATGAAGCCTTTAACTAATGAGGCGATCGCACTTTACTTAAATAGGCTCTATAGTAGGGTGTGTTCCGGCCAGCCTGCTGGCGGGTTAAAGAAACCTGTGATAGTAAATTGCAGAGTTTTTCTGATTCGGAGAAGGCATTTTTGCCGCAACTGCATTTGAGATATCGTCAGGCGAGGCGGGCGATCGCTCCTTAAGAATTACACCCAAAGCCAGTTTAGATATTGATGAGTATTTTGCTTACATTTGCATCACTAACCATACAACCCCTGCTGCCACCAAGGGCACGCTGAGATTATCTGTTCCGTGGGGTGAAACTCCTTCAGCAAGTGTCGCTAAAGCACCACTGAGGACAGTCGCTAAAATTATTTTTTCTATACCAAAAGATACTGCCAGAGGGCTAAGAAATGAGCCAGGGAGTAGCCACAGCACGAGAAATATCGCTGTTGTACTCGCCACAAACATTGCTATTGAACCTTCCCAAGTCCGGACAGAATTTCCCACTTGGTATTTATGTTGCCCAAAGCGCTTACCAATTAACGCCGCTAATGCATCTCCCCAAGTCATCGCCATCACCCCAGCCGCCGCAATGGGAACCCGATCAATTGCTCCATCTGGACGCCACAGCAGCCCAAACAGCAGCGTTACCGAAATCGCAAAATAGACAGTACCGGGTGAACTGTCCTCGGTGTCCATTGCGCCAATAACTCGGTATCTGTACAACAAATAATTGAGTCCAATAAACGTAGCAAAGGGCAAGATTCCGATTTCCCAGTTGTCAAATAGCCACAACACACCAAAAATCCACATCCCTGCGCCGACATGGATGATCTTCCGCGTCAAATCTGGCTGCACACCAAACCATCTCCGCAGCCCCTCACCAATAATCAGTAAACTCGTGGCGTAGCTATAGGAAGCTATAAGTCCTATGACATCGTTGTTGGTCATTTGTCATTTGTCATTTGTCATTTGTGAAGGGTCAAAAGCTATTCTCCCATGCCCAATGCCTCGTGCCCTCATTTTGTTTTCTCACCATTACGTCGGAGGTTTTTTTCGATTAACGAAACGCTGCCAATACCTTGGAGAATACCACGACCTATTAAACCTAAACCCCGCCCGATTACTTGGGTGAGCATGAAAACAATACCACTGCCTACAATGCTTAATAGTGATTGTAAACGAGGAGCGATCGCATCACGAAATTCTAGTAGCAGCGTCACTATTAAGGGAATTCTGCTGAGTTGGGCTAATTCTTGACTACGAGGGGCATAAATTGAGGTTTTGGCAATACCGCGAGGGGCAATTACAAATAACTCATAACGACTTTCAAAAATTGCCGTTGGTTCATTTACATAATACTGTAAACGGTATCTCCAAGATAAATTGTTTCTAAATCGTTCAATTTCTCGTGTAGAAATCAATTTACGGTCATACAGATTTTGCTTCATGATTTCTAAATCTGCCAGATTGTTTAGCAGTGGTTGCATCACTCCATTACCTACCTGAATTAACAAGTTTTCTAGGATTTTTAATGCTTGTGACTTAGCCTCAGAGCTACCAACCTGATAAGAAGTATTATCAACTTCTAAGTCATTTTGAAACAGTAAATAAGAAAATAGCTCTATAACTAAAGGTATTTTGTTGAGAATTTCTGTTTGTACTACCTGAGAATTTTGTAGTAAAAAATTGACCATTTGAATTTGGCGATCGCCAAATTGCAACAAAGAGAATTTGCCGAAAAAGCTAGTAATTGTCTCTTCCCATAAATCGCGCAGTATACTATTTTTTAAATCATATAATTGTTGTTTTTGAATTCTCAACTCGCGTAGTTCATCTAACTGTTGAGATACTTTTTGCAAAATTAAATAAAGCAATTCCCGTTTTTTACCTTCACGTAAAATGTCAATTTCTAAAGAGGTATCTGTGACATTTTCTAAAGGGAATTGCAGTTTAGTCACACAATCTGTAAATAAAGCAGATTGCAAGGCTCTAGGACTAAGTAAAGCTGGTGAAACTTGACTTGTTTGTGAGTCTGATGGGGTTATGGCACTACTAAAGGAGGGAATTATTGGTGGTGATTGTGGAGTAGATGGCGTTGACTTTTCCTGTTGTCTCTCTTGTGGTGTCGCTAACAACCGATTGAGTAACCAACGCGCCGCTAATAATTCTCGTCGCTGTCCGGCGAGAATAGCTTGATCGATTAATGGCAATCCGGGTATTTGCAATTGGGCGTTAACTTCTTTTAAAGTGGCTTCAATGTAATCAATTCCTGACAAACGCCAATTATTCCGCACTCTGGCAAAAACAAGTGCTGAGTTACCGAAGTTTGAGACTCTCCTGGGCAATTCTGGCTGAGTTTTGAGTTCTGAGTCAGAAGTTACGATTCCCCCCCTCTCTTCCCACCATGAGGAACCTCCTGCTGCGATATCCTGCATCGCAGTTACTAACTCAGCAACAGGTGTACCTTTGGGACAATATCCATCTACACCAGCCGCTTTAGCAGCTAACAACAGTCCTGATTCCGGGACAGAACTGAGGAGCAAAATTGGCAGATGGGGGTATAAAGTTTTTAGTTGCTCACAAAGTTGTAAACCTGGCCGTTGAAGGTTGCGAGAACGACCATTACCTAATTCCAAAACCACTAAATTGATTTGGTTCAAGTCTTGTTTAGCAATTTCTGCTAGCACCTGCAAAGCAGCAGTATCTGTTCCTACCTCCGCTACCACCTGCAAGTTAGGAATTTCCTCTAAAGCGACCCGTAATCCAAGGCGGAAGATGGGGTCTGGGTCGATTAACAATAATTTTAAAGGGCGATCGCTCATAGTCTGCTCAAAACAGCGACAATGTTTTCCCTGCTGAGGAAACAGCTTTGATACTTATACCATTTTGGGTTTGAGATTTTGGATAAGACTTTGGTACTGGGCTTTGGCTTTTCCTGAGGTCGCTGTTCCACCCCAGGGGAATAGAAAACTGAAAAAATAACCTCTCTTGACCTTGTACAGACGTTGCACTGCAACGTCTCTACCAAACAACAAATGACAAATAACAAAATCCTAGTCTTCCTTATTCTCACTGGTTTCCCAACTTCAGAAATAGACCATAATTGCCATAGGCAGCAATTTAGAATGTAATTAAATGAACATTAGTATTCGCCATTGGTTGGCAGAACGCTATATTGAAATCCATACGCTCAAAGACTTAAAGCCAGGACAGATGGCAGGTATTGCCTTCCGTATTATTGAGGATATGGAAGTAAAAAGTTTTATACCATTTGATATTTGTACCCTGACAGAGGTCTTAGAACTGTCCTTAGGCGCTGTTTGGCGAGAAATCACAGTCATTGCCCTGTTAACTGAAAACCTCTTACGTAGTCTGAGTCAAAAAAAACCTTTAAAACGCAATGAAGGTACATGGCTAGCGTTTCAAATAGCTTACCTCCATGCTCTACAACAGGTTTTACATCAGGAAATTAGCCTGCAAAAACCCTGGCTAGATAGGGCGATGATTTGGCTCGACGGTACAGGAGAAGATATTTCATCTCTCCCTCTGCTGGCCAAACCCCTGCAAAATGCCCAACTGCAAGGGTTACTCAAAACTCTCAACCCAGGCAAACTGACTGATACTCAAGCCGAACAAGCACTTTCTTTGGTAGCAGACTCGTTACTGGTACAACAAATGAATAGCGCTACCGCCGCTTGGTTGGTTGTCAATGGTACGGAAGAATTAGAGGCTAAATTGCTAACACAGCGTTTATCATCCGCACTTCCTGGGCACTTACTGAGAGTTATTGCTGAGAATGCTGCCCCTTTAGCCCAATTGCAAAAATTTGTCTGCTTGGGAAATTTATTACCACCCAATTTATTAGGGACATCATCCAGTTCTACAGTCAACGACAAAATTGATTTGTACCGGGAACAGTACCGCGCCAGCTTGCTACAAAGTCTGAGTAAACCCTTGCTGATGGAGTCCTTCGCACTTCAGGATATTTACGTTCCCCTCACAGGTTTACCAATTGAGGAAAGCAGTTCTGAACCACCTCAAAAAACTAGCACCCCAGTTGATTTAAGAATATGGGCACAGCAACAGCTAGATGATTTAAAAACTATTGCGATTATTGAGTCGGAAGCTGGTTATGGCAAAACCAGTTTCTGTGAAATTTGGGCTGCTAAAGTGGCACGGGAACTCTATCCTAATTGGATGCCAATAGTAATTCGACTACGGGACATATCATACGGTAACACTTTAGAATCCACCCTGAATTCTGGTTTTTCGCTGCGTTACCAGATAAATCTTACTACTTGGCTAGAACAAAACCATCCCCGGTGTCTTTTGTTGCTTGATGGCTTGGATGAACTACCACCCTCTAATCAAGGTAAGAGGGAGAAAGTAATTTTTCTGGAAGATTTGCTGCGGTTGCAATCTCAGGGACGACATAAGATTGTGTTGACAAGTCGGACGGCAACTTTACAAGAAATCATCCCCGAATTGCCTCTACTATCGAAAAGGATTGCTATCCAGCCCTTGGATGTGGACGGACTAAAACAGTGGTTTCAGCATTGGACAGCAGTACAATCATTACTCATTGCCCAAAACTATTTTACGTTCTTGAAGCAGGCAGGATTGTTTGCCAGTAATTCTAAACTACCAGAACTCTCTGCCTTTGTCCGTCAACCGTTGATGTTGTATTTGTTAGGAGTTTTACACCGTGACGGGCTTCTAGATGAGGAACTCTTACAATTAGTCCATAGCCACCATTCCACAAGCACCGCCCTGTTATGGGAAATCCACCAACGTTTGAGTCGTTGGTTATTGGAGTATCCTCTCACTGGTGGGATGAAAACAATGTTACTGCGCTCAGGGTCGGCTCATATCCACCGTACACCAATAGCGATCGCTAATTTACTTGCTCAACGCCATCCTCAAGATTTAATTGAGCAAATGCAAGCGATCGCTCTACAAATTTTACACAGCGATCGCCATCATGTGAATTTGCCGGCAAACTTTACGCCCAATTCCCTACCAGCCTTCTATTTTAAAAGTCCTGAGTCAATACTCACACCCCACCACTCACAACTAAGGACTGAATTCACTCACTCCATAGTTGGGGAATACCTCTGTGCTGAAGCTATTGTTACCCAACTTCAAACCCTGACTCAGCAACAAGAAGCAGCAGACGGAACAGTTACCTTTATTCTTAATTCACCTAGTAGTGTTGCCCAGCACCTGTATAATTTACTTGGTTACGGCATTCTTTCACAGAAAATAGAAGCACTAGCGATCGCTGGATTGCAAAGGCTACAAACGTGGGAGTTTTCTTTGACACTTTTGCGTCAACGTCTTGAGTCTTTCTGGCGTGCTTATTGTGAAGGGCGTTGGTTCAATGAAGGCATAGCACATCAAGCTTTAACCCATTTTCGCGCCTTGCAAAACCCTGTTAATGTGGAGCAGGTAAATGCTGCTGTGGGACTAAATATCTTTGTCTTGCTTTGCGCTTGCTACCGCCAAGAACAAATCCCCTTTTCGCCTGGTGGAAATCCAGCCAATTCCGCAGAATTTCATCCCCAAGCCCTGCATCTGCTGATTGCAAGAACAGCAGTTTTGTCCACAGACTCTTTCTCAACTCGCGTCGCTTCTCAATCTCTAGCCGGAATTAATCTATCAAAAGCTTACTTACCGCAAGTTATGTTAGCTGGCGCAAATCTTGAACAGACAAATTTATCAGATGCAGTTTTGATAGGGGCGAACTTAGCAGGTGCAAACCTCACAGATGCCAATCTCGCAGGTGCAAACCTCACAAATGCTAATCTCGCAGGCGCAAACTTGACAAACACTAACCTCACAGTAGCGAATTTAGCAGGTGCTAATCTCAAAGACGCCAATCTCACAGGCGCTAATCTCACCCATACCTGCATATCTGCCACAATTATCAGCGAAACTACTAAAGAAACTGCCATACTGAGTAGTGCTATTTTCTCTCTAGAGCAGTTTCAAAATCTCAAACAATTACTCTCACAGCACTCTCTTCGTTACATCACTAACGCCACAGCCAACCCAAATGCTGAGTTAAAAAATCTCCCTGATATCGTGCTCATTGAAAGTCTAGAAGGTGAGCTGATTTTACCAGTGGATTTGTACCATAATGATGCTGAGGACGAGACTATCCTTTTTAAGTGTTAGCACTCCTGATCACAGTAACGGCTATTAAGAAACGGGAAATAAAAGCAGAAAACTCTCATGACAAATCTAGCTTTCTTGTGAGTTGCGGTAGCCATAAAAGTTAATACTATAGTCAGTAATCCGCACGCCTGTTTGTGCTTCAACTTGACGGACAAAGTCTTCAGGTAGTTCTATATGCACATCCAGGATTTGATTAGTATCAAGACAGTTAACATGGCTGTGGGAATCACTGATATTCCCGTATAAACGACCATCACAGCGTTCAATACACTCAATGATCCCTTGACTAGATAGGGCTTCTAAATTTTGATAAACAGAAGTATGACCGATTTCTTTACCTTGCTGGTTTAAGCGATCATATATTTCTCTGGCGGAAAGATGTTCATTTGCTTGCCAAAGTAGTTCTAGAATAAAGCGACGCTGGCGACTGACGCGCATACCCAGCACTTGACACTTTTCAATAGCATCTTCCAAGGAGCGAATTGGTTGTGTAGATATTGCTTGTTTTTGCATCTTTAACTTTGTTAACTGTTGGGGCAGTTTTCCCATTTCCAGGTTAATAGATTTTTCTTATAAGCCAAAATATTATATGATTTGACTCCACCTCAGACTGTGTGATTGCTTTTGATTGCAGAGAAAATCACAGTTTGAGGCAATGATTTTTTTGTTTGGCGTTTGCTGATCGGAGGTTTTTTAGTTACACCCTACTCTAAAACAAACTCATTACAACTTTAGCTTAAAATAGCAATGAATGTCCACCTCAGGGCGGTTTGCAAAGGCTATGGCGACTATTGTGGCGATCGCCTGTCCATGTAGTTGGCAATTAACTTTTATTTATTTTGATAGTATTGGATGAATATAATTTATTACTACATAAAACTAAGCCCAGTGCCCTGGAATCATGGAAAATTAAACAATATAAGTGAGGTTGTTATGTATATTCACTAATACATATACTGAATAACAGTAACAAATTAGACTTAAAAAATATTATTTAAATGCCTGCTACCACGACAAAGCTCAAACTGTACTGTTACTAACACCGAACTTCCCGATGTCATAATGCCAATTTTCAGCATATTCACGTATTAACAGACCGTCTGTAAATTCACATAATATCTGGCAAGCGAATACGGAAAATTGAAACTTAAATTCAACGGGAGGTTTTGTCGTGAAATAAAGACCAGCAAATCTTAAGTGGATTATTTTCCTATAAATTTCGGCAAATAGACAAAGAAGACAAAGATGTTATGAGACGCGAAGCATATCGCGTCTTTATTTTCTCTAGAGTTCCTGCTGCACTGACAAAATGGTACAAAGTCAAATTATAGATGTAGCATCCATCCCTGAAAGCTGCTACTGTGGATTCTCGATCCTACAGTTGAGCATCAAGTGCTGAGTCAATGACAATCACGATCGCCATCAATACTGACTCCATTAACAATCTTGACCTGTCACCTGCATCAGAGGTGATTGAGCAATTGCTGCAAGAGGGAGCGATCGCATCCCATGAACAGCAGCTACAATTTGAGATCAACTATGCTCTAGAACCAGGTGATCCCAGGGAAATCTCAGAAGTTCCGGAGGTAAGGCTGTGGTTTTTGCGTTTAAATGCTCGCTATCCCTGGCTACCATTTTTACTAGATTGGAAAGCTGGGGAATTTGCACGTTATACTGCCATGCTCGTACCGCACCAGTTTAGCGCCAAAGAAGGCATTCAATACAATCCAGAAGCTTTAGAAATATTTCTGATGCAAGAAATATTTATTTTGAGTGATTGGCTTAAACAGCAAAATATTCCCAGTCAATCACGACTGAAATCAATGGCGCAAATGCTAGGTTATGAGTTAGAAGATGCCTTTTTTGCCATCTTGTAAAAAAACCGTTCGTAGTGAGTACTTTAATGATCGCTACGAACCTCTATCATTTATCTCATGCGGCAGATTAAGCTTAAAGCAGTATTAAAAGCGTACTCGACAGCTTTCGATTTACTTGGTAGAGCCGACTGCCATAGCCGATAATCGTTGTAAGCAAGAATTAAATTTGCTGTATCCTCAATCTGAGTTTTCTGCAATACATCATATTGAGCTGCTTCAAAGTCATTTACTGTACCATTAATTTTTAAAATTTGTTGTGCAGCTTGAATAAAGCCATTTAACACTGCTTGCATATATTCTTTACCCGCACCTTCCAGAAAAATAGGTAAAGATTTAAATGCCTGCAATTCTTCTACAAGAATATTAGCAATTGCCCTGCCTGCTTCGCTATTCCAATCATCAGGAAGTTGTATATCTAGATATTTCGATTCATTACCTTTATATTTGAGATATTCATTAATATTGAAAGTTAATTGAGCCAGTTTTTGCCCAGTTAATAAGTTATTGATAAGATTTATATCTGTATTAATAGATGAGTCACGAAATACTTTTTCTTCTCCTGATGGACAGGTATACACAAGATAAGTCCAGATCCCTGGATTACTATTTTCAAGTTTTTTAGCTTGATAGAAAGTTATCGTTCCGTCTTGTTCATCCTCATAGTAAGCGCCATAAATATTTGCAACCTCACAAAAATACATGCTCTGCAAGTGCATGATTTTATTCAAAAGACCTATGATATGGTGTGGTTGACTGTCAATTTGAATGTAGCGTTTTTGACTTGTTATCAAAGTATGTAATCGAATTACCATTTATTTTTCCTTTTGATAAAAAATATATTTACAGGGTATTCAATTGCCAAAAGTCAATAGGAAATTAAAGAAACCTAACATTTTGTGTTATGTCTACTCATAAGCTAATCACACCAGGTAATTTTGGTGACATACATCACTAAAAAGCCAAGTCTCTCCAGTCTGTGTTGCTGAAGTCGTTAATCTTTGTTTTAGCTCAAATCTCAGACGATGGTTAATTTATTTAGTAACAAAACAACAAAATTTCTAACTCAATCCCAAATGCTCAAAGCCACTGCTCATTTTTAAGCATGGCAGAGTATGAGTTTACCTATCCCCAATCTCAATTAGTTGGGAGCAATGTATATCACCAGAGTAATCTTATTTATATTTTTCCCAAAATTTTATTAAAACTAATATTTTCAAGAAAGAAAAAAGCGTTTTTATTACAGTTACCATTCAGTCAGGATTTTGTGGCTTAGGATTGGATTTTAGATGACAGTAGCACCGAAACTGAAGACAAATTTATAGCTCTAGAAATTGTTTGTCAAGAACAATGAATCAATTCAAAATTTGTCTTGAAAAGTTGAGCCACTCCGTTGCTGAGAGAAGTTGCCGGGGAGATGTTCTTTCCGGCAAACTTCGGGGGGTTCCCCCCGTTGTAGGAAGTGGCATTCCTAGGTTGGGAAACCACGCCACTTGCTTCAAGTCTGGCGACCGAACACAGTGGCTCGACTTGAGAGAACTGGCGTTGGGGTTTCTACTAGTCTGTCAATTTTGTTTTGAGGGATTTTTGGTAGTGTGAGCGTCTCGCTCACGCGGGCAAGATGCCCGCACTACAATCCATCATTTTTATCTTGACAGACTACTACCTATCTTGGAAAACTGGGATTTTTGGAAGCAGTAAGGTTTTGAACCTAGTTTTTTCAAATAAAAGTAGCCCACAAAACATAACTAAAGGCACAACTAAATAGTTGTGCCCCTAGGTAGGTAATGCCTGTATTTCACCCAATCACAGATATAGGTAAATCTTATAGGCGATAAATGTAACCGACTTTGATATTTATGTACTCTCGAAAAACAAGGGGTCTAGCCACCCCAAATTTTCTGCAAAACTACTTGAGGTGAAATATCTGCTACTTTGTCCGTAGGGGATTTAATAGCTAAGAATTTTTCACTTTTTGGCAGTACCTTTGCTGGGTCTGTGGGGCCGAATAGGGCGATAGTATAGGTCTGCACCGCTACACTCAATTGCAGGGGTACGCTGTCGGTAGTGAGGAACAAACTCGCGCCACCGATCATCGCCGCTAATTTACCAATATCATTAGGGGAAGTTACCCGAATATTGGCAGATGAATTTAAAAGCGATCGCGTGAATTCATCACCATCGGCTCCCCTAATAACCACTACAGGCAGATCGGGTTGCTTGTGTTGGAAATCTTGAATAATTTGTTGCCAATTCTCCACAGGATAGATGTTATCCCGAGTTTTAACCTGGGATAATTGCCCAGAACTACCATTAATCAACACATAACCTGTTTCATTCACCCCTAAACGTCTTTGTTCTTTCTGTGCCCACTCAATATCGGGTTTTGGTATGTTAA
Source organism: Goleter apudmare HA4340-LM2 (assembly GCA_019359495.1). Lineage (GTDB taxonomy): Bacteria > Cyanobacteriota > Cyanobacteriia > Cyanobacteriales > Nostocaceae > Goleter > Goleter apudmare. Next base: position 29,861 of record JAHHHF010000093.1, read on the forward strand.
CTGCCAACTCTGGCACAGGAGAATCAATACCGACTGCCTTTAGCAGTATGTGGTACGCGGCTGCCAAATACTGGGATGAGTTGAACTGCACAATGTGGGTGAGAAAAACAGAACCCTTACCTTTGTAGCCAATGCGTCTGGGAATTCCTGTTAACCATAGCAACAGGCTCACTAACCAGCTTTGCCCAAGAGCAATAGCGACATCATATTCCCGATCACGAATGGAACCCACTAGGTTGCCCCAATCGGCTAGACTATTACGGTCTTTGAAATCAAAGGTCAGTACCTCATTAACTGACTTACTCACCCGGTAGGCAGCCTTTGACCGGGGTTCTACTACGACATCTATCTGAGCGTTGGGGTAATAGCGCTTCAGATCATCTAGTGTCGGAAATAAGAGGATTTGTTCGCCAATTCCGCCAGGTACAAGGGCTACTACTCGCATAATATTTATTGACGCTTACTCGCTCCCTATTTTAGGGGAATATAGGTATGCCCCTCCGGGGAATTCAAAATTCGTCTTTAAAAGTTTTCTAGGTTGGGAAATTCCTCCGGATACGGCAGTCAACTCGGTGGTTCATACCGCACATGTGGCCGCGCTCACCGCCTACAGAACTTTTGTCTTCTCTACGAGAGGCTGCGCCCTAAGCGTAGCTATGCCACAGGCTTTACGACACGCTACGCGTAGCTTGCCTCACCGCAGGAGTACGCAAAATTCAAAATTCAAAATTCAAAATTCACTCATTTTGAATTCATAATTTGGAAGTTAGGGAATAAAGACAGTCCCTAGTTAGAAATTGAGGAATGCTGTGTATCTACTAATTCCAGCTGCGGGTATAGGAAAAAGAATGGGGAGCGATCGCAATAAACTCCTCCTGACAGTGCGATCGCAGCCAATTATTACTTGGACTCTCAAAGCCGCATCTGCGGCCAGGGCAATTTCCTGGATTGGGATTATTTCCCAGCCTACTGATTGGGATGACTTAAAGACGATTCTCGCGGACTTAAAGCTGAGTAAACCAGTGGAATTAATTCGTGGCGGCTCCACCCGCCAAGAGTCAGTTTACAATGGCTTGCAGGCGCTGCCAGCCGCCGCAGAGCAAGTGTTGATTCATGATGGAGCTAGATGTTTAGCTACGCCGGATTTACTCAACTCCTGCGCCCAAGCGATTCAGCACTGTTCTGGATTAATTGCGGCTGTACCCGTCAAAGATACCATCAAAGTAGTTGATGCCAATGGCATAATTCAAAGTACGCCCGATAGGAGACAACTTTGGGCAGCGCAAACTCCCCAAGGATTTAATGTGAAGTTATTGAAACAGTGCCACGCTGAAGGTGTTCGTCAGGGTTGGAAAGTAACTGACGATGCAGCTTTATTTGAAAAGTGTGGCATCCCAGTTCAAATCGTTGCAGGAGAGGAGACAAATTTAAAAGTCACCACCCCCCAAGACTTAGCGATCGCCGAATTTATCCTCAAAACCAGAGGATTTTAGGAGTAGAGACGTTGCAGTGCAACGTCTCTACATGCCCATTAATCTTGACATTTTCAGGTAATTATGATAAATTCCCACACACAATGTTACCTGTCCTTTGTCAGGTGTCAATTGTCTAATGACAAACGACCAATGACCAATGACTCTTCACTAAATGACTACAGCCACAGCGACGAAGATAGAAGCAATTCTCTATTTAAAGGGTAAGCCCTTGTCGCTCGGCGAAATCGCCGAGTATGCCGCGTGCGATCGCGCCACCGTTGAAGAAAGCATAATTGAACTGATTGATGACTATGCCCATCGAGACAGTGCCCTAGAAGTCGTAGAAACTCCAAATGGTTATAGTTTGCAACTACGGTCAGATTTTCATGACTTAGTGCAAACATTGATTCCCGTAGAATTGGGATTAGGGGCATTGCGAACTTTAGCAGCGATCGCGCTCAATAGCCCCATACTCCAAAGCGACTTGATTAACCTGCGCGGTTCTGGAGTGTATCAACATGTCCCAGAACTTGTAGAACTTGGTTTTGTTCGCAAACGGCGAGACAATGACTCTCGCTCATATTCGCTACAAATTACCCCCAAATTTCATCAGTATTTTCAAATCGAACAACTTCCCCAAATATTGGCTACCAGCCAGAAGGAAGAACAACTGGAACTGGATCTAGAATTGGAAGCAAAATAAAGGCATAGGTAAAAACCCAGCCGTGCTAAGTCTCTACGTCTCCTCCCCTGCAACCTTGTTGCTCATCTTCACGGCTTATACCTGTGGAAAATGCATTACTCTTGTACTATGGTTTAGAGTAGAATTAGCAACCAAGCTAAGAAAAACTGCCAATGGTTTTTGATCCCGACTTTTTGAATGACAACTCTGAGGAACACACCAATCAACTTCTGAACGACCACTTTGAGGAACAACCAAATCCGTTGCTCAAGTATCTACAGCACCAGTCGCCGGAAGTTTTAGCCCGTGTCGCCCAGTCCGTTAGTCCCGAAATTAAACAAATAATTTCGCAAAACGTCCAAGGGCTAGTGGGAATGTTACCCGCAGAAAATTTCAACGTGCAAATTACAACAGACAGGGATAACCTAGCGGGCCTTTTGGCGTCAGCGATGATGACGGGGTATTTCTTACGCCAGATGGAACAAAGGATGCATTTAGAGCATTTGTCGAGTCAATAGTCAACAAGCAAAAATTCAGGTGACTATTTCTTCTGAGGATAAACCCCTGACTGGATATTGAAGGTTTGAGTTTTACCGTTCCGGTCAACCTCGACTGCTAAAACATCACCCACTGAGCTAGATTCAACTATCTTTTGGACTTGGGCTGCGGTTCTGACTTGCTTACCGTTAATTTTTTGAATTACATCTCCCGGAAGCAGTCCTGCCCGTTTTGCTGGTGAATTTTCTAGCACACCTTTAATCACAATGCCAACATCCTGCTGAATGTTGAGCTGATTTTCTTGATTGATTTGTTGTTTTTTCGTTGGAGATAGGTCTGTCATTTCGATCCCCAAGAAAGGGTGTTGTACACGCCCTTTGGTAAATAGTTCATTCGCAATCCGGGCGGCGGTTTCTATGGGGATAGCAAAACCCAATCCTTGAGCATCGGCGCGGATGGCAGTGTTCACACCAATCACTTCCCCTTGAGCATTTAACAACGGGCCACCGGAGTTACCAGGATTAATTGCAGCATCGGTTTGGATGAAACTGACTCGTTTCTCAGGCACACCGACTTGGGCACTGGTGCGATCAGTAGCGCTAATAATGCCAATAGTGACGGTATTATCCAAACCTAGAGGATTACCAATAGCGATCGCCCACTGTCCGGGAATCAAGTTTTGGGAATTGCCCAATTTCACCGTGGGCAATTTACTAGCTTTAATTTTGACTACTGCTACATCAGTAACAGCATCAACTCCCAAGACTTTCCCCTCAAAAGTTCGACCATCTTTGAGGGTAACTTGCACTGTATCAGTATCTGCAACTACATGAGCGTTAGTCAGTAATTCTCCATTAGCACTCAAAATAAATCCTGACCCCGTACCTCTTTCAATTCGTTCATTGGGAATTGGTTGCTCATTCTCGCCAAAGAATCGGCGCAACAGAGGATTTTTCAAAGCGTCAGATATGGGATTAGCCACTTTGCGTGTAGCATTAATTCTAACTACTGCCGGGCCGACTTTTTGCACAGCCGTGGCAATAAAATTCACGTTATCACCACCAGTAGCTCCAATTGTCCCACTCACAGAATTAGGAGCTACAGACTCTGGCGGTAAAGCCACAGTGACATTTCTTAATTGCCGAAAAGAGTAGTGTTGCGGCAAAAGATAGCGACTACCCAACAAACCTGCACCGCCGCCAAACACTAGTAAAGATAGATAAACGGCCAGTTGCTTTAAAGATAACTTCATAATCATTTTACTCAAGGACAGCAATGCAGTTGCTAATTTCTTAGTTTAGTCAAGCAAACAGCAACTGGATAGATCAATTTTTGAGAAACCAGTTATTCGTCATTTGTCAAGAATCCAGAATCAAGAGGCATTGGCGTTCAAGAGTAATTATCCCCATGCCCAATGACGCCAGTTCGCTTAAGTCGGGAAACCCGCCCACGCAACTGGCTCCCCAATGCCCAATCTTGAATTTCAAATCTAAAATCTATAGTTATTGCTCTCTTCACGGTTAGACATGACTTTTCCCTATCGTCTGGTGTTTCTCTGTAGTTTAATCAGTTCCTTGGGGCTAGTATCCATACTCCCAAAGTCAGAAAGCGTGAATGCTGCTGTAGGGAGTTGCCCGACTCCGGCTTTATCGCGCTTCCGGCGTCACATAGTTGCTCGTGGTGAAACCTTGGAGAGTATAGCGCAGCGCTATAATCTGATTCCTGCCACCATTATCGGCATGAATCCGGCTGTCAAGAATGGTACAGTTACCGTTGGTAGCGAACTTCAGATTCCTCCCTACAATGGGATTGTTGTGGAAGTGCCGCGCGGTCAAACTTGGCGGCAAGTAGCAACAGCATATAAAGTCCGCGCTGATGCCTTGTTTGAGGTGAATGGCTGCCAGTCAGACCCCAGAATCGTATTTATTCCAGGGGTAAATTGGTCGCCAAATGGCTCCTTAACTAAGTCTCCCACCGCCACCCCTATTGATACAGAGGCGAGTCCTACGTCGCTAACTGGATATCCCTTGTCGGAGGTCAGTACTGTGACTTTGCCTTATGGCTGGCAAATTAATTCCACCACTGGTGATGTATTTTTCCATAGTGGCATCGATTTATCAGTAGCGTTGGGTACACATGTACAAGCGATCGCTTCCGGAACTGTAGTCTTTGCCAATGAGCAAGGCAGTTATGGCAATTTAGTCATCATTAACCACAGTGGCGGACGCCAAACTCGTTATGCTCAACTTGACAGTATTAAAGTTACGGTCGGTCAGCAAGTCCAACAAGGTGATGTAATAGGAGCCGTAGGCACTAGTGGACAGCCCAGTTCTAGTCAACCGCATCTTCATTTTGAAGTCCGTTCCAGCTCATCCCTAGGCTGGGTAGCAGAAGATCCGAAAAGTCATCTGACCAAATAAGATTAAGACGCAGGGAATTACTCAGCGAAACTCTGCGTTCCTTTACATTAAATAAAGTTAATTATTTGCGTAGATTTGATGATATTCATCCCTGCATCTGCAAACCTAGAAAAAGCTGTATCAGCCTGTTCTGTGTAATCAACAACACCAGGTACAACCACCGGGGAAGTGCAATCTTCTAGCAGAAAAACCTTTTGAGCCAGAGTCGCATCTACCTGTTGAATTTCTGTCAATAAATCATCAATTGTCCAGGCGACACAGTGACTTTTAGCTTGACCACCAATAATCACCACATCAAATTCTAAAAGTTGTCGAATCAAGCTTATATTCTTCTGGGCAAGAGGACGTTGCTCAAAATCTACTAAAACTTCGGGACGTAAAATTGAATAGTTTTCTGTTAAAGGATTCTCACCTTTAATTTCAAATTGCGTTTGGCTTTGACGCGCTAGGCAATGAAAAAATATTGCCTCTTCTACCGATGAAACTAAAGCATGACCAATACCACCGAGCATTGAATGATATGGCCAAACAGTGAGGGGATATTTACCGTCTTGACTTAGCTGTTTAACGTAATGGTAAGCATGTTTTTGTAATAATTCATAGTCACTATTAGTAATATTATTAGCAACGGTTGGGTTGACTTGCCAAATCCCTTGGTCGATGTCGGCTGGAGTAATACTCGTAGCGGCTGGAGTAGGATGTTCACCTTTGCTATTCACCCAAAAGATAGGATGAAAAATTTGCGTAGCTGTGTGAGTATCAAGCGTTGGTATAATTTTTGTAATTACCCCCAAATGACGATAAATAAATTCACACAGTCGCCCATTGTCTTCTACTGCACCCAAGCCTGATTTTCCCCCTACAAATAATTCAAAACCGGGGATGCAAAAAGTATTTTGGACATCAATTAATAGTAGACAAACACGGGTTTGATCACCAGAGGCTGGTTTGATATTGTGTTGTTTTGCCCAAGCTTCAGCTGCATCTGCACGTTCTTGGTAGGGTACACGCCAGACTTCGCACACTTTTTCAGGGTTAAAGTGGGGCGGAATAGGTAGTTGGGCTTCTATGTGGTTGGTCATAATTGTAGTAACTTTTATTCTATAAGTGATACTCAGTAAGATCAGCGATCGCTACTTAACTAAATAGATGATGAAAATCCTGTTTAAATCTCTTGATTAATCCCATTAACTCACTTCCTCTTTTTTTTGCTGTTGCTTCACCCAAAATAGCCCCACCTGTGGCAATCTGAGAAACAGAGGTTTGGAAATTTGATATTTCCGCTACAGCAAATTTACCTAATGAGGTTATGCAAACTCTGCCCACAGTTACAACTGCAAATACCACATCTAGTCAACCAATCTTCGATACAACAATCAAGCGGCGTAAAACCCGTCCTGTAAAGGTGGGAGATGTCACCATTGGGGGTAACTATCCTGTGGTGGTACAGTCGATGATTAACGAAGACACCCTAGATATCGATGGATCTGTAGCGGCTATTCGTCGGTTACACGAGATTGGCTGCGAAATCGTCCGTGTCACTGTGCCAAGTTTGGCACATGCAAAAGCTTTGGCGGAAATTAAACAGAAATTAATTGCCGCTTATCGAGATGTGCCCATTGTTGCTGATGTGCATCATAATGGCATGAAAATTGCTTTGGAAGTCGCCAAGCACATCGAAAAAGTGCGGATTAATCCAGGGTTGTATGTGTTTGAAAAGCCAAACACCACCAGAACCGAATACACCAAAGCTGAATTTGACGAAATTGGCGACAAAATCCGCGAAACCCTAGAACCTCTAGTAGTTTCTCTGCGAGATCAAGGTAAGGCGATGCGAATTGGAGTCAATCACGGTTCCCTCGCTGAACGGATGCTATTTACCTATGGTGATACTCCAGAGGGGATGGTGGAATCTGCTTTAGAATTCATTCGCATCTGTGAATCTTTGGATTTTCGCAACATCGTTATTTCTATGAAGGCTTCACGGGTGCCGGTAATGGTAGCCGCCTATCGCCTCATCGCCAAACGTATGGATGACTTAGGGATGGATTATCCCCTACACCTAGGCGTCACGGAAGCTGGTGATGGTGAATATGGACGCATTAAATCCACGGCTGGTATTGCCACATTGCTGGCTGATGGGATTGGCGATACCATTCGAGTTTCCCTCACAGAAGCACCAGAAAAAGAAATTCCTGTTTGCTACAGCATTCTGCAAGCCTTGGGATTGCGAAAGACAATGGTGGAGTATGTCGCCTGTCCTTCCTGCGGACGTACTTTGTTTAACCTGGAAGAAGTACTGCACAAAGTCCGCGAAGCCACCAAACATCTCACAGGCTTAGACATAGCAGTAATGGGTTGTATTGTCAATGGGCCTGGAGAAATGGCAGATGCTGACTATGGTTATGTAGGTAAAACGCCCGGTTACATTTCTTTATATCGTGGTAGAGAAGAGATTAAAAAAGTCCCAGAAGACCAAGGCGTTGAGGAATTAATTTACCTCATCAAAGCAGATGGACGCTGGGTAGAACCAGAGCAGGTTTAGGGAGGAAGCAGGGAGCAGGGGGAAGAAAAACTAATAACCCATGCCCCATTCCCTATTCCCAAATCCCTTGATCATGTCACCGGATTTCTCAGCAATTTTGTTGTAATAAGAATACATGCTCCATCCTGACAGTGATACCCTGTGTTAGATTGAGCATACTGAACTATAAAAATTTTCCTTCTGGCACAGCTGTCATTATGGTAATTACAAAAAGTAGGCTGGTTTTGGGTGCTACGGCAGTGACGCTCTCGACAATTGCGGTTACTAGTCTTGGCATACACTCAAGAGGTCAGGCTTTATTTAAAGAAAGTCCTAAAGAACTAGTAGATGAAGTTTGGCAAATTGTTCAGCGTCAATATGTGGATGCTACTTTTAATCAGCTAGATTGGCAGGCTGTCCGGAAGGAGTATTTGAGCAAGTCTTATACTAATCAGCAAGAAGCTTACAATTCCATCCGGGAAATGCTGAAGAAGCTAGAAGACCCCTACACCCGGTTTATGGACCCGGAGGAATTCAAGAATATGCAAGTGGATACCTCTGGCCAACTGACAGGCATTGGTATCACAATTAGCTTAGATGAAAAAACCAAGCAACTCGTTGTGATTGCGCCAATTGAGGATACACCTGCATTTAAAGCAGGAATTTTGGCAAAGGATGAAATTCTCACAATCGATGGTAAGAGTACTAAGGGGATGGATACTAACCAAGCAGTATCCTTAATTCGCGGTGAACCAAATACAAAAGTCAAACTCACAATTAGGCGAGGTAGTCAAACAAGAGAGTTTGTAATTACACGCGCCCGTATTGAAATCCACCCAGTTAAATTTTCGCAAAAGCAAACCCCATCCGGCACTCTTGGCTACATTCGCTTGAACCAGTTTAGCGCCAATGCTGGTAAAGAAATGAGAAATGCCATCAAAGATTTAGAAAGCAAAAAGGTTGTTGGGTACGTTTTGGACTTACGTGGTAATCCAGGCGGTTTGCTATTCTCTAGTGTGGAAATTGCTCGGATGTGGCTCAATAGGGGTACTATCGTTTCTACTATTGATCGTCAGGGTGAGCAAGAGCGAGAGATAGCCAATGGACGCGCTTTAACGAATAAGCCGTTGGTAGTGTTGGTGGATAAAGGTTCCGCCAGTGCTAGCGAAATTCTTTCAGGCGCATTGCAAGATAACAAGCGTGCGACTTTGGTGGGTAGCCAAACTTTCGGTAAAGGCTTAGTGCAATCGGTGCGTCCTCTGGAAGATGGCTCAGGACTAGCAGTTACCATTGCTAAATACCACACTCCCAGTGGTAAAGATATTAATAAGCATGGGATTGATCCAGATATCAAAGTGGATTTAAACGATGCCCAGAAAGAGGAATTATGGCTCAAAGAGCGCGACAAACTCGCTACCCTAGAAGACCCACAATTTGCTAAGGCTGTGGAAGTGCTGGGTAAGCAAATCGCTGCTAAAGGTATTAGGAGCGGACAAAAGAATTAAACATCTTGGCTGGAATTTATTGGGGTTGGCACTTACCAGCCCTGATTAATCCAACGCGACGAGCGATCGCTTCTCCTTGAGAATTAAAAGGCCCCCACTGTTCTATAATCTCAGTATTATCGTCCCTAACTTCCTCGCTGGGGACGATTTCGCAGCTTCCAGTATTGTGCTTGACAATATGCCAAGTTTGTGTGTTATTCATGCTAAAGAGGAAAATTTTGTGTTTTACTCAAAACATTCTACGGCATAGGGATTGCTAGAATCAGCACAGAGCAACCTATGTTAGTTAACCTATGCCCTCACCGTTTCCGGGAATGAATCCCTATTTAGAAGATCCTGAACTATGGCCAGAAGTTCATCATTGGATTAATACTTTTATTGCTGAGTTATTAATCCCAAAATTACGCCCAAAATACAGAGTTGCAGTTGAAAAGCGGGTTTATCAAATGACAGATGGTAATTCTGTTTTAGTTGGTGTACCAGATGTAACTATAGGTAAATATAGAAAAACGACAGAACAAGAATCATCTAATCTTGCCGTAGCTTCACCACCAGCTAAACCCATAACAGTTAATATACCTATTCCAGAAGAAGTGCGGGAAAGTTACCTGGAGGTGCGCGAAGTTGGTACGGGGGAAGTGGTGACAGTTATTGAACTTCTCTCACCCAAAAATAAGCGGACTGGAGAAGGTAGAAAAGCCTACGATATTAAACGTCAACAAGTATTTGGTAGTTCCACTCATCTAGTAGAAATAGACTTGTTGCGTAGCGGCGAACCTATGCCAATTTTGGGTAATCAAATCTACTCTGATTATCGCATTTTGGTGAGTCGTAGTGAATTACGTCCACAAGCAGAATTATATGCTTTTAATTTACAACAAAAAATACCCAGTTTTGCCTTACCTCTACGTAAAGGTGATACAGAACCATTAGTAGATTTACAATCTGTAATTGAAGATTTATTCGACCGCGCTGGTTTTGATTTGGCGATAGATTACACTCGTGAACCAGTTCCGCCAATTGCAGAAGCAGATGTTGTTTGGGTGAATGAATTGTTAACAGAACAAGGTTTGCATTAATAGTTATCAGTTTGTTGGTATTAATCCTTAAGAGCATGTTTGAAAAGTTTTGGGCGAATATAATTTGCTACTACACAAACAAAGTCTGTCTGCGCGGACTAACACTAGGCATTTGAAACCCACGGAGGTGGGTTTTGTCTATGTAGCCAAGCCACTGCTTTGGGCGGGTTTCCCGACTTGTAGCAAGTGGCGCGCGATTTCTAATCGCTTTTCAAACCCACAACTAAATTAGTATATAATGTATAATGTGATGTATACATTATTTAATATCAATTGTGTCGAGTAAAATTCGGAAGCAAATTTATATTGAACCACATCAAGAGTATCTACTAAAAGCGATCGCTCAACAAACAGGTGTCAGTGAAGCAGAGATTATTCGCCAAGCCATTGACCTTCATCTGGGTAGAGTAACTGCACCCCAAACTGATCTCGCGCGTTGGGAAGCCGAAAAAGAATTTATTGCAGAAATTAAAACTAGACCTGCTCAACCGGGAGGTCGGGATTGGAAACGAGAAGACCTCTATGAACGGTAGGGTTTTTCTTGATACCAATATTCTCGTTTATATCTATGACCCACTGGATACCGGGAAACAAGAATTGGCGATCGCCCTTACTGATCAATTGATTCGGTCTGGGAAAGCAGTAATTAGTACCCAAGTGATGGGAGAGTTTTTTATGGCGACAACCCGCACTCGGCGATCGCTTTTGACTCCTGCTGAGGCGCTGGTACGAATGCGTAACTACTTGGGGGCTTGCCATGTTGTTGATATTACACGACTCATCACCTTAGAAGCAATTCGTGGTGTGGAAAGCCATCATTTTGGGTTTTGGGATGCACAAATTTGGGCGACAGCGCGACTCAACCAAATTGAAGAAGTTTATAGTGAGGATTTTACAACGGGTTCTATTGTAGAGGGGGTAAAATTTACGAATCCTTTTGTAGGTGAAAGATAGGGAAAGGCAATAGGCAATAGTTCCTAAGGTTTTTTAATCACTAAACAACCAGCTATTTGATCGTGCAGAGTTTGTCTTTTTTGAGTAAAGCCTACCATGAGGTAGCCTATACCCAAAGTTAGATAGGAAATAATCTTGCTAAGATGCCTAGCCAAAGCTTGACTGAAGGATATTTTATGACCATTCATATTTGTGACAATAATACCCAACGCCTTTTTGCCAATTGTTGCTTGTAACGCAGAAGATTCCATAGCTGAACTGTAAACCGCAGCCATCAAAATGTACAAAAACATCCATAGGAATCCTGCTGTTTCATCATCCATTGGTTCGTTGGCAACAAAAATCACAGCTGTAATAAAACTTGCAAATATCAAAATTACTTGATCGATTAAGTCTGCGGCTAACCTTCTCCAAAAACCTGCATATTCATAGTTTGCTAGTGGTTGAGGTGGATTTATAGGGAGAGGCTTTGGATCAATGAATGTAGGAGGTATATTTGTAGAAACAGGGTGCTCAATAACTGATAATCTCTGTAATATTTCTTCAGTGTTTGCTGGTCTATGTCCAGCAAAACGTGCCATCATTTGATCGATTAAATCTGCTAGAGGAGGCGAAATATGAGGAGCATAATTCCGCCAACGTAACTCATCAGTATATGAATCATAAATTGTTGAGTCATTGGGTTCTTTACCTGTCAGCAGATACACAAATGTCCGTCCCAAAGCAAAAAAATCAGATTGTGGTACTGCTTGACCATTTAATTGCTCTTGGGGTGTATAACCTACAGAAATAATTCCTGTTACTTGACCCTGTGGCTGTTTAGCCATGTAAGTGCCCGAAACTTGCCGCGCTGTGCCAAAATCGATGAGAGCTAGACCCCCTTCTGCTCTCAGCATAATATTAGAAGGCTTGATGTCTCGGTGAAAGAAGTTCTGGCTATGTACTTGTCGTAAAATATTTACTGCTTCAGTTAACCATTGGATGGCTAACTTTTGATCTATGGGGCGATTCTCACGTTTTCTGATATATTCTTGCAAATCCATCCCCTCAATTTTTTCCATCACCAAGCAGTGTAGTGGTTCTTGCCTATTCCTCGGAAAATAGATAAAGTAAGCGTTTGCTTCTACTTTAGGAATCCCAGGATGATTTAAAAAGCTGAGAACTTCGGCTTCACGCTGAAATAATTCCACTGCTTTTTGTTGATTGTTGATCAGTACTTTGAGGACTTTCGGGATATTATTTCGCGCTTCACTCACCTGATAAGTTTTACCGAAGCCACCCTCACCTAGTGTGTGCATCACTCGGTAACGACCTTCCAGTAACAGTTCTGAACCACATGCTTGACAAAACAGGAGGTTATCAGGATTTTGGGGTTGAGAACAAAGGGGATTTATGCAGAGGCTCATCGCTTCAGCAAGTAAAATATTTATCTCATAGTTTAGCGTTACTGTTGTATTTCATAAATGAAATTTGTATTAAAAGCTTGCATATAGTTTTTTGCACTTCACAGAATTTACGGAAAATTCCACGAAGCACAAAATGGCATATTAAAAGTAATTTTATTTAATCAAATCAGCCTTAACTCCTCTGGTGTTCTTTATGAAGAACTGGATTTGGCTGTCAATTCCTGTAATTTTGTTAAGACTTGTTGAGCGTGACCTTTAGCTTTCACATTGGGCCAAGCGTAAGCAATAATTTGATCTGGTGCAATGAGGAAAGTTGACCGCACAACGCCCATGTATTCTTTACCCATAAACTTCTTCAATCGCCAAGCACCATAAGCTTCTGTAAGTAGATGTTCTGGATCACTCAGGAGAGTGATGGATAAGTCATGTTTACTGATAAATTTGCAGTGGGATTTACTGGAGTCTGGACTGACGCCTAAGATTTTGGCTCCTAGATAGCTGAACTGTTGATCTAACTCGGTAAAGTCTTTTGCTTCTGTGGTGCAACCAGGGGTGTCATCTTTCGGGTAAAAGTAGAGAACAATCCATTGACCAGTAAAATCATTCAAACTAAGAGGGTTTTCGTTTTGGTCAGGAGTAGAGAAATCAGGTGCAGGTTGTCCAGCTTGGGGTGTGTTGCTCATCAGAGGAATTTACCAGATGCGATCGCCTCCAAATTTTACCTAGATTGGGCGATCGCAGCGCAATTCGTAATTCCTCTACCCCATTCCCCAGAAAAAACCGACTGGCTGTATCGCACTGCCAGTCGGTGACTATCTTTTTAAAAGCAGGCATTAAAGTTCAGAAATTACCAAAGCTTACCTGAAAACCACTGCAATTAAGATTAGGGATTGTAGTGATCTGTCTAATTAACCTATTCTTAAGCCTGTACCATATTTTTAGACAAGCTGTGTTTTATTCTTGGAACTTTTGCCTATAATTGGTAGATGCGATAGCCGTATTATGAATATTTGTATAGGTTTGGTGTTGAACCTAGCTTGCTTACAAGTATAGCTTCACCGCTAAAACTTTCCAGGTGTTTGTTCCACTTTGTTAACTGGCTAAAAATTTCTATGACTCCTCACGAAAGTGATGTTAAAGAGGCCCCTGCATCATCAAAAATATGGCGTAGTTGGCAGGAAAATCTAACTCTAGTGGCGATCGCTTTGTGTTTGGCATTCCTCATCCGGACTTTTATTGCTGAACCTCGCTATATACCTTCAGACTCCATGCTACCCACCTTACACACAGGCGATCGCCTAGTGGTGGAAAAAATCTCCTACCGTTTTCACTCTCCCACAACTGGGGATATTATTGTTTTTCAGCCACCTGAAGAATTGCAACGTCGAGGATATCCTCAAGACCAAGCTTTTATTAAGCGGGTGATTGGTGAACCGGGAGAAGTAGTCAATGTTTCTCAAGGCAAAGTTTACCTCAATGGTCAAGCCTTAAAAGAAGACTACATTGCTGAACCACCCAATAATCCTTATCCACCAGTGAAAGTACCTGAAAACGAATTTTTCGTCATGGGAGACAATCGCAACGATAGTAATGACTCCCGTTACTGGGGCTTTTTACCGAGAAAAAATATTATTGGTCGTGCCACATTTCGCTTTTGGCCTCTTGATCGCATTGGGTTTATTTAAAGCTAATTAAGTGGGCATTGCCCACTTTTTTGATTAGTCTTTAGATCAATGAAACACCCACTATTGTGAGAGCAGCAGTATTTTATAGATAACTTCCAGAAACAGATTTAAAGACTGAATGCCTGCTAATTTTGATGCACAGGCGATTTTTGGCAAAATTCTAGCCCTTTAAGGCCTTTTGAAAGTTGCGTCGATAGGATTTATTAGCAATAAATAAAGCAGGCCACAACAAAGATAAGCCAATACGATTGGGTAAAGTGTGACTGAAATTAGTCCGGTTAAACCCACGCCAAAATCTCCAACCACCATACCCGTAAGCAGCAACCAACAAAAAAATAATGAATTCCATTACTATCAACTCCGTAAGTAACTGACAAAATTTGTCTTAGGTATTTTTACTTCATTCCAGTAGCTGATAACCAAAACTGAGAAATTACGACTAAAGTCATCAGCTTCTGGTATATGAGTAACTTCATAACAGATTCTCATATTCCAGTCTAGAGCAGCCCCTTGCATCGTAGCTAGTTCTTAGTTAGTTAAGATCAGAAACATACCCTAGTACCTGCGGAAAGCCGCTTTGCATCTACAAAATTGAAAATGCATACAGCGTCAGCGTTTTGCTGATTTGGAATAAGTGTTTCATTGAAGCCGCGCTGTACTAGTGTGATGAGTAATTCACTCATCCTTCATCAGATGCATCTTGTGGAAGTTACTCAAATATCAACATCCATAGGAGACTAATAGTAAGAAGAACACAACGTGTCTCATGGGTTGTGATGCAGCAAAAGCTGCAAATAGCTAAGGAGGATTTATGCGTGCAGTGCTAATGGCTGGCGGTTCGGGAACGCGGCTGCGCCCGCTAACTTGCGATTTACCCAAACCGATGGTGCCTATCCTAAATCGACCAATTGCGGAACACATCATCAATCTCCTCAAAAGACATCAAATCACAGAAGTTGTTGCCACATTGCATTATTTACCTGATGTCCTACGAGACTACTTTCAAGATGGCAGCGATTTTGGTGTACAGATGACCTATGCTGTTGAGGAAGACCAACCCCTCGGTACGGCTGGCTGTGTCAAAAATATTGCCGAACTGCTTGATGAAACTTTTTTAGTCATTAGCGGCGATAGTATAACAGATTTTGACCTGACCGCAGCAATTGAATTTCATAAACAAAAACAGTCAAAAGCTACCCTAATTTTAACCCGTGTCCCCAACCCAATTGAATTTGGGGTGGTAATTACTGATGCCGAAGGTAAAATTCGGCGATTTTTAGAAAAACCCTCTACTAGTGAAATTTTTTCTGATACCGTCAACACTGGTACTTACATCCTGGAACCAGAAGTTTTGGAATATCTATCAGCTAACACTGAATGTGACTTTTCCAAAGACTTGTTTCCCCTACTATTGGCAAAGGATGAGCCGATGTATGGTTACGTAGCCCAGGGATACTGGTGTGACGTTGGTCATTTAGACGCCTATCGTGAGGCACAGTATGATGGTTTAGAGCAGAAAGTCCAACTCGAATTTGCTTATAGAGAAGTTTCTTCTGGGTTATGGGTAGGACAAAATACTTATATCGACCCTACAGCTACAATTGAAACGCCATCGATTATCGGTGACAATTGCCGTATTGGGGCGAGAGTCCAAATTGAAGCCGGAACTATCATTGGAGATAATGTCACCGTTGGTGCTGATGCTAATTTGAAACGTCCTATTGTGTGGAATGGGGCAATTATTGGTGATGAAGCACATTTAAGCGCCTGCGTAATTTCTCGTGGGACTCGTGTAGACCGCCGCGCCCATGTTTTAGAAGCAGCTGTAGTTGGTTCCCTATCTACGGTGGGGGAAGAAGCCCAAATTAGCCCTGGTGTGCGTGTTTGGCCTAGTAAAAAGATTGAATCAGGGGCAATTTTAAATATTAACTTGATTTGGGGCAACACCGCGCAGCGAAATTTATTTGGGCAACGTGGTGTACAAGGATTAGCTAACATTGACATCACGCCAGAATTTGCCGTGAAGTTGGGAGCTGCTTATGGTTCGACTTTGAAACCAGCTTCTAAGGTAACGGTTTCCCGCGACCAACGTAATGTCTCGCGGATGGTGACGCGATCGCTGATTGCAGGTTTAATGTCCGTAGGTGTGGATATCCAAAACCTCGATGCTACAGCTATCCCCATTGCGCGGACTGTAATACCCACAATGTCGGTGGCTGGAGGGATTCATGTACGAGTACATCCTGATCGCCCAGATTATATCCTAATTGAATTTATGGATGCCAAGGGGATTAATATCTCCAAAGCCCAGGAAAAGAAAATTGAAGGGGCTTACTTTAAGGAAGATATGCGGCGGGCCCTGACTCATGAAATTGGTGATGTCGCTTACCCCAGCCAAGTCATTGACCGTTACTGCACAGCCTTTGAGAAGCTGTTACATGTGGCTACCCTCAGCAACAGTCGGGCAAAAGTCGTAATTGACTATGTCTACGCCGTCTCAGGGGCAGTGTTACCCCAAATGTTAGATAAATTCGGTGCTGATGCTGTAGTACTCAATGCCAGTCTGAATAAAAATGCTGTGACTACAACAGACCGTGAAGGACTACTAACTCAATTAGGTCATGTAGTTGAGGCGCTAAAGGCTAACTTTGGCGTCCAGGTTTCAGCTAATGGGGAACAATTGATTTTAGTTGATGAGTCAGGCTTCCCGATTCGTGGGGAAATGTTAACAGCCCTGATGGTAGACATGATATTAACATCTAACCCCAGAGGCACAGTAGTAGTGCCAGTTCATGCTACCAGCGCTGTCGAACAAGTCGCCCGTCGTCACGATGGCAAAGTGATTCGCACCAAAGCTAATCCCACAGCTTTGATGGAGGCTTGTCAAAAAAATCCCAATGTGGTGCTAGGCGGTAGTGGAGATACTGGGTTTATATTCCCACAATTGCATCCGGGATTTGATTCGATGTTCTGCATTGCCAAGATTATTGAAATGTTGACCATCCAAGAGCGATCGCTGGCTACTGTGCGATCGGAATTACCCCGTGTAATTCATAAAAATTATACCGTACGCTGTCCTTGGTCAGCTAAAGGCGCACTCATGCGTTACTTGGTAGAAACTCACCCAGCCCAAAATCTCGAACTCATTGACGGGGTAAAAATTTGTCAGCCCTATGATGATAGTTGGTTGTTAGTTTTGCCAGATGCTAGTGAACCACTAGTACATCTGTATGCAAATAGTAATGATCGTGATTGGGTCGATGAAACTGTCAGAGACTACCGCACCCGTGTCCAAAGCTTTGTGGAGAGACAACAAGAATATCATCCGGCGGAAGTGTGACTGCTAACTGCTAGTGGCTGCTACTAGCTACTAGCCAATAATTGACCATGTGGCAAATAACCTCAAAACTGGCGTGAATCATCGGCCAGATGAATTTTTAGCCACATCAGAACAAATATAAAAGTAAGTTTCCATCAGTCTTATGGGGCGAGACACCCACCCTATGAGGCTGATGGAAAATTTTTTTAGTCAGAATGTAGAAACACCATGTTATTCATAATATAATCTCTACTTAACCTAGAGTTAACCTTTTGTCTTCACAAATCAGGAGCTTCATCCAACCCATGACAAACAGAAGGTCAAAAATCTAGATGCATCTGCCTTGTTTGGCGGAAAAATTAACAATTTTTATTGATTCACTGGGAGTTGGAAAACAAACTATGCAATCAAATTTATCTATCTCTCCTATCTTCCGATTGTTTAAAAGTTTGCGAACAACCATACTTAGAGTTGTTTTACCAAGCAGCTTGTTTTTGATATTGATACAAGTTGTATGTAAGATTAAAGGTATTCCTTTCGCTCAATTAGTAATAGATGCTAATGCAGCTGCTCAACTCCCTGCATATACAGGGATGATCTCTATGCTGGGCATATTCTTTTGGTGTACATCAGCCGCAATTTCTATATTTATTTCCTATGTCATGAAGAAAATTCGGGGATTAGAATCTAGGAAATGGTCAAGATTTTTACTATTCTCTGGTTGCATAACACTAATGTTGGTTTTTGATGATTTATTTCAAATTCATGAATATTATTACTATCCTTTTATAGATTTAAATGCTGTGGAAAATCCTGTATTTGTCAGGAATTTTTGGGAATCAGTGTTTTTTAGTATTTATATAGTGTTGATTTTAATTTATTTATTTAAGTTTAAATCTTTATTCAAAAAGACTAATTATTCTATTTTATTTTTATCACTTTTATTTTTTGCAATTTCAATCATAGTTGATGTAGGCACTCCAGATGAAATGTTCCTACACAACACAATCGAAGAAGGCTCTAAGTTTTTAGGAATTGTCGTTTGGTTTAGCTATTTTTTGGATTGTAGTTACCAGCAAATTCAGAAATTGATTTTTAATATCAACTCTGATTTATAGCAATCCAGCATTCTAGAATTTATCTCTCACAACTAGTAGATATCGACCGCATTTAATTATGCATTGACCGAAAGCTTTAGTAGAGGCCTAGGGCTTTTTCCCCAAGGGTGCAGCCGTACTCGTGACAGAGAAGCAAGCTGTGAAGTAATGCAGATTTACCAATTACATGAGGGTGTTTATCTCTTCTAAGATGCCTCACCCAGGTTTGCTAGTCTGGACATAAACTACATAAATTCCCCAGTTTTTGGTAAAAAATGCCAAATTTTAGGAAAATACTCTACTTTGCTCATTTCATGCTTGGGTGAGATAGCAGAGAGAAAATTGACAGGCGATCGCCAAAGCGGTATACCATATTTCAGAATGCATCTTACTACCAGCTTTTATTTTATGCCTAGTGTTGAACCCGATGAAATCCGAGAGCATCGCATCAAAACAGAGATCATTGCTGATGCTGAAGACAAAGAAGACCGGGCCATGGGTTGGTACGACTACCTCGACGATACCCTGAATTTTCCGTTTTTGGCTAACTGGACAAAGAAGGGACGCAAACCATCCACAACACCCCAGACAAAGCAAGTTGAGGTACTAGGAATGGCACCAGACGAAGATTGTTTAAAAGATATGTTTGTGGACGTTGTGTATCCAGATGGCAAGGATGAGGATGTATTTACTGCAAAACTATCGGAAATAGAAGCAATTGATACCGATAGCGAAACCCTAGAAGCACTCGCCGATTGGCAATATTGGATTGCTAGAGGTTATAAGTTCTAAATTTTAGCTCAAACAAACATCTTTTGAACTACAACCAACACAACGATGTCTGGAGGATAAGGAAAATCGGGGTTGTATATGAGCAAAACTCTTCCCTATTCTCCAGTCCCCAGTTTCCTACTAAAGTTTTCCATAAAGCGGCGATCTATCCAATCTTTCCAACACCATAATAGTTTGTGGGGTGATAAGGTGAAAGTACCTTTGGTAGCGATCGCTCTACCATCACCTGTACCAATTAAACTCAAATATTCCTTCTGTGGCTTGTAGGGTTTGAGAGATTGACCTGACAAAAACCGTTGCAAGTTCTCAAACAAAGGCTTACCTTGTCTCACCGCAAATACCCCAGCCTTGGGGCGAGAATGATTTACCATTGTAGCAATATCACCTGCGGCAAATATGTAGGGATGCGTCATTGATTGTAATGTGTCATCTACCAAAATAAAACCTTGCTCATTAGTCCTCAATCCTGTTGCTTTTAACCATTGGGGCGCTGATGCTTGAGTTACCCAAAAAACTTTATTACACTCGACTATCAACCCAGACTCACACTTAACTTTTAATCTATTTTGCTCTCTCCTCTCTGCAAGCAAAAAGGAATTAGAAATCAGGTTGGGTGGTTCAATTTGACAAACTGTTTCTCCCAGATATAACCTGATACCACGCTGAGTTAAAATTCGCTTAACTTGATGCTGTACCGACTGATAATGATCAGGCATCAGTTCCCGATGACGCCCGAATAAGTGAATCGCCAAATCCTCTGTTTGCAGAATCCGTTTTAAGCGTGCTTGCATTGATAGGGCTAATTCTACGCCGCCAGCCCCTCCACCCACAATCCCGATGCTAATTGGTGTTTGAGGATTTGCAGCCACATTTACTAGTAGTTGCTGCCATTGTGCTAACAACTGCGGTACTGGTTTTGCGGGAATTGCGTATTCTGCTGCACCTGATACAGATATTGTAGCTGGAGTGCTGCCAATATCAATAGAGAGCACGTCAAAAGTGACGGTAGGACGGTTAGCACAAATTACTTGTCTGTTTTTCAGGTCAAGACCAACAACTCGATCAATGTATAACTGGGCTTGAGCAAAGTTGGCTAAATGCCTTAAGTCAATATGACATTCATCATGGCTGTAAAATCCAGCAATGTGTCCTGGTAACATCCCAGAGTAAGGTGTATCTGAAGCTGTGGTGATTAAGGTCAAACGAACACCAGGTATTGGCTTCATGCCAAACAACCGCAGCACAATAGCGTGGCTGTGTCCACCACCAATCAGTACCAAGTCTTGAACTATCGGCTGTAAATTTTGTTGCATCTGGACTGATCAGTAAATCAGCTAGGTATTTCAATTTGGAGGCTACTGATCTAATTGCTGGGTTTTCATCCTTAATTTTCCAAATTACTATAATTATGTCATACAGCACATAGCAAGTTGGTGAAGCAGCGCGGTCTTTTCCCTTGACGCTAGCCTTTGCCTTTGGAAGAAGGCGAGACACCAAGGGATAGGGTTTCTCCCCATGAGCGCTAAATCACTAGTATTATGGGATAATATTGATGGTAACTAAGTATAATTAGGCTCCAAAAAAATTAAACATATAAAAACTAACCTGATTTTAAAAGATTTATATATGCGGATATTTGATATCCCGAAAAAAATAAAGTTTGCTCAAAAAAAATCTAGCAAAAAACCCTTGATTGCTGCTATCCAAAAGCTGCACCATAACCACATAGAAACCCATTTGGCTGCAATTGATGATTTAGAGAAAATTCTTCAAGATGAGCCAAAATTCTACTGGGAAATTATGGCAGCCCTGACAAATTTTGTGCGGGATTATACATCTCAAAATGAGAGCAAATCTCAGCCATTACCAACAATTCGTACAGATATTCAAGCCGCTTTAATCGTCATTGGTAGAAGAGATGCTAAAAAAGACTCAGAAAATGAGCAACTCGATTTGAGTCATGCAAATATCGCGGGTGCAAACCTCTGTGGATCTGACTTAAAACGGGCAAACCTCTATCAAGTGAATCTTTCTGGTGCAAACCTTTGTGGGGCTAATCTGTATGGTGCAATACTCAGTGCAGCTAATCTCAAAGGGGCGAATCTCTCTGATGCCAACTTAGAACAGGCAATACTCTGTGCAGCAAACTTAGAAGGTGCAAACCTCTCTGGTGCTAACCTGGATCGTGCCAACCTATATTTAGCTAAACTCAATTGAGACATTCTCGATCTAGTGATCAGAGCGTAGAGCTTTGCCCTACAAAGTATCTACAACATAAAAACTTTTGCCAAAAATAAAATGACAACATGACAAATAATAATTGACAACATGACAAGTTTTGCTAGTATTGACGCTAACTAATTGACTAATTTTAGGTAATGCGTAGTCAACTTCCCCAGGGGACGATCGCACAATTGGTCTAATGGCTAATATTAAACCTATTAAGTAACAGTAAAATCAATTAAGTCTCCTGGCACATATGCAAATTCTTAGCTAAATGATATACTGTTCTTCCCAAACCTCTAAGTAATAATCCTGGGTTGCGAGGAATATTTCTGCTATGTCTGCTAACAAGACAAGCGTACTTTTGAACGGGCTGATAGCTATAACAGTTATATTTGCTCTCTCATTGCCTCTGATCATCTTCGTACTGTCCAATATTCAGGGACTGTCAATTCAGCAACAAATACAATACGTAATTCAATCACTAACAACTGCTGCAATGATTTTCCTGGGATTGGCAGTCATGCTGAATGCTTATTATGGTGCCAAAGGTGCCCAAGCTTTGCATAGAAGTGCGATCGCTGCTGAGAAAAGTAATCAATTAGGAACGCAAAATACAAAACTATCTCAAGAGAAGCTGGTTGCAGAACGCTTTATGAGTGCGATCGCACAGCTTGGCCATGAGAAAGTCGAAACCAGGATAGGCGCAATTTATGCCCTAGAACGAGTCGCTCAAGATTTCCCCAAAGAACACTGGACAATCATGGAAATCCTAACTGCTTTTGTCCGTGAGAATGCTCCTGTCTTTGAGATGGAGTCACCAAGGGAAGAGGACTCACCACCCCCATCTTGGGAACAGCACAGCGTGAAGCCGTTGGATTTAAACATCCATGAAGAATCGCCCAAACTTCGCACAGATATTCAAGTAGCCCTGACAGTAATTGGCAGGCGCAATTCCCAGCAAGATAGAATAGATCAGAAACTGGATTTACGTAACATAGACATCAGGCGAGCCGACTTGCTGGAAGCCAACTTAGAACAAGCAGATTTGCGTGCATCTAACCTCTCTGGGGCAAATTTGCGCGGTGCTAACCTTTGTCGGGCAGACTTTGATAGTGCTAAACTCTCTGGGTCTATTCTCTATGAAGCCAATTTGTTTAAAGCCAATCTGCATAGAGCCGAACTCTGCTGGACAAACCTAAATCGAGCCAACATGTGTGGAGCCAACCTGCGTGCAGCTAATTTGCAAGGAGCAAGTCTGCGTGCAGCTAACTTGCAAGGGGCAAACCTGTACAAAGCCAACTTACAACAAGCAACTCTAAAAGTTGCTAACCTTTCTGGGGCGAAGTTATTTCTTGCTAACTTACAAGGGGCGAAACTGGGGAAAGCGAACTTGCACATGACAGGACTGATAGGCGCTAACCTACAAGGAGCTAACTTAAATGACGCCAACCTCTCAGGAGCGAACTTGAATGCAGCTAAACTTCAACAAACAGAGGTTTATTTTGCCAACCTCTCAGAAGCCAGCTTGACAGAAGCTGACCTGTACCAAGCTACGCTCATCGGAGCTAACCTTTCTCAGGCCATTCTCTACGAAGCTAACCTACATGAGGCTAACCTCATGGGAGCTAACCTCTCTGGAACTAACCTGAGTGATGTCAAGCTGGAAGGGGCAGTTTTGACAGGAGTGAAAAACTTAGAATCACAACAGATTACAGCAGCATTAGGCGATCGCACAACTCGTCTACCAGATTACGTGGAAATTCCTACCCATTGGCGACAATCCGTTTGAGTGAACGTATCACTATATTTATCTGGGTGCATCTCATTATTTTGCAACAAATGCTATAGTTTCTCCCTAAATTATCTATCATAATTCAGGAGGAAATATTATCTTAAACCTATGTCTGAACACAATACAGACGCTCTGAAAAATTGGTTCATAGTTTTACCATTTATATTTATTCTCTGTTTATTTATTGTTTTGTTTGCCTTTGTGAATCTTGAGAGTTTATCTATAGAACAAAGATTAAATTATCGCACTCAATCTTTAACAAGCATTGGCTCGATTTTTGTTGCTATTGCCCTTTTCATGAATGCATTCTATATTGCCAAGCATCTGGAGACTATAAATAGAACTGCAAAACTTGCTTTAATCAATGCCCAATCATTAGCAGTTCAGCAAATTACAGCATGTTTTTCTCAGTCCATCAAACAGCTAGGTAATGATAAAATTACTGTAAGATTGGGAGCAATTTATACTCTAGAACGCATTGCCAAAGAGTACCCAAAAGACCACTGGACAATCATAGAAATTCTCACCGCTTTTGTGCGAGAAAATACGACTTTGAAACTGGAAGAGATAGGAAAGAAAAAGAAAGTCATAAAAATTGGCACAGATATTCAAGCCGCACTGACTGTAATTGGACAGCACAATAGCAAGTATCAACTAGAAACTCACCAGCGAAGCCTCAATCATATTGATATCAGGGATGCAGACCTGCATCAAGCTAACCTACAAGGTACTTCTTTGATCAGCGCTAACTTACAAGGTGTAGTTTTCATCGGCGCTAACCTCCAAAGTGCATTCCTGATCAGTGCTAACCTCCAAGGTGCAGTCCTCACAGACGCTAACCTCCAAGGTGCAGTTCTGATGGGAGCCAACCTAGAAATGGCAAACCTACAAGGAGCAGATATGACGGGAGCTAGATACCTCACATCAGAGCAAATTGAATTGGCAATTGGCGATCGCAATACTATTTTGCCAGAAAATTTAGCACGCCCCAAACATTGGCAGTAACAAGACTATAGCAATTCACGTGCTTAAAACAAGGGGTTATGCTCATAATCCCAGCATTTGTCATTAGACCAGGTTCTACCACTTTGAGCACATGCAGCTTGATTATTAATCCAAGGAATAGATGTCGGGTTGTGAGATGTAGATGCCGAACCAAACTCAATAGAAGATAATATCAAGAAGGCACTATAAAACCCTGAAGAAAACAGCGTGACAAAAAAAGTAGTCAATAGTGCAACTTTAGGATCATTTACACGATAATTATTCTTGCTTTTTGTATTTAAGCGATTGCACATAAACTTTTCACTTCTCGAATGACAGTAGATAACAGCACCAAAACATCTCAATACTAGATGCATAATTTGATAAATTAATTATTTTTCCAAAATCTACTTTTTTGAAAAAATTATTTAATGTCACAAACTATGGAATCTTAGCGTTTTATTATCTGTACTAATTTTGCCATCAAATCAACTATGAGTACCATAGCTGATCAATGATATTCATTGAGAAAAAACACTTAAGTACTGATTTGTAAAGCTTGTGTAATTTTAAGTGCTATCACTTAAAAAGATGCATATCACAAAAAAGTAAACAATGCAAGGATTTGGTGAGATTCTACACTAACCTAGTGGTAGCTGCTTTGGGTTAATTTTTAATTTCAGCCTCTACCTAAATTATTTGTAATTTAAACTACAAACACATAAAACGCTGACACATTCTGAACACAGATGCAATCAATCGCCACAACAACAGCAATTATCCCCGCCTCCTGCACAAGCGTTGGTACAGCGTCTCTCGATATTTTTAAAAGTAGTTTACAAACCAATCAGGTTCAGTTTAAGTTCTCAAGGACAGCGAAATCTCCCAGAATGAGCCTTATCTCTCTGGGTTCCATACATACCATAAAGTTTTATGATATTTAATCTATTAAGCATTTCTGCGCGATTCCAAATCTACCTAGTAAAAACCAGCTATGACCCAGAACTACCGCATTACCCTACTCCCCGGCGATGGCATTGGCCCTGAAATTATGGCAGTAGCGGTAGACGTGCTGAATGTTGTCGGGAAACAATTTGATCTTCAGTTTGATTTTCAAGAAGCTTTAATTGGCGGTGCAGCCATTGACGCTACGGGCGAACCGCTACCAGCTGCGACTCTAGAAACTTGCCGCAATAGTGATGCTGTCTTACTCGCTGCTATTGGTGGTTACAAGTGGGATACTCTACCCTCTCACCAACGCCCAGAAGCAGGTTTGTTGGGATTACGTGCGGGTTTGGGACTGTTTGCTAATTTGCGCCCAGCGAAGATTTTGCCCCAGTTAATTGATGCTTCCACTTTGAAAAAGGAAGTGGTGGAAGGTGTGGATATTATGGTGGTGCGCGAACTCACTGGGGGAATTTACTTCGGTAAACCCAAAGGAATATTTGCTACGGAAACTGGTGAGAAACGCGGTGTAAATACGATGGTTTACACTGAGTCGGAAATTGACCGGATTGGACGAGTGGCCTTTGAAGCAGCGCGAAAACGGGGCGGTAAACTCTGTTCTGTAGATAAAGCCAATGTATTAGAAGTATCTCAGTTGTGGCGCGATCGCATTACTAAACTCTCCGTAGAATACCCCGATATCGAACTCTCTCATTTATATGTCGATAATGCCGCGATGCAGTTGTTACGCGCTCCCAAGCAGTTCGATACGATTGTCACAGGCAATTTATTTGGTGACATTCTCTCAGATGCAGCAGCTATGCTCACTGGTAGTATTGGCATGTTACCCTCTGCTAGTTTAGGAGCTTCTGGGCCTGGAGTCTTTGAACCTGTCCACGGTTCCGCCCCAGATATCGCAGGACAGGATAAAGCCAACCCCCTCGCCCAAGTTTTAAGTGCAGCGATGATGCTACGCTACGGCTTAAACCAACCAGCCGCCGCCGACAAAATTGAGCAAGCAGTATTCCAAGTTTTAGAGCAAGGCGATCGCACAGGTGATATCATCTCACCAGGAAAGAATCTGCTGGGTTGTCGAGCTATGGGTGAGGCACTTATTCACGCCTTAGAAGAAAAATAATTTTCTTATTGATCAGTCAGAGCATTTTGGCAACCTTTGCAGGATCTTTTCGATAAACTAGAGACAAATTTAGCAAGCAAGTAGCAGTATAGTGCAAGCTTTACGACACCAAGGAAACGCCAATTTTAATACACCCAAGAACCAGCCACCTTTAATTGATACCGCCGTAATCAGGGCAGCTGGAGAGATTTACTACACTTATTGTGAAGTACATCCCGAAATCATTGGTCAAGCTTCAGGAGTAGCAATCAATCGCACCACTCATCGAGGCAAGGTGATTTTTACCAACAATCCCGTCCTCTTGCCCCAAGAGTGCTTTGTGCCGATGAATCAGATTGAATCACAGATGTATTAGTCAAGAGTCAAGAGTCAAGGGTCAAGAGTCAAGGGTCAAAAACTCTGGACAAATAGCTGAAAATCAACGACAAATGACAAATGACCACTGACAAATGACAACATGGACATTTTGATGAGCGTCCCGGCGAGTCTCATTGTCTTCGCCTTGGGTGCATCTATCGGTAGCTTTATCAATGTTGTAGTTTATCGATTACCTGCTAAGTTATCGATTCTTTGGCCGCCTTCTCGCTGTCCCCATTGTCTTAACCAGCTAAAAGCCTACGATAATGTACCCGTGCTGGGCTGGTTGCGCTTGCGAGGTAGGTGTCGTTATTGTAAAAGCAAAATATCTGTCCGTTATCCAGTGGTAGAAGCGTTAACGGGCATCGTATTTTTACTAGTATTTTTCATATTTAAAGTTTCAATTATTACAATAGGCTATTGGGCTTTTTGTAGTTGGTTATTAGCACTATCCTTGATTGACCTGGATACAATGACCCTACCTAATCAACTGACGCAATCAGGTTTGGTATTGGGAATCATTTTTCAAATGGTTATCGGCTATTCCTCCAGTGGTAGTTGGGTAGAACTAGTCAAGCACCTAATGACGGGGATAGTAGGTGCCGTACTGGGTTTGTGGCTATTTGATGCGATCGCTTTAATTGGTTCCATCGTCTTGGGCAAAACCGCAATGGGCGCAGGAGATGCTAAATTAGCGGCGATGATGGGTGCTTGGTTGGGTTGGAAATATTTACTGTTGGCTGGTTTTATCGCCTGTGCTGTGGGAGCATTAGCAGGTGGTGGCGCAATTTTATTATCATCTAAAAAGTTGGGGCAAAAGATCCCGTTTGGCCCCTTTTTGGCTTTGGGAGCAGCGATCGCTTTATTTGGCGGCAAGGCTATTTTGTCGGCTTATTTACGGTTATTTTTTCCTATCAGTTGAAATAGAGTCAGAATATACAATTCAAAATTTAAAAAATTTACTTTTCGCGTCTTCCCTTTGTCAACCCATTAACTTATCATAAAAACCTCTAACCTTCATGACTGTAACCGTCATTACGCCATCCGTCATTCAGACTTTGGTAATATCAGCCTGTGACTTGTATTACCCTCTCAACGAGCTCAATGCTCATCACCTAGCAACACCAATTCTTGATTTGGGAGCAAGAAGTCCCCTAGAGGGTTTCGGGAAGAGCATCCTGTTTGGAAGTTAGGATTTTTAAAGCTTTGCCAGTACTTTCACAAGATTAGACCCACAAGAGACTTGTATTGGCATCAGCATTTTCGTTAAGCTGACAACCAAAGATGCAAAATTTATGTCTGATTGCTTAGAAACGCTATTTGAAGAGAACTAGGGAATAGGGAATGGGAGCTAGATAATTTACCTTTTACCAGTACCCGTTACTTAAGACCTGTGGCTTGACCTCATACCTACTTGAATAAGATAAAAATGGCAAACAACGAAGAATCACGCGGTTTAAAGTCTCTGTTAGATTGGTTTGCTAATCGACGGAAATCAGGAAACATCAACCTCGAACGCCAAGAACGTGAAATTGCTGATGGGCTGTGGCACAAGTGCCCTAAATGTGGTGTATTGACATATACAAAAGACTTAAGAGCCAATCAGATGGTTTGCACAGAATGTGGACATCATAATCGGGTGGATAGTGATGAACGCATCCGCCAATTGATAGATCACAACACTTGGCGGCCAATGGATGAGCATCTGCATCCTACCGATCCACTGCAATTCCGCGATCGCAAACCCTACAGCGATCGCTTGCGGGAAACACAGGAGAAAATTGGTTTAATCGATGCTGTTAAAACAGGCTTGGGTCAAATCAATGGCTTGCCCGTCGCCTTGGGAGTCATGGACTTCCGTTTCATGGGTGGTAGTATGGGTTCAGTCGTGGGCGAAAAACTCACCCGCATGATAGAGCAAGCCACCCAACGGCGGTATCCGGTATTGATTGTCTGTACCTCTGGCGGCGCTAGGATGCAAGAGGGTATGCTCTCGCTGATGCAGATGGCAAAAATCTCCGCAGCCCTAGAAAGACATCGCCAAGAGCGATTGTTATATATTCCTATTTTGACTAATCCCACCACAGGCGGTGTCACCGCTAGTTTTGCTATGTTGGGAGATATTATCATAGCAGAACCCAAAGCAACTATCGGTTTTGCTGGTCGGCGAGTAATTGAGCAAACCCTGCGAGAAAAACTACCTGAAGATTTTCAAAGTGCAGAAGATCTACTCAAGCACGGTTTTATAGATGATATTGTACCCCGTACCCAGTTAAAAAATACCCTCGCCCAACTAATTGCCCTACACCAACCAGTACTAACCACGCCTCACATGGTGTTATGGGAGACAATGAGCCTCAGTTCCACTGTGGCTGAATAAGAAGATGAGGGGGACGAGGGAGAGAGGGGAAAGATTATCTGGTAAGTTGAAACCCTCAAAATTTAACTCTTCCCTCATCATTCCCCACCGACCTCAATCCTCACCTTTGCGGTTCTTGCACAAAAATCAGTGCTACAAGTGCCACTAATCGCATCAGACTAGAAAGAGCAAATAATCCTAATAAGCCACCAAATTGGGCAAATTGGGCTAAAAAACCACCTATGGTTGCACCTAGAGCACCACTCACACCACCTACAGCAGCAGCGATCGCAAAATAAATAGACCCGTTGGTTAACGATACAATTCCCAATTGCATATTGTTAGTACACAAATCAATGGCTGCCCAAGTTCCGCCTGTAAAGATATGTAACAAGGGCAACCACAACCAAATATCTAAGTAATTACCACTAATACCCAGCCACAGCACAGGTGTGATTGCAACCAAAATTCCCAGCATTAGCAGAATGGGACGATTGCCAATTTTATCTGCCAACTTACCCCACAAAATCAGCATCAGCAGGTTTGCCCCTGCTTGCAGGCTACTGTAGGATGTGACCAAACTGACATCTAGATTCAACGTCTCCAGCATATAAAAGTTAAAAAAAGGAGCACTGAGATTCACAGATAGCATCCACAAGCTGAAATAAAGTAGAAATTTCAAAAAGTTAGAATCTTTCCAGAAGCTTGGCGGACTGGGTAAATCGGGTAGAGTCTCACTTGTTTGCAAACACTTACCAAAATCAAGATTTGGCATTTGGGGATTCACATCCACCTTAAAATACTGACATCCCAGTCCCACTAATCCAAAAAAAATGCTAATAAGCAAAACCACCCCATAACCTTGGAGAGTCCCCCCGTACCAATGGGATACAGCTAAACCCGCCAAAGGTACACAGAGCAAATTAGTCAAGCTAGCTGCACTATTGCGAAACCCAAAATATCTACCCCGTAATCTCCGGGGAACCAGCATAGCGATCCAACTCAGCCATGATGCGCTTCCTAATCCTCCCAAAAGATGGCTGAATAAGACAACCAACAGTGTTAATGTGACCAACTGTTGGGAAGTTACCCCTATCCAGCTGGCACTTATAATCCCAATAGCGAGAATTAACCACAGTAACCGAGAAATCCCAAAAGTCAAAAGCGAATACTGAAAGCGGCTGGTAGTGCGTTCCGACAGGTAAGCGCCTAAAGGTTGAATGAGATTTACCAGCATAGGGATAGAAGACAGCATCCCGAATATCATTGGACTCGCATCCAACTCCACCAGAAAATTACTCAGTAAAATCCCACCGGTCGTAATAGAAAAAACTGTTGCAAGTATGCTATCTACAGTAGAGGCTTGTAAACTAGTGCGAATAGCATTTTTATAAATCAGAGGACTGGGTTTGGAGGTCGCAGAGATTGCTGTTTGTGGTGTGGCAATCTGGGGAATTCCTAGAGTTATCAGCTTATCTGTTTCAATTTGAACAGAATCCATAAATTAAGATTTACAGGTGAAGTACCCTAGCAATAGTGTAATTACTAATAAGTTACTCGCTATTTTAACTTGTATTTGATTTTAGAGAATAAAAAAGAAAACCTGCGTATAGTTGTAAAACTTACTACAAAAAACTCTGCATAAACTCATTCAGCTTCCTGGCAAATGAATATGTGCGATGCCTACGGTAGTGGCGTGGCAAGGCTAAAATGTTGCAAACAATTTGGGAGCATCCCAAATGTGTAAATTTATTTTTTTGTAGTGATGGCTCTCTAGCCCGCTTCCTGGACATTAGGGAGCAAGATGCTCCCACTACAAATTTTATTTTTGCAAAATTGGGATGCTCCCAACAATTTTCTTGTGGTGCGGGCATCTTGCCCGCTAATTAGAACGGGCAGGATGCCTGTTCTACAAGAGATTGTTAATACACAAAATTAGCTTAGACACGCTAGTAGGTGTAGCTATTGCTAAAGATAGCTTTACTTAAAATAGGGCATTGATTCTATTCGGTAGCGATCGTGCTGTTTTCCTGGATACTACTCACACAAAAATTAAAAGGGCAAAGGGAATAATCAGAATGTTAAGTAAGCGTAATGGCCGCGATCGCATTACTCTGGTTCCCATAATCGCAGGCATATTACAGCCAAAGTCCATAATCAGCAATATAAAACTACCAAAGGCGATCGCAAAAGGTTTGGCCATGGCTGGATAAAATATGATAATATGACCATAGTCATGACTAGAGTTATTATGAAATCAATTTCCAAAAGTAAACTCAAAGTTCAACTTCTGGAATTCCTCAGACTTGTAGAGTCGGAGGGAGAAGAAATTATAGTTACTGATCGCGGTAGGCCAGTTGTGAAAATTTCTAAATATGCACAAGCACCTTCCACAGAAGAGTTATTTGGGAGGATGCGTGGTAAGGTGAAATATTTTGAGGATTTAACTACACCCACAACTGAAGAATGGGGATAAATGTGAAGATAGTCCTCGACACTTGCGCCTTAATCTGGTGGAGTTTAGATCCAGATAAGCTTTCTCAAAATGCTCAAACAGCTTGCAATAACATGGAAAGGGATAAAAATGGTCTTGTCCCGTCCACAGCCATATGGGAAATTGCGATCAAAATTAAAAATCAAAAACTAGATTTAGGAGTCAATCTTAACGAATACGTAACAGCATTAAAAAAGTCTAGTGTCATCGAGATTGTACCCATTGATGAATATATTTGGCTGGAAAGTGTCAAGTTAGAATGGGGTCATCGAGATCCAGTAGATCGAGTCGTAGTCGCACTGGCCAGAAATAATGACGCTGAAATAATTACAGTCGATAAAGAAATAACCAGTTTCTATTCAAAAGTGATTTGGTAGAGGTTGAAGAGTACGACTATTCCAGATCTCTAATTTGTTGATTCGCTGCATTCTCTGCCCGTACTATTGCTTGCTTTAATGGTTGTTGTCCCAATAAGGCGCTGATGAATTGGTTATCAAAATTATTGACGATCGCAGCTGGATACTCGCCCACTTGCCAAGGCATGGCATAATCAACGCCAGCGACGAAAGGCGATCGCAATGGGTCTTGGTCATAACCCAATTTCTTAGCTACTGATTGACGTGTGGGTAAGGCGAACCCTGTTCCTGTCCACTTTTCCATCCCGACTTTACCTGTGAGATAGGAAATCAATTCCCAAGCTTCAGCTTTATGTTTTGCTTGTTTGTTCATAACGTAGGCAACGGTAAAAACCATTGTGACTTTATTACCATTAATCGTAGGTAACTCTGCGGTAGCAAACTCCAGCTTCGGAAAGGTTTCTTTGAGGTAGGGAATTGCCCAATTACCTTCAATCACCATCGCCACCTTACTTTGACCAAACATCTCGCTACCAGAGTTTGTACCCACATCAGATTTTTGGGCAGAGGAGCGGTCTTTTTGATACTGGTCTACTACTAATTGCAATCCCTGTAAACCTGATTCACTAGCAAAGGTTGCATGACCATTTTGATCAACGATTTGCCCACCAAAGGCTTTGATTTTGTAAGCCTGACGCGCTAATTCGGGAGTAATTCCCATACCGTAGCGGTTGAGTTTACCTGTGAGTTGTTGCGAATAGGTGCGTAATTCATCCCAGGTAGTAGGTGGACTAGTTAAACCTGCTGTGGCAAAGGCTTGTTTGTTATAAAACAACGACAAAATGGAATAGTCTTTAGGCAAACCATAAATCTGGTTTTGGTACTTAAAGCTGTTGAGTAAGTTCGTCTCAAAATCTCCTAGGTAAAATTCGGGTGTAATATAGGTATCCAGTGGTTCCAAGACATTCTGACTCATTAAAAAAGGAGCTTCCAGGGAGTCTAAATAGAAAACATCGGGAGCAGCATCTCCCACCAAACGGGTTTTCAGCACATCCATGTATTGGTCAGAGATGACCTCATACTTGACTTTTATCTTGGGGTGCTGGGCTTCAAAGTTTTGTAGTACTTGTTTGAGGAGTTTTTGCTCTACAATATTCCCACCCCAACCACTGAGTTTGATGGTGGTTACGGTTGGCGGGGCACTGGTTAGCTGTAAGCTATGAAAAAAAATGAAAGTGAGTGCGATCGCCACTACCAGTACTAAAAATCTCAATAACTTGCCTTTGCTCACAGAAGTACAAATAAAAACCTCTCACTTTATTTATATCGTCTGTAGTTGAATATGGATCTTGAAGCAATTTCAATTTTTGTGGAGATATGTACTGCTCCATTTTCTCCACTAGTTGTTTGACACTGGCTGGAGTTTTTTCCTAATCTGAGTCGGATATTTCTATTCCGTAGGCGAGGTAGTTTTCATCCATGCCCCCTAATTTACCATCTATGTATACTTTAAAGACTTGGTAACACTTTCAATCCTATGAACTACTACGTTTGATATTCGCTGCCAAGATAATTCTTTTGTCTGAACATCCTGATGCCAGCGTAATAAATTAGCTGGTTGATTGGGAGCGATGCCCGGTAAGCCAATGGCCTTTCTAGGTGCATCTGTAGCCAAAGCGATCGCGCTTTCTACATTACAAATCCCCCACTTCACCAAATTCTGCACACCTACCAATAAGGGTAAAGTCGTCCCTGATAAAGTGCCATCAGGTAATCGTGCAGTGCCGTTTGTAACTGCAATTTGCCGACTGTCCCAAGGATACACGCCATCCGGTAGCCCCAGGGGTGCAAGGGCATCGCTGACAAGAAACAGCCCTTGTTGTTCATGGCTAGCACGGAGCAAAATTTGCAGCATAGTTGGTGAAACATGCTCACCATCTGCAATAAAACCACACATAACATCAGGGTGGGTAATCGCCGCTCCTAATAATCCTGGTTCACGGTGGTGTAATGGAGGCATGGCGTTGAAAGCATGTGTCACCATTGTCGCACCGAGAGCAAAAGCCTGTTGGGCTTGGGCTGCTGTGGCTTGGGAATGTCCTACGCTGACGGTGATGCCCAAGGAACGCAAATATGGTATGACTTCGCTGGTGGGATCTAACTCTGGTGCTAGGGTGATCACTTTGACGATATGAGCATAGTCACCCAAAACTCTTTTAATATTATCAATTGTTAGGGGTAACAAATACTCGGCTGGATGTGCGCCACGCTTTTGGTAGTTGAGAAATGGCCCTTCTAGATGAACTCCGAGAATTTTCGCTCCTGCTGTTTGACTGGGGAGAAAATCGGCAATTACAGTTAGCGATCGCTGTATATTTTCTACAGCAGTTGTCACCAATGTGGGTAAAAATCCATCTACCCCGACATTCCACAAAAATTGGCAGATTTTTCCTAAAACATCAGAATTTTCCGCTTGTAAATCGGGAAATGCCAATCCTAATGCACCGTTAATCTGTAAATCTACGCCACCTAATGAAACCCAATCACCAGCAACATCTATTAATTGTATGTTTTCTGTAGGCGATCGCTTAAAAATCGTACCCATTGGCAGAATTTGCTCAATTATCCCCTCTTGATTAATCAAGAGCCTCTGCAAACCTGGATAACCAATTATTCGCGCATTAATAATATCTATATTTTTCAAGATGGGGTTTTGTGTGCCGTTAATCATCACTTTGGTGAGAGAATATCTAAGTTTGACCTAAATTTTGAATTCCTATGGCTCCTGTTGTTGGCATTATTATGGGTAGCGATTCTGATTTGCCCACCATGAAAGATGCGATCGCTATTTGTGATGAATTTGGTGTTGAGAGGGAAGTGGCGATCGTTTCTGCTCATCGTACACCAGAACGCATGGTGCAATACGCTCAACTTGCTCACCAACGCGGCATCAAGGTAATTATTGCCGGTGCTGGTGGTGCGGCTCATCTCCCAGGTATGGTAGCATCCCTGACTCCATTGCCTGTAATTGGTGTACCTGTACCTACCCGTAATTTACAAGGCGTGGATTCTTTGTATTCAATTGTACAGATGCCAGGGGGTATCCCCGTGGCAACGGTGGCGATCGGTAATGCTAAAAACGCTGGACTTTTAGCGGTGCAGATTCTTGCTACCCACCAACCAGAATTATTTGAAAAAGTCCAACAATATCGTCAATCTCTATCTGCATCAGTGATGGCAAAGCAAACCAAGCTAGAACAACTCGGCTATCAGCAATATTTACAACTGGAATTGTAGTGTGTCGAGGAAAATTGACCAAGCTTGTTGTGTTAATTAACTACACAGTATTAACAATGTACTTTCTAATGTAAGTACTAAATATTAATCTTTTTTATATAAATTTAATATTTTTTTTATTTACCATCTTGACATCGGCAAATGCTGACAATGTAAAGAATTCATTTCTTTACCCTGAATTTCTGGAGGCTATTGCCAGCATTAAAAATATAAAATTGTATCTGGTGATACAGAACAAGAGTGTTCGTAAATAGACAATCAATCAAATTAATTTGCAAGTTTATCAAAGTAGTCAGTGAAAATTGTTTTTATGATTCCAGTCAGGGAATTTTTTTAAGTTAAAAACACTAACTATTACCCAAGTGAAAGCTCTTTATAGAGGGTATATTGCCAACTACACAGTAGATTAATTTTTGGTGAGTGAGATTTATGGGCAATCATCGAACTACACTTCTTCACAAAGTAAAGATTTGGTGAACAAGACTTGGCTGTGTGAGCAGCAATATAATAGTTGCCTAAACTTAACAACAATAATTTCCAAATATATTTACAAATGTAGCAATATTTTCTTAAACTCCTATCTAGGTTATTTAAGTTTCTGGTTCATAAACAACTTACCTGAACGACAAATATCAACTAACCACTTGATGGCAGTTCAGGGATTAATTCTTTCTGTTTAGGTCTTTATCCCATTCATAACGGTTTGCAGTAAAGTGTTTAAACTCATGCACAAACAGAAATTAAAAACAAAAAATAGGCGTCGTCCTATACAAAACCGCTTCAAAGATCCACAATCAAGCTCAAAAGTCAAGCGATTTTATCTAGCAATTAAGAGACTTTCCCCCAATTGGCAAGCTTGTTTGCCCTTAGCTGCTTTAATCGTCTTGGGATGGGGTTACGCAGCATTTGCCCAAGCTCCCGAAGCTCCCGCCGCCGGCCCCACAACAGCAGAACTTAAAGTTGCCATAGACACTCTGTGGGTAGCACTCGCCACCTTTTTAGTGTTTTTTATGAATGCTGGTTTTGGCATGTTAGAAACCGGCTTCTGCCGTCAGAAAAACGCTGTCAACGTTTTATCTAAAAACTTGATTGTATTTGCCCTATCTACAGTAGCCTTTTGGGCGATCGGGTTTGGCATCATGTTTGGTGATGGCAACCCATTCCTGGGATACAGTGGTTTTTTCCTGCCAGTAGATAACAGTCCCGCTACCGGAGATGCTTACAAAGGTGTTTTTAGCGCTCTCAACTGGGCAGGCGTTCCTCTAGCAGCCAAGTTTCTATTCCAATTGGTGTTCGCAGGCACAGCCGCAACAATTGTTTCTGGTGCAGTTGCCGAACGGATTAAATTCGTTGACTTCTTGATCTTCAGCCTTCTGCTTGTAGGTATTGCCTACCCCATCACCGGACACTGGATTTGGGGTGCTGGTTGGCTTGCCAGTTTTGGTTTTTGGGATTTTGCTGGTTCTACAGTAGTTCACTCAGTCGGTGGCTGGGCTGCTTTAATGGGAGCGGTATTCCTCGGCCCACGTATTGGGAAGTATCAAGATGGTAAAGTTGTTGCTCTACCTGGTCACAACATGAGTATTGCCACCTTGGGCTGCTTGATTTTGTGGTTGGGCTGGTTTGGCTTCAACCCCGGTTCAGTCATGGCTGCTGATCCCGGTGCGATTACTCACATTGCCTTAACAACCAACATGGCAGGTGCAGTTGGTGGGATTGCGGCGACCATTACAGCCTGGTTGTACTTAGGTAAACCAGACTTATCCATGATTATCAATGGTATCTTAGCTGGCTTAGTTGGGATTACAGCATCTTGCGCCTACGTCAGTATTGGTAGTTCGATAATCATTGGTTTGGTTGCTGGAGTACTTGTAGTTTTCTCTGTACCCTTCTTTGATAAGCTCGGTATTGATGACCCAGTAGGTGCTACCTCAGTTCACTTAGTCTGTGGTGTCTGGGGAACTCTGGCAGTTGGTCTATTTTCCGTCGGGCCTGGTGGATATCCCTGGATGGTTGACTTGGCAGGCAAGCCAGTAGGTCCACATGGATTATTTTTGGGTGGTAATTTCGCTTCACTCTTTGCTCAAATAGTTGGTGTTCTAGCTGTAGGTGGATTCACTGTGGCTCTCACCAGTATCTTTTGGTTGGCACTAAAAGCAACTCTAGGTATCAGAGTATCTCGAAAAGAAGAGTTGGAAGGCTTGGATATCGGTGAACACGGTATGGAAGCTTACAGTGGATTCCTCAAAGAAACTGGTGCGGGAGGATTTGCTGAAGAAGATAGCTCTCCTGGAATGTCTCAGGGTGGTGACTTACCAAATACCCTTTAAGCTTATTTCACATCTTGAAAGGAGTATTTTATATACAGGGTGGGCGGCTTTTACCTAAAAGGATAAGAGCCGCCCTTTTGTCAGAGGTAATAGGCAAATGCCTCCCCCATTCCCCCCCATAGCGAGAATAGTTCATAATCTAATTCAAAATCTTAGTAAATTTTGCTAGTCGTGTCCTCTTCTGAAAAAACTTTTCCTGTCTGGGCAATTTTCTCACTGGTAACCAACGGCCTACTGATGTTGGGGGTGGTTATCCTACTAATTTGGCAACAACAGAAATTGAAGGGTGTTTTTGGCACAACTCCAGTTAGTGAAACTGCGTCTGTCTTACCAAAATTGGGCCCGCGTCACAAACTCAATTACCAGCAGTGGGTGGACATTCTCAAGCGAGAAGCCCAGGTGGCTACTGACAAACGTCCCCATAATTTAACCATATTGGCTGGAGATTCTTTGAGTTTGTGGTTTCCTCCTGGGTTATTACCTGAAGGCAGAAATTGGCTCAATCAGGGAATTTCTGGCGAAAAAAGCTATGGACTCTGGAAACGATTAGAGTTATTTGACCGTACCCAACCAGAGATGATTTTGGTGATGATTGGGATTAATGACTTAATCCAGGGTGTGAGTGATGAGATAATTCTAGAGAATCAGTGGCAAATTATGAGTTACTTGCGAAAGGCTCATCCGAAAGCGCAAGTTATTGTCCAGTCAATTTTGCCGCATGGGGGAGAGCAAGCAACTTGGGAGGGGCGGGAGAAACTGCTAGGTATTCCCAATAGTCGTATCCGTCAGTTAAATCAACAACTACAAGCCATAGCAACAAAAGAAGGTGTCAAATATCTCGATTTATATCCTTTGTTTACTAACCAGCAAGGTAATCTGCACCGTGAATTTACTACTGATGGTTTACACCTAAGTCCCCAAGGTTATGTAGTCTGGCGTACTGCTTTGCAGCTTTATGGCCAGATGGAATTGGTAGGTGAGAAAAATTGATGTGGGTGAGGAATGTTTGCAGCTATGGTGCTCATGCTCTGAAACAGTGAGAGCAAGGGAATATTTTCTTGTTCTTATTCCCATCTCGCCAACTAAATTGCACCTTGGCACGAGAGAATCAGAAAGAGGAGATTTTAACGAATAAAACAATGGATACAAAAGCTTTTAAGCGTACACTCCAACATTCAGAGAACTACAACCGCAAAGGGTTTGGTCATCAAGCTGAAGTTGCTACCCAGTTACAGTCTGAGTATCAAAGTAACCTGATCCAAAAAATCCGCGATCGCAATTATGTCTGGGAACAGGGCGAGGTGACAATTAGACTAGCGCAAGCTTTTGGTTTTTGTTGGGGAGTAGAACGCGCTGTGGCTATAGCCTATGAAACTCGTCAACACTTTCCTACTGAGCGCATTTGGATTACTAATGAGATTATTCACAATCCTTCTGTGAATCAGCGTATACAGGAGATGAATGTAAAATTTATCCCTGTAGTAGCCGGTAAAAAAGACTTTTCTGTAGTTGCTACCAATGATGTAGTTATCTTACCTGCCTTTGGCGCTAGTGTCCAAGAAATGCAGATCCTCCACGATAAAGGCTGCAAAATTGTCGATACAACTTGCCCTTGGGTATCTAAAGTTTGGAATACAGTAGAAAAACACAAAAAAGTTAACTATACTTCAATTATTCACGGTAAATATAAGCACGAAGAAACTGTTGCTACTAGTTCTTTTGCTGGCAAACACCTAATTGTACTGAATTTACAAGAAGCCGAATATGTGACTAACTATATTCTGCATGGTGGCGATCGCCAAGAATTTCTCCACAAATTTGCTAAAGCTTGTTCACTAGGATTTGATCCTGACCAAGATTTAGTAAGGGTTGGTATTGCTAACCAAACAACCATGCTCAAAGGCGAAACTGAGCAAATTGGTAAGTTATTTGAACGCACGATGATGCAGAAGTACGGTACGATTGAGTTTAATCAACATTTTCAAAGCTTTAATACTATCTGTGATGCTACTCAAGAACGCCAAGATGCCATGTTGGAATTAGTCCAACACAATCTTGATTTGATGGTAGTAATTGGTGGATTTAATTCCTCAAATACTACCCAATTACAACAGATTGCTTTTGAGCGGAGTATTCCCTCTTATCATATCGATAGTGTTGAGCGCATCCAATCAGCAAAATCCATTGAGCATCGCCAGTTAAACGGGGAGTTAGCAATAGCAGAAAACTGGCTACCAAATGGTAAGATAGTCGTCGGCATTACTTCTGGTGCTTCTACACCCGATAAGGTAGTAGAGGACGTGATTGAGAAAATTCTTGCATTAAAGGCGACAGCATTAGTACTTGAATAATTCATCTCTAACCCTTCTACGTTGGTGTAGAGGGGTGCTAAATTTAATTTTTGAGTAATTTTTGACGATTTAGATACCCGGCTTCTTATAAGAATAAATCTCTCAAAATTAGCCAGTTTCTGATCGTTAACTCATAACATTATTAAAATTCTCGTTTGTTTGGCTAGATACAACAAGTTCTTAGGCATCGGATTATATTAAAATTGTGCCGGCTTGACTACTACCGTCATTGTTCAAAGAAATCAAACTCTATCTGCAAGCTCAACAATAAACTGTTTGTAATGCTACATTTACCAAACTCTGCAACCAGGCATCAAACAGTTATGAGATTAGTAACCTATCAAGGTATTTCTGCGAATTTCAGGCATGATGTTTACTAGACTTTACACAACTGAGAACTGCCATAATTGTATGACAGCTTTATCCAGTTAAATTCACCAATTTCCCAAAAATGAACACAAAAGACCAAGATCAAGGTAAAAAAACTGCCTTGATTACAGGAGCAGCTAGTGGCATTGGCTATCAGTTAGCATATATTTTTGCCCTTAATGATTACAATCTTGTCTTAGTAGATAGAATGGGGCAAAAACTGCTAGAAATTGCAGATAAATTCCAGATAGAATTTGGAATTTATGTCAAAACTATAGTCAAAGATTTATCTTTATCTACATCTCCTGAGGAAATTTTCACAGAGTTACAACGAGAAGCTATTAAGGTTGATGTGCTAGTCAATAATGCTGGATTTGGTATTCATGGACTATTCAACGAAACCAACCTGACCACTGAATTGGAAATGCTACAGGTTAATGTGGTAACTCTCACCCATTTAACTAAGTTATTTCTGAAAGAGATGGTGAAGCAAGGAGATGGTAAAGTGTTGAATGTTTCCTCAGCTGCTGCCTTTCAGCCAGGCCCTTTAATGGCAGTTTATTTTGCTACTAAAGCCTATATATTGTCATTTTCACAAGCGCTTGCTAGTGAATTAGAAGGTACGGGTGTTACCGTCACCACTCTTTGCCCAGGTCCAACGGAATCCGCTTTCCATGAAAGAACAGGAGCAGCAGGTATTAAGCAAGTTGAGGGTAATAATATGATGGATGCAGCAAAAGTAGCCAAAATTGGCTACCGCGCTTTAATGGAAGGTAAAACCGTTGTTGTTCCTGGTTGGAAAAATAGAATGCTTGCAGAAATAGTCAGATTTACGCCAAGAAATCTGGTGACAAAAATTGTAAAAAATATGCAGGAAATTAAATAGATTGGGAAATCGGGAATCGGGAATGGGTAATAAAGTAAAAATTTAGGATTCCTAATTTTCTACATTGTTGCTTTGATATGTGTCTAGAACGCCACTACGAATCATTAGTTTTGGCCAAATTAATAAGAAAAATACCATCCATGTCAATATGGGGATGGCAACCAGAATTGTCAGCCAGATAGTCTTAAATATTATCCAGCTACCGCTAATCAGCACAATACCTGTCAGGAGTATAGACCAGGGTTGACACCACCAAGGTTTGTAATTCCAAGGATTGAGAGACTTTTGTTCAGGCATTAGTTGTATTTAACAAGTTTTAGAATGGCGCTTAGAGACGTTGTATTATAACGTCTCTTTTATACTAATTGGGTTTCCATTTATCTAAAGCTATGTACTGATTTTCTACAAGGTCTAGAACCTCAATATTGCCGTTGGAATTCAAGACACGAAACCAATAAATGGTGTCAACATGTTTTACATGATTTTCCACTACTCGAATGATGTAATAAGGTTCCTCTTCAGTGGGAGAACTATCAAGAACGGCTGCAACACGTATAGTTCCCTTAGAAAGACGTTCAATTTCTCGTGCTTTACGTTGCACTATTGGTAGTTTCCAGATTAAGTTAAAAGCTGTTTTTTCATCAATGACGTTGGTAGCTTGGGAAACCTTCACCGCACTAGGATTGTATAATCCAGTTGAAATTTCTGAGTTATAAATTACCATGTCATGATGGTTTTTGGGGCTTTGAGCAGTGCTAGACTGCCCTCCTAGTGATATGAGTAAAGAAGCGACCAGAGTATAAAAGGTTGTTAGTTTCATGAAGCTATCTGTAAGAATCCGTGTCAACTTTTAATAAAATCCAACATGCTTTTGATGATTGCTTTACCAAGATTTCTAGTGTCAATAAATTAAAAATCGTTGTTCAGATGTTGGTTTTATTGTGTTGATCCCTATCTTTATTTACCAAGTTTTAGCAGCAAAATCAGGAAATAACTAGCGATCGCCATATCAAGATGATGGGATAGCACCTGATAGCAATATTTGTGGTATTAATTTTACCACCCATCACAAAAAAGTTATTTCCCCAGATAGGCTTCCAACACTTTGGCATTAGTTTGAATTTCATCTGGGCTACCGTCAGCGAGATTTTGCCCTTCAGCAAGTACCCAAACACGATCGCACAAGGACATGACGACATCCATATTGTGTTCAATCACTAAAAAGGTCATGCCGTCTTGGCGGTTCCAGGTGAGAATGCGATCGCAAATATCATCAATTAATCGCGGATTTACCCCAGCCGCCGGTTCATCTAACAAAATTAATTTAGGATTAGTCATGAGCGCCCTGCCTATTTCCAGCAGCTTGCGCTGTCCCC
This sequence comes from Goleter apudmare HA4340-LM2, assembly GCA_019359495.1. Taxonomy (GTDB): domain Bacteria; phylum Cyanobacteriota; class Cyanobacteriia; order Cyanobacteriales; family Nostocaceae; genus Goleter; species Goleter apudmare. The sequence goes on from JAHHHF010000093.1 coordinate 72,557, forward strand.
CAGACAACCCACCAGCATATTCATGGGCTTTTTTCTCTAGTCCTACGGAAGTCAACAACGACATAGCTTGCTCTTTGAGTTGTCGTTCTTCCTGGGCGACAATGTGGGGCTGTAACTGCACTTGCCAAAAATTTTCACCTGTTTGTTTCTGCGCCGCCAACAGCATATTTTCTAATACCGACAACCGTGAGAGAGTCCGCGCTACCTGAAAGGTGCGGATTAGACCCTGCTGGGCGATTTGGTATGGTTGCAAATGGTGAATGGGTTCGCCGTCAAAAATCACTCGCCCCTTATCTGGGCGGATGAAATTAGAAAGCAAATTAAATAAAGTGGTTTTGCCAGCACCATTAGGGCCAATTAGACCAGTGATGCTACCTTGAGCAACTTCTATGCTGGCTTCATAGACTGCTTTGATACCACCAAAACTTTTACAAAGTCCAGTAGCTGCTAGCAGGGGAGGTGGGAATGAGAGGTTATTTACCAAGGGTGAGTTCCTCCTTTTTCCCTAAGATACCTTGAGGACGCCAAATCATCAGTACCATCAAAATTAGACCGATGACCATGATGCGAAATGCACCCAGACGGGATTCATCTAAGGGGATGATTCTCGGCAAAACTTCGCGGGTAACAGCATCGTAAGCAAAGAAAATCACCGCACCTAAAATGGCGCCAAGATTATTCCCCGAACCACCTAAAATCACCATAATCCAGGCATCAAAAGTCAGTTGTGGTTGGAAATTATCGGGGTAGATAGCGCTGATTTGCCAGGCAAAGAAACCACCAGCAATGCCCGCGATCGCACCCCCTAACATCAGAGATTGTAATTTATACCAAAAGACATTTTTCCCTAGTGCCTTGGGAATTTCCTCATCTTCGCGGATAGATTTGAGGACACGACCCCAGGGCGATCGCACTAAAATTTCTAACCGCCAGAATACCAAAGCTAATACCAAAAGCGATAACAGCATCAAACCAGCTTTCGGGTTGTAATTATACAGTGATAGTACCCCAGCTAGATAAATCGCGGCTGCCAACAACGCTAACACCACTCCCACAACCCAACGTAATACCAGTTCTTGCTTACTAGTTATTCTGTTGGTTGAATCAGCAACCCGGTATTTTTGAGCAGTTTGAATCCACCGCCATAATGAAAAGATAGTGATACCAAACAACAGAGTAAATAACCCAATCATCACAAACCGGAAAAACAAATTAGGTGTTGTGAATAGGGGTATAGGATAACTTTGGACACCAAACGCCCCCGATATCCAAGTATTACCCACAGGTAATTCCTGGTTATTAACCACCAAACGGATTAATTCTCCGACACCGATGGTGACAATTCCCAGATAATCTTCCCGTAGCCGCAGAGTTGCAAAACCAATCACCAAGCCCAACAAAGCGGCGACAATTGCCCCAAAAACAGCTGCCAGCAGTATCGGGACACCTTGTAAGCTTAACAACACTGTGGTGTAAGCTCCCAAGGTCATAAAAGCAATATGACCAAAATTAATTAACCCCGTAAAGCCCCACTGTAAGTTCAGTCCCAAACTGAACAAGGCAAAAGTTGCTGTAGAAATTGCTAAGAAAATTAGATATTCGGACATTTTAGGTGTTTGTCATTTGTTGTTTGTTATTTGTGATTAGGGAACAGGCAATAGTCAATAGTTATGAATCTCCCTTATCTTGCCCTATGACGCCACTTGCTACAAGTCGGCCCAGCCGACGACAGTCGCCACAAGTCGGGAAACCCGCCCACGGCGCTGTCTCCCCAACGCAGTGGCTCCCCTATGCCCCATGCAAAGCAATATATCGTGAGTATAGTTCGGGATGATTTTGTGGGCATACTATTTTGGGGTTGAGGGTAAAAATTGACTTATGAATTTATTGCGAATGCGAATCCATCACCTGATCGAGCAACTAGCCGATGAGGATTTACAAAGCACTTGGGGCACTGTCTACACTCTATATTGTGACTTTTATATGCTCAAAGCCATAGAGCAAGTCAAGCGATCGCAGCAGCCGTGGGACATCTTAACCCAAGAAGAAGCAACACGATTGTTAATGTTTTTTTGAGGGCATAGGGCATGATTCAATTCAAAATTCCTCTTTAAAAGTTTCCTAGGTTGGGAAACCCGCCTACAGAACTTTTGTCTTCTCTACGAGAGGCTGCGCCCTAAGCGTAGCTATGCCGCAGGCTTTACGACACGCTACGCGTAGGTTGCTTCTCCGCAGGAGTACGCAAAATTCAAAATTTGGCATCTTAACCCTTGACAAATGCCCCATCATGCCCAGTATGAGGTGAAGCCCAGTGAGTCTAGAAATGCGCTATGCCAGGTCTTTTTTAGTAGACCTGAAAAATTTAGAACCATCTGCCTATGAGCGGGTGTATGATTTTGTCTTTACCGAGTTCGCCGAAAAGTGGCAGATGCGGAGTCTCCCAGAACTGCGGCAGCTTGATAGTGAGGGGATTTTTCACCGCTTCACCCTAGACGATTATCAGATTGGCATAGAAATTAGGGGTGAAATTATCAAATTTTTACGCGTCATACCTATGCCAGATGTTTAGGGGCGAGAGTTAACCCAACACTTAAAACTGTATAAGGCAAAGCAGGGATCGCTATAGCCTTACATTAAACTGGTTTGTGAAAAACACTTTATTTGAGACTTCCCTATGGATGCTAGGGCACTTTGGCAACGATACCAGAATTGGTTATATTTCCACGAGGGATTGGGACTATATCTAGATGTAAGTCGGATGCGGTTTGATGATGCCTTCGTGGAATCGTTGCGGCCGAAGTTTGACAAGGCATTTGCGGATATGGCGGAATTGGAGAAGGGAGCGATCGCTAATCCGGATGAAAATCGCATGGTCGGTCACTACTGGCTACGAAATCCTGATTTAGCCCCCACTCCAGAACTCACACAAGAAATCGTCCAAACCTTAGAACAAATCGAAGCCTTTGCCGAAAAAATCCAAACAGGCGCTATTCATCCTCCCAGGGCAAACCGTTTCACAGATATCATCTCCATTGGCATTGGTGGTTCCGCCCTCGGCCCCCAATTCGTCGCTGAAGCCCTCGCCCCTGATTTTCCACCCCTGAAAATTCACTTTATTGATAATAGTGATCCCGCAGGGATTGATCGGACTTTGGCTCACCTGCGAAATAGCCTCGCTAGCACTCTGGTATTGGTAATTTCTAAATCTGGGGGAACACCAGAACCCCGCAACGGCATGATTGAAGTTAAAAAAGCCTACGCTGGACAAAATTTGGATTTTACCCAATATGCTGTAGCAGTTACCAGCACAGATAGCAACCTCGATAAAATCGCAAAATCTGAAGGCTGGTTAGCGATGTTTCCTATGTATGACTGGGTGGGAGGACGCACCTCAGAATTATCTGCTGTGGGGCTATTACCAGCCGCATTACAGGGCATTGATGTACGTGCCATGCTAGATGGTGCCAAAGAAATGGACGACGCTACCCGCGTCCCAAATCTGCAAAATAACCCAGCCGCACTACTGGCTTTGGCTTGGTACTTCTCTGGTAATGGACGGGGCGAAAAAGACATGGTTGTCCTCCCTTACAAGGACAGCTTGCTATTGTTTAGCCGCTATTTGCAACAATTGGTGATGGAATCCTTGGGTAAGGAAAAGGATTTAGACGGTAAAACCGTTTATCAAGGGATTGCCGTTTATGGTAACAAAGGCTCAACAGACCAACACGCTTACGTGCAGCAGTTACGCGAGGGTGTACCGAACTTCTTTGCTACCTTGATTGAAGTTCTGGAAGACCGTCAAGGCCCATCCCCAGAAATCGATCCAGGTGTGACAGCAGGTGACTATCTGTCTGGTTTTCTTCTAGGTACGCGCCAAGCCCTTTATGAAAATCAGCGCGATTCCATCACAGTCACTATTCCCCAAGTCAACGCCCGCACCGTTGGTGCGTTAATAGCTCTGTATGAGCGGGCTGTGGGTTTGTATGCTAGTTTGGTCAACATCAACGCTTACCACCAACCAGGGGTAGAAGCCGGTAAAAAAGCTGCTGCGGTGATTCTGGACTTGCAAAAACGAGTTGTAGAAGTACTGCAAAAAGAAAAAGCTGCCCTTTCTCTGGATGAAGTTGCTCAAAAAGCAGGTGCTGCCGACCAAATTGAAGCAATTTACAAGATTCTGCGCCATCTGCACACCAATCAACGAGGTGTAGTGTTGCAAGGTAATCTTGCAGAACCTGGCAGTTTAAAAGTTTCTGCTTCCTGAACACCAATAATAGAAAATCATAGTGTTCCCAATTATTGTTGCTTTAGCGGCAATTTTTATTGTTAAGCATCCGGGTGTTTAAGCTTCAATTTAAATACTAGGATGCTTAACTTTTATGACTGTTAAATAGTTAGGTGAGAGTTGGTTTCGACTTCGCTCAACCAACTAACGAATCGAAAGTTGAGCGAAGTCGAAACTCGTCTATATTGCAATACGGTTCAGTTAAGAAAGTTCCCCTGTGAAGGTAAGGTAACAGAAGCAGTAAAAATCGTCTTATCGAACTGTATTGGTCTATGTTGGGTATAAGTCGAGCAGTGCAATTAAAGATAGCTACTGAAGGCTGTTATTTGTCATTGGTAAGGGTTTCAAGCCTATTTACGTTTCGTAACATAGTTGGGTTTATTTCCACCGACTTACTTAATTATTTATTAATTTTTGTACTTCTTCTTGGTTGGGTTTCACGCAGTGAAACCAACCGACACCTACTATGAATAACTCATCAGTCGTTGGTTAAAATAGCCTTTAGGCAAGAAACACTTGCGGAGATAATACTGAGGATTGAGTAAGTCCTCATTTGAAAATAAAGAAGTATTTGGTTGATCTCGATGACAAAATGGTGGCACAAGTCCCCATTTTTCAGCAATGTCAATCCAGCATCCGGTGATAATTTTGCCTATTATCGGCGTCGTTAAAGCTGCCCCAAAACTGTTACTTATACCTACACTTGGAGAGGACTTAATTTCTGTCAATAGATATCCCAACTCTTTTGTATAAAATTTATACCCATTCTCGATGGCAATATTAATGAACTCTTGAGGATTTCTAGCTAATAGTAATTGTTCTTTGATAGTTCGTGTTTCTTCTGCTAATTCCAAAAAATTCCAAATTTCATTACTTGTAATTACAACCCAAGCTAGTTCGTCTTGAGTAAAACTATATTGACTGTTTTCTTTGGCTTTAGCAACAAAATCTTCTAAACTGTGAGAGTGTAAAAGCTTATTGCTTAAAGCAGAATTAACTTCTAACTCTCCTAGAAAATAACTAATTTTTTGCCATGTCAAATAATTAAATCTATGCTCGTGATTAATTCTTGCCTTCCACTCAGAGTATACTTCTGGTCTGTAGAAGAAATTCCAAATTTGAAAATGCATAACTTTGCTCTCCGTAAGATTTTAACTTGGTAGAGCAACCCTGTTAATCTCAAAATTATACAGATAATCCACTAATTTGTCACTACAAATATCATCCGATTCCCTAATGTACAACATCATTTGGTAGTGCGTTAGGCTGGCACTGTAACACACCCTACTGGACTGACAAGCCTAAAATGATGCAAAAAATTTTCTTGTGGTGCGGGCATCTTGCCCGCTAATTAGAACGGGCAAGATGCCCGTACTACAAAAGATTGCTAATACACAAAATTAGCTTAGACACGCCAGTAGTGGCGTGTCTAATCTTAAATAGTGCATTAATAAACCGCAGAGGAGCAGAGGAAGCAGAGAGAGAAAAAGAGATTTATTACAACATTTTAGCCTTGACACGCCACTACTTCTAATAACAAATGACAAACACCTAATACCAAACACTAAATAACTAATTAATCAAACCTTGAATAGCTTGAGACAAAGGATTAATAAATTCTTCATTAGTCCAATAGCCATCATGGCTTTGAGGATTCCATGATTGCCAAATATTTCCCGAATCAATTTCTATATCCTGCTCAACTACTAAATCATAAGAAGGCGACAAAGGTTTTAAAGGCCAACCTAAGACATCATCTTTATCATAGTAATTTAGCCATTTAAAATGAGGATTCGGTTTGGGAATTGCCTGAATATCTGCAAATCCGGCGATGAATAGAGGAATATTGCAACCAGTAGTAAATAAATATTGTAAGGATTTCAATTTGAGGAAATCTTCTTGCTCTTGTTGAGACTGAGGATAGTCTAAGCAATCTATCTGCCAAATACCTTGGTTTTTTTGGGCATCCCAAAGATAATTAGAGATAACTTGACAACCTAAGGAATGAGCTACTATGACAATAGGAGTCTGATTACTTAATAATTTTTTTCTCGCAGCTTGTAGTGAATAAACGATTATCTTTTGAATTGTTTTATAAACACTACCATCATCCGTAGCTCGATGTTCTAAAGTAGATGCATCACTAAAACCGAATAGCATAAATTTTCGCAAATCTTGCCAGGCTAGTGTAGTACTGTGTCGCATCTTTTCCCAAACACTATGTTGGTAGTTTTGAAGAGCAGCTTGATAGTAAATTGGCTCAAAATGGACTTGAGTCCAAATTTTTTCACCTAGCTTTTTCTCCAGCGATTGTTTCAGACCTTGGTAATATTCCTTCTCTGTTTCCCCCATGCCGTGGATAGTTATAAATACTAGCTTTTTGGTCATTATAGGTACTGAGTGAGGTAAGAGTGGCTAGTTTATCAGGAGTATGGTAGTTACAGGATGCGGGGTAATGGGGCGATCGCCTTTACTTTGCCGTAAAATTTAGGTTAAGGCAGCATCGATCAACTTTGGCTTGATGATCTCTTCTATTTATGGCTTTAGTAATTGCTGGAGAACGTAGCGGGGTGGGTAAGACGACAGTCACGCTCACCCTTTTAGCATCTTTATGTCGTCGCGGTAATACGGTGCAATCATTCAAGGTGGGGCCGGACTATATTGATCCGATGTTTCACGCATATGTCACAGGTCAACCATGTCGCAATTTAGACCCTGTACTGACATCAGAAGTTTACGTTCAGCAGTGCTTTGCTCGCCATTGCTCAGAGAGTGAATATGCTTTGGTGGAAGGGGTGATGGGATTGTTTGATGGAATTTCGTCATTTGTAACGGGTAAAGGACAAATTACTGATTTTGCTAGTACAGCCCATATTGCACGGCTTTTGGATTTACCTGTGTTGTTGGTGATTGATTGTAGTCGCTTGTCTGGTTCTGTGGCGGCGATCGCTCATGGTTATTGCTCCTTTGATTCCAGAATTAAAATCGCAGGGTTAATTTTAAATCGCGTGGGCAGCGATCGCCATTTATCCCTACTCAAAGATTCTCTACAACCATTACAACTGCCGATTCTCGGCGTGTTACGGCGTCAGGATCACATCACAATTCCTGATCGCCATCTCGGTTTAGTCCCCACAGCAGAACTCCCTGAACTCAAGGCTTTAATTGATCGCCTCGCCGATTTAGGCGACACCTGCTTTGATTGGCAACGTTTGTTAACCCTATTAGCTTCTCCCACCAGCGCCCTACCCCCCGCCCCCTACCCCCCGCCCCCTACCCTCAAAATTGCCGTCGCCCGCGATCGCGCTTTTAATTTCTACTACCAGGACAATTTAGATTTACTGCAAAAGTTGGGTGCAGAACTAGTTTTCTGGAGTCCATTAGCAGATGCTGGACTACCAGAAGATGTAGCCGGAATCTATTTTGGTGGTGGTTTTCCCGAAGTGTTTGCCCAGCAACTAGCGGCAAATACCAGCACTCGTGATGCAGTGAAAACAGCAATTTTGGCGGGAATGCCCACAATTGCTGAGTGTGGAGGATTGATGTATTTGTGTGAGCAAATTATTGATTTTGCAGAAAAATCTTGGTCGATGGTAGGAGTGTTACCCACATCGGTGGCGATGGGAGGACGCTTAACCTTGGGTTATCGTCGTGCAGTAGCTTTAAGAGATAGTCTATTAGTACCAGCAGGTACAAATATTTATGGGCATGAGTTTCATCGTTCTAGTTTAGTAGCAACTCCTCATCAGCCCCTATTTGAAACTTATCGCTACGATTGTGAGGAAAATATGGGACTTGAAGGATGGAATATGCCGGAAAATATTCATGCTTCTTATGTTCATTTGCATTGGGGAGCTAGTGTAGAGATTCCCCAACGCTTTATCCAGCAATGTTTGGTTTTTGCTAAGTAAAGGACTAACCAATACAGCGCATTCCACCATTTCTTAATCTATAATTTTGAATTGTTATTACCCTATTTTACGCATTAGAGCCATACCAAAATTATTAGGGCTTGTCTTAATTTCTACCAAACTTAAATTATGGTTATGAATTAGCCACTCATCGATTACGTATCTTGGGCCATCCCAACCACAATGTTCAGGATAGATATCGTGCAGCATGATATACCCTCCTGTCGATACATAAGGGTAAAAATTCACAAAATCACTCATACAACCTTCTTTAGTATGGTCTCCGTCAATAAATAGAAAATCAATCGGTTGATTAATAAGTTCATTGAATCTCTTGGACATTTCCAGAGAATTCATTTTATGAAACTTGATCTTATGTCCTAAACCCGCAGATAATGCGGAATTCCGAGCATATTCTAGAGGGTCACTCAAATATCCATAGCGATGAGGTAGCCACGGCAAAATCTCATTAAATAAATCCACAGCATGAATAGTAGCTTTACTTCCTATCTGCTCTAAGCCAGCAGCCATCCAAATTGTAGAAATTCCAGTAAAACAGCCGATTTCTACAATATTATCTGGATTAATATTGCTAATTATACTTTTGAGAAATTCACCTTGTTCTGGTGACACAGCCGCCGGGAAGTTTATTTTTTTACTATACATTTCTACTAAGGTAATTGCCCAAGCAGATGTACAATTATGCAAATAATCAGGAATTTTATGCTGGCGATCGCTGGGAATACCTTTGAATGATAAAAAGCTTTCAAAGAATTTGTTTAGTTCAAGTTTGTTAATATGAATAGCATCTTGTATTTCTCTTGGAGAAATACTTATTTTTTTAGCAGTAACAGCAAATTGCTTTAATTCTTCTAGAGGAATATTAGTTGGTTGGGATAATTCTTCTATAGAGTAAAAAGTTTCATTTTGATAATTGACTGGCATAGCTCACTCCTGAATAATTTTTTAGCCAGAAGGTAATAGAGATTGGGGAAAAGTGTAAATAATACTTACTCTCTAGTTACGTAGATAGGGTTTAAAGATTTTGCACTGATGCCAGTATAAATTAGAGAATTTTTATAAAAACAGCCTTAAGATAGTATCTATAAATTTTTAAGTAAACATTAATACATAAATTGCGCTGAGTTTGCAGATACTCCGCTTCTTTGATCGGTCAAGTATCTGTCGCTTTCACAACAAGCATCGTTTTTGTTAATAAAAGTATGCTTATGATGTTGTGTAAAAGATTCTATCATTTTTTGACAAAAAAGATACCAAAAAATATTTATCTATACTTGTACTGGGTGGCTTCAATAGTTTATTTTTAAGCCTATTTTTTTTGAACTCATAAATACTAGGTTGTATTTATTACTTTTTGTTACCCAGGATTTATTAAAAAATTAAAAAAATAGTACAGAAATTAGACAGTAGAAACTCGGTTTATTGATATTATTTTTGAGACACTTATGCATAATAAACATGAATGAAAAACAGCGCCGTTCTTACTGGCGTGCTAATACCGCGTTAATTCGTAATCTTTTAATTGTTTGGGCACTGGTTTCGATTGTCTTTAGTATATTGTTGGTTCAACCATTGAATACAATCCGCTTTTTTGGCATACCCTTTGGTTTTTGGATGGCGCAACAAGGCTCAATTCTGGTATTTGTGGCGTTAATTTTCATTTATGCCTTCCAGATGGACAAGTTAGACCGCAAATACAATACCAAGAAGTGAGGCAAAACTGTGTCAGTTGAAATTTGGACTATTTTACTAGTTGGACTTTCTTTTCTCGTCTACATTTACATTGGTTGGCAATCACGAGTTGAAAATACTAAAGACTTTTTTATAGCTGGTCAGGGGATACCTTCAATTGCGAATGGCGCTGCTACCGCAGCTGATTGGATGTCAGCCGCCTCCTTCATTTCTATGGCGGGGTTGATTTCTTTTTTAGGCTACGACGGTTCTATTTATTTGATGGGGTGGACTGGTGGCTATGTTTTGTTAGCATTACTACTCGCTCCTTACCTACGCAAATTTGGTAAGTATACTGTGCCAGATTTCGTTGGCGATCGCTATAACTCTAATATTGCCCGTCTGGTAGCCGTAATTGCAGCTATTTTTGTCTCTCTCACCTATGTTGCTGGACAAATGCGGGGTGTTGGTATTGTCTTTAGCCGCTTCCTGCAAGTAGACATCAACACAGGTGTGATCATCGGTATGGTGATTGTTGGTTTTTTTGCCGTGTTGGGGGGTATGAAAGGCATCACCTGGACGCAAGTAGCGCAGTACGCCGTGTTGATTGTTGCTTACTTGATTCCAGCGATTGCGATCGCTTGGTTACTCACAGGTAATCCCGTTCCTCAGCTAGCATTTACCTTTAGCGATGTTGCTGACAAACTCAATCAAATCCAGCTTGACCTGGGGTTTAAAGAGTATACTCAGCCGTTTGCCAACAAGTCGATGCTGGATGTGTTGTTTACGACTGTGGCTTTGATGGTAGGTACTGCTGGCTTACCTCATATCATTGTCCGGTTTTACACAGTTCCTAATGTACGTGCAGCTCGCTTTTCTGCCGGTTGGGCACTATTGTTTATTGCCATTCTTTACACCACAGCTCCCGCCCTTTCCATGTTTGCTCGCTACAACCTGATTGATTCTCTGCACAATCACACCATCACGGAAGTACAGCAATTAGATTGGGCGACCAAGTGGGAAAAAACCAAACTGCTGACCTTTGAAGACAAAAATCAAGATGGGCGTCTCCAGTTAACTCCAGATCAAGATACTAACGAAATTAAGATTGACCCAGACATTATCGTACTTTCCACCCCAGAAGTAGCTAAACTCGCTCCTTGGGTGATTGGCTTGGTAGCAGCTGGCGGGTTAGCAGCAGCCTTGTCTACCGCATCGGGTTTATTGCTGGTAATTTCTAGTTCCATCGCCCATGATGTCTACTACCGCATACTAGATTCCAGTGCTTCAGAAAAAAAGCGGGTGTTTGTAGGCAGGATCATGATCGGAGTTTCCCTAGTTCTAGCGGGATACTTTGGCGTAAATCCACCGGGATTTGTGGGCCAGGTGGTAGCTTTTGCCTTCGGTTTAGCTGCTGCTAGCTTCTTTCCGGTGATTGTCCTGGGGATTTTTGACAAGCGTACTAATGCTCAAGGTGCGATCGCAGGGATGTTGACGGGTTTAATTTTTACCATCATCTACATTATTGGTGTCAAGTTCGCAGGTATGCAGCCCTGGTTTTTTGGAGTTTCTCCAGAAGGAATTGGCACCTTGGGTATGATAATCAACTTGGTGGTGACTTTGGTGGTTTCTCGCTTAACCCCACCACCCCCAGATGAAATCCAGTTAATGGTGGAAAATCTCCGCACCCCCACAATTGAAGAAGATCAGAGCAGTGCATCTGTTCTTTAAGCAAAGTGAATAGGGATAGGACTTGCGGCTTCTCGTAAGAGTATAATCGCGTCTCTGTTGACCCTTGAAGCCTTTCCCTACCTTACCTGTCCCAGCTCTTTAATATTGTTCATCACTTGCTGGTACAGGTCTTTGTTATTTTGGTTTTGAAAGATATCTGCGGCTCGCTGTAAGTCCTTGAGTGCTCCTGGCTTGTCTCCCTCTGCGGCGCGGGCGTTTCCTCGGTTGTTGTAGGCGGGGCCGAAGTTAGGGTTGAGGCGAATCGCTTGATTGTAATCTGTGATCGCTCCTTTATTGTCTTTTTGAGAGGCGCGGACATTCCCCCGATTATTGTAAGCGATCGCATATCTAGGATTGAGGCGAATCGCTTGACCAAGATCATCTAACGCCCCGTTTTTATCACCTTGGGTGGAACGGGCGTTTCCTCGGTTGTTATATGCTTCGGCATAATTGGGCGCTAATCGAATGGCTTCGTTGTAATCTTCTATAGCCCCTCTATTGTCGCCTTGGGAGGCGCGGGCACTTCCTCGGCTATTATAGGCTTCGGCATCGTTGGCATTGATGCGAAGAGCTTGGTTATAATCAGCGATCGCTTCTTGTTTTCTGCCTAAATCAAAGTAAGCTAATCCCCGGCTTTTGTAAGCCGCCCCATATTGGGAATCCAGACTAATTGCTTTATCGTAGGAGGCGATCGCACCTTGTAAGTTACCTTTCAGGTGCTGATTTTGTCCCTGAATATAAAATTCATTAGCTTGGGATGTTCTCCCTGATCGCCGACGAGGAGGGCTGACCCCAATTTCTGTCACCAATACTTCACTATTTCTACTACAAGAAAGGATTGTAACTGCACACAATGCTGTTAACACAGCTATAGTAAATGCTCTGCTCACCTCTCTCCATTCTTGTTTAAATAACCGCAGTTTCATAAGTTGTTCTAAACCGCCATTATGCCTAGACGAAATTAGTACCAAATTTAGTAATTTAACTAGTGATTGTTACTAACTTTCCGAGGTGCTACGTCAATAGAAATGCTTACCTCACATCTTTTAGGTTTGATGAACGGTCATCTATAGGATCAGGTGCAAAGTATCAAGAATGAAGTATAAAAACTTGCATCCTTATTTAGTTTCTCTAGACGACTTTCCGCCTTGCTAGAAATGTGCTTCTAGAAAGCGAGCAGCTTTTTTCAGATTTTATTATAGGTTTTAAATTCTCTTAAATTAGTATTTTTTGTTTCTTTAGCAAAATCTTCATCTATGATTTTAATTTTTTGTTCTAATTCCAGTCTCAGCTTTTTTTTGGGCTTTTTTCAACCCGTCGAACTCACGTTAATCTGTGTTGATGACGATGGGTATGTGGTTCGGATTCTAGTATTCCCTGGTGATGATCATGCTGATGATGTTCATCGTGGATATGTAAGTGTTCGTGCCAAATGTTTTCATGGATGTGTTCATTTTCATCCACTGGCGGTCTTAGGGTAAGTTGTACCACAGCCAGCAGTGCAAAACCAAAGACACTGGCATACAGAAATTCCCTTTCAGGAAATTGGCTTCCTAGCCACCCAGCTAAGGGATAGGAAATTGCCCACCATAGATGACTCCAAGCAAAGTGTGTGCCGTAAACCCGTCCTTGGGCATCACGGGGAATGCGATCGGCAATTAATGTTTGGGTGGGTAAATTCACACAATTTTGTCCAAAACCAGCCAATAGCCACAAAATCATCAATACACTTAAAGAAGCATAATTTCCAGGCAGTAGGGACAAAGTTATCAAAACCGCACCGAACAATACAAAGGTTGTTCTGGTAAAGCGTTGACTGATTGCACCAAAAGCTACTGCTGAAAGGGTTGCGCCAATACCAAAAGCAGCCATTACCCAGCCGTACTGCACATTTCCTAGTTTTAGCGTCCCTTGGACATAGCCAACTGTATTGACCAAAATCTGCGCTCCGGCAATGGATGCAACCAACTGCATAAAGAGTGCGTATCGAATGGGTGCATCACTAAGCAGGCGGGTTGTACCATCTTTAATGTCTCGCCAAGTTCTACCACTCGTACTTGATGGCTGTTGATTCGACTCTACTCTTAACTGTCCAGGAAGAGTAAAAATTAATACTGCTGCCACAAAGAAAGTTACGGCATCCAAAAAGAAAACCTGTCTTGCACCAATGAAAGCGGTGACGCTGCCAGCGATACCAGGGCCGAGTACACCAAGTAATTGGTAGGTGGCACTAGAAAGAGCGATCGCACCTGCATAATCATTCTCTCTAGTCACTAGAGGAATTGTAGCTTGGTAAGTCGGTGTGAAAAAAGCATTAAAGACATTAAGAGCAAATATTAAGACATACACTTGCCAAACTTGTGTTACAAAAGGCAACAGACTAACAATTACCAACCGTACACAATGCGTTCCCACCAGTATCGATTTGCGGTCAACCCTGTCAGCTAAAGCCCCAGCCAAGGGTGAAAGCAAGACAAAAGCAGTAATCCGCAACGTCAATGCCAAGGCAAGTACAACCGCGCTATTATCTCCAGCTAACTCAAAAGCCAGCAGAGCCAAACCTACCCAAGTTAGCGCATCTCCTAATAAATTAGTAGTTTGAGCAGCATAAAGCCGCGCAAATACAGGGTTTTTCAAACTGTCAAATAAATGAAGCCTCGTAATCATACTCCGTCAGTGTTTCTTAAAGCTAATTTATCCCTATTTCATAGGGGGATATGTTTTAAATTTGTTTTGTAAGGTACTTTCAAGTATATCCCCTATAGGGGCATATAATTCTTCCACATCTTGCTATGCTCACGTTGTTATCTCAATGGAGCGTAGCATTTCCCGCAGAGTAGCAAAAATCCCACGGCTTGAGCCGTAGGATTGTCAACCTGAGAAAGTGAAGGTGATTCTGAAAGTACCAATCACAACATCGTTATTAGTTTGACCAGGATTGGTTAACCAAAACGGGTTTCTGTTGAGGCATTAATTGTTTGCCAAATTTGGCGTAGAGAGCAGGAATAACCAACAAAGTCAAAGCTGTAGAAGTAAATAAACCGCCCAAAACTACAATTGCCAAGGGTTGCAGAATTTCATTTCCAGCCCCACTAGCGATCGCCAAAGGTAGCATCCCTAGTGCAGAAGTGAGTGCAGTCATCAGAATGGCATTAACTCGTTCCAGAGAACCGTTGATAATCACATCTTTGAGTAGCATTCCCTGAGCAAACTTATTGTTATAGTTGTCTACCAACAACAAGCCATTGCGGACAGCAACGCCAAATAGGGTAATGAATCCAATCAGAGAAGCGATCGAAATCACACCGCCACTTAAAGCAATGGAAACAATACCACCCACCAAAGCCAAAGGCAGATTGAGCATGATGGCGATCGTGGCGGAAAGCGATTTAACACAGAAGAACATCAATACCGCAATCACGATCGCTGCCAAGATACTAAATACCAGTAGATTATTAGTAGCACGTTGCTCTGATTCAAACTGTCCGCCGTACTGGATGAAGTAGCCATTAGGGAGTTTGATTTTCTGTTTAATTTGGGATTGAATATCACTAACAACACTTCCCAAATCGCGCTCGGCGACGTTTGCCGAAACAACAATCAGCCGTGATACATCTTCCCGATTCACAACATTCGCTCCCATGCCGTAGTCTACTTTGGCTACAGCACCCAGTTGGATGGTTTGCCCAGTTGGGGTAATCAGAGGAATAGCGCGAATGGCATCTAAACTATTGCGGGCTTTCTCCTTCAAGGAGATAGAAATATCAATCAGCTGCTGATTTTCTGCCACTTGCGACACTACACGACCATTCAGGGCAGTTTCCACCACGTTGGATAATTGCTCCATATTCAATCCATAGGTAGCGGCAGCAGCCCGATTGTATTGAATTTGTACCTGACGAATGGGTAGTTGGGGTTCAAGCTGCAAGTCTACAACGCCAGCGATGGGCCCAATCACATCTCGCACTTGTTCGCCAATCTTTCGCAGTTCGATTAAATCAGGGCCAAAGATTTTGACAGCGATCGCACTTCTGACCCCCGACAGCACTTCATCCATGCGGTGAGAAATAAATCCACCAATGTTAGATGCCACACCAGGCAGTTTATTGAACTCTTGCCGCAATTGTTTAATGCTGGCTTCGCGGTCTTGGAGGGCGCGATCGCTCAGTTCTACATCCACATGAGCCATACTCACTCCCGCCCCATCTGCATCCCCTGGAGTGCGTCCTGCCCGTATCTGCACCCACTCATATAAAGGATTATCTTTAAGCGCACTGGACAGTGCTATCCCTGCCCGATTGGTCATATCGAGGGAAACCCCTGGAAATAAAACCATTGAATTGACCAATGATTTCTCCTGAAATTCGGGGAGAAACACCCGTCCCAGGGAGGGAACGATCGCAAAAGCAGCAACCAAGGCTGCAAGTGCTACACCCAGAATGATTTGGGGCGATCGCAGCGACAGATTTAACAACGGACAATATAATCGTTCTGCCCAACGGGAAATGAATGTACCTTCTTGCGGTAGGGTTTGGTTTGCCAGCAGAATTGCACACAGGGCAGGCGAAAGGGTCATGGCAACCAGAGTAGACGCGCAGATCGAGAGCAAATATGCCCAACCCATTGGAGCAAAAATGTTGCCTTCAACACCTGTCAAACTAAAAATTGGTGCAAACACGACTACGATAATCACTGTGGAAAAAATCACAGCTAACCGCACTTGCACAGAGGTTTCATACACCACCTGAAAGGGATGCTTCGGGTTGCCCTGCGCCTGATTAGTTCGCAGTCCCCGATAGCAGTTCTCCATGTCCACGATTGAGTCATCCACAACTGAGCCAATGGCTACGACTAAACCGCCCAAGGTCATAGTGTTAATGCCCAAGCCAAAAGCTTTCATGAACATTAAGCCAATCAACAGTGACAGAGGAATCGCACTCAGAGTAATTACGGCAGTACGCCAATTCATCAGAAACAACAGCATAATCACCGACACGATGATGATGCCTTGAATCAGGGAACTGCTGACATTGGCAATGGCAGTATCAATAAAGTTAGACTGCCGGAATGTCCGCGCCACCTGCACATCAGGGGGAAATGTCGCTTGCAAAGATTGCAGCACCGCTTCTACTGCTTTTGTTACGGTGGGGGTATCGACATCAGGCTGTTTGTTAATCATCATCACCACAGCCGGCTGCCCATTAAAACTAGCATCACCCCGCTTCAGTGCTGCACCCGTTTTGACTTCCGCCACATCTTTGAGCAAAATCGGTTTCCCATCTTGCACCTTCACCACAGATTGTTGCAAGTCTGCAATTGATTTTACCTGGCCAATACCGCGTACCAACAGTTCTTGACCACCACCAATCAAGAATCCTCCTGGGGCGTTAGAATTTGCACCTCTGGCAGCATTGGTAACTTCGGTCAGGGAAACACTGAGCGATCGCAATTTTTCTGGATCAATTAGCACCTGTTCCTGTCGTTCATCCCCACCGTAAACGGTGACTTGGGTGACTCCCGGCACAGACAAAATTTGGTTGCTCAGGGTGCTATCCACCAGACGGCGCAAATCCATCAGCGAGGTTTTCCCCTGCCCATTTATAGTAAAGGCATACTGTAAAATCGTACCCAAGGGCGATGCTAACGGTGAAATTTCTGGCGGATGCACCCCTTCAGGTAACTGATTTGTCACCTGCTGGAGTCGTTCTGTCACTGATTGCCGGGCTTTATAAATGTCGGCATCTTGGTCAAACACCACCTGCACCATCGATAGCCCGACTTTGGAGGAAGAACGCACCGTAGTCACCCCTGGCAAACCATTCACCGCGCTTTCAATCGGCACGGTAATTTGTGATTCCACTTCCTCTGGAGCTAATCCAGTCGCTTCGGTGTGAATATCCACCTGGGGAGGCGCAAATTCAGGAAACACATCCAGTGGCATCTGAGTGACAGTAAACACTCCCCACACCGTCACTAAAATCGCACAGATAACTATGAACCAACGCTGGGCAATTGAGTTTTTGAGAATTTGATTGAGAATGGAGTTCATTAAAAGTCTCCTTTCTTCTTGCCATTGCCAGCTATCAAGGCGATCGCTCCGCCCACAAGCACCACTCCACCACCGACTCCTGCTACAATACCCATCGGAAATCCGCCCGATTGCTGAGTTGTTTCACCAGCCTGTGAGACGAGATTACCGGCAGTATCGTGGCTATGAGGTATTCCTTTAGCATCTTTCTGAGCATGGACTGCATCAGTTTTAGGAGTGGCACTCGCGGCTGGATTGGGGGTTGCATCGGCGGTTTGGGTTTTACGCGATTCAGCATAGAGCGACAAACTACCTTGGGTAATCAGTTTTTCGCCAACTAACAATCCTTTGGTCACTGCGATTAGTTCGCCTTTAGTCGCACCGGTAGTGACTTCTACTGGCTCATAAAAATTTTTATACTGCACAAAGACTATCTGTTTACCGTTGGCATCAACCAATGCCGTCACCGGAATCATCACAGCAGATCCAGATTTGGCAGAGGAAGCGATCGGTGTGACCACAATACCTAACAGTTGATCGGTTTGGGGATTGACTTTCACGCGATTAATGCCGCCCTTTGCCTGAAATTCATCACCATGCCCAACGTGAGCAAATACAACAGTGGGCGCAGAGATAATTAAACTGGCTGCCAGAATGGAACTCATTAGCATAAAAGGTTTCATAATCACTCCTCACAATGGATACTGAATTAAACAAAAGTTCTCCATAGTTTGCCAAAGGTCAGATGAAATCCAGGTGAAATCGCAGATGTTTTTGTAAGATCAGAGCTTCGTGGTTGATTTCCCTGGAGCGATGCGAATTTTACTGGTGGAAGATGAAGCGGATTTGGGACTGGCAATCAAGCAAGTCCTAATTAGCGAGAGATATGTCGTGGATTGGGTGACAATTTCTATATAACACCAAGGGATACACGGAAAAATTCCATATAATCCTCCCGTAAAGGGTGGTTATACGGAAAAATTCTGTGTAATACTCAGATAGGGATGTAAAAAAGAAGTTTTCTGTATATTCAGACAGAAGTTAGTTGTAAAGCTTGATATATTAGGGTTCAGAAAAAGATTATACAGAAAGTTTCCGTATAATAAATAGTTAGGCGGCTGAGATTTGTGCCGGGGATGCAGTTTCAAAATAGACAAATACACTTACGGGACTAAGCGATGGGAGATCCTGCACAAACGACTAAACAGTACGCAAACAAAGACTTAGAACAGAAAAAGACCTGGTATTCTCCTGCCGCAGAGGCTTACAACAAGGCACGACCTCACTATCCAAAAGCGTTGATCGAGCGAGTGATCGAGTTAACTCAACTTGATGACGACGCGACTATCCTTGAAATAGGCTGTGGTCCTGGAACTGCAACAGTTACGTTTGCCGAACTAGGTTTTTCAATGCTTTGCCTTGAGCCAAACCCAGACTTTTGCGCGATCGCTCGAAGAAATTGTGCCAAGTACTCCAAAGTCAAGATCCAAACCACTTCGTTTGAGGAGTGGAATCTAGAGGCGCAGCGGTTTAATGCTGTTTTAGCAGCGACTTCGATTCATTGGATACCACCAGAAGTTGCCTATCCGAAGGTAGCCAATGCTTTGCAGGACGATGGTGCGCTCATTTTATTAGCGAATGTGCCAGCCATTCCTTCATACGAAGTCTATCAAGTGTTACAGGAGGTTTATCAAGTTCATGCTCCATCTCTGTCTCATTACAAAGGAAAGGAAAACCATGAAGCAGAATTGAGAGAGCTTGAACGAATTGTCATCAGTTCAGGTCAATTTAAGGATGTAGTGTTTGAAGAGACCGATTGGGAAGTCACGTACAACGTGGATGAGTATTTGACACTACTGAGTACTTTTTCACAATACTTGGAGCTAGACGCAAAAATTAGGAATGCTTTGTTTGAAGGATTGCGACATAAAATAGATGAAAACTTTGCAGGTCGTCTTCAACTCTCAAACCTTTCTGCTTTTCACGTTGCTCAGAAAAATTGACTAAATCTCTTGCCGCCGCCTAACAATCCCGTTGCACGCCGACCGTATAAAATTGGTGACTAGTACAAGAGTTTTCTGGCGGCGGGTGATTGGGAACGTTAGACTCTATTGTTGATAGGCAATGTGGAACCATAATGCTCATTACCATAGCTATCTACTGCGCCGAGTTCCTAAGAAGGTTGGTCGTAAGCTGGATGTAGGTTGTGGGTTAGGTCTTTTTGCATGGAAAATGGCAGAGCGATCCGCGGTAGTGGATGCGCTGGATATTGATAGTGCAGTCTTAGCAGAGGCATCAATTTTCAATGCTGTTCCCAATATTTCTTACCTAAGGGCTGACTTTCTGACAGCCGACTTCCTAGAAGCAGACTACGATGTGATTGTGTCGATCGCTGTGTTACATCATATCGCTGTGTTACATCATATGGATATAGAAGCAGCTTTAGAGAAGATGAAGTTGCTACTGCGTCCTTCTGGAAGACTACTAATTTTGGGGCTTTATCAGCAGCAAACCTTAATTGATGATGCTTACAGTGCAATCTCAATTCCGCTCAACTTTCTGAACTACCCCTCGGATAAATCCGTGGGGTTCCAACTTACTGCGTAAGTTTCGTTTACCCGAAAAGGTTCCGACTCGTGTTCTTGGAACCCTTTTGAAATTACACGGGAGGAATATGAAGAATTAGTTTTAGATTTGCTGACAGATCCGAAGTCTCGATTTGAAGTTTTGGATACGCCAGCAGAAATTCAAACTTATACACAGTGGGTGGAGTGGACATCAGAACACCTGAAATCAGTGGAGAATCGATCTTATGGCAAAGCTATAATGTGAGGAAAATCAAAAAACTATAGCCTGTTATGTCAACTCTTGAGCAAATCGAAGCCGCTATTCTTACACTTCCATCAGACGAGTTTCAGCGACTCAGACAGTGGTTCTTTGACATAGATTACCAGCGTTGGGATGAGCAACTAGAACAGGACATCGCAGATGGCAAACTAGAGGCTTTGGCTGAAGAAGCGATCGCTGAGTTCAAAGCGGGTCATTGTCGAGAAATCTGATGCACTACACAACCAGGAGATTTTGGAAGTGTTATGACGATTTGCCCAAGAACGTGCAGGAGACAGCAGACCAGTGCTATGAACTTTTGAGAGATGATCCGTCTCATCCATCATTGCACTTCAAGAAGATCGGTAAAAAGTACTGGTCAGTTCGAGCAGGATTAGATTATCGCGCTTTAGGTGTCGAAGTAGAAAGCGGTATCTCTTGGTTTTGGATTGGAACTCACGCGGATTACGACAAGCTCATTGATAAACTGTAGCCAGAGGCACAACAACCCGATTTGAGCGGACGTGCAAAGTCTTTCGTCTAGTGTTCAAGTTGGTTGGTCGCCGCTCAACAGACACGTTAAACAAAAGTTCTCCATAGTTTGCCAAAGGTCAGATGAAATCCAGGTGAAATGGCAAAAGTTTTTGTAAGATCAGAGCTTCATGGTTGATTTCCCTGGAGTGATGCGAATTTTACTGGTGGAAGATGAATCAGATTTGGGACTGGCAATCAAGCAAGTTCTGATTAGCGAGAGATCTGTCGTGGATTGGGTGACAATTTCTATATAACACCAAGGGATACACGGAAAAATTCCATATAATCCTCCCGTAAAGGGTGGTTATACGGAAAAATTCTGTGTAATACTCAGATAGGGGATGTAAAAAATAAGTCTTCCGTATATTCAGACAGAAGTTAGTTGTAATGCTTGATATATTAGGGTTCAGAAAAAGATTATACAGAAAGTTTCCGTATAATAAATAGTTAGCTGGCTTCATTTGTGGGTAATGGCAGTAGTTTGAGGTTATCGGTTAGTTGCTTAGAATTTAATTGCAATATTTGTAGCAGTTGGCATGGAAGAATACTTAAGATCCAGCGAAGTTATTGATT